>CAYLSV010000051.1:0-23123 GCA_964386435.1 uncultured Tepidisphaerales bacterium
GTGGCCGGAGACGTTGATCACGTCGTCCACACGGCCCAGCACCCAATAGTACCCGTCTTGATCTTTGCGGGCGCCGTCGCCGGCGAAATAGATGCCGGGGAACTTGCCGAAGTAGACGTCTTTAAACCGCTCGTGGTCGCCGTGCAGCGTGCGGAGCATGTGCGGCCAGGGCTGCGTCATCACCAACAGGCCGCCCTCGCCGTCGGGCACTTCCTCGCCCTGCTCGTTGACGATCTTCGGCACCACGCCGGGCAGGGGGAACGTGCAACTGCCGGGTTTGGTGGGCGTCACGCCGGGCAGCGGGGCGATCATGATGCCGCCGGTTTCGGTCTGCCACCAGGTGTCCACGATCGGGCAACGGCCGCCGCCGATCTTCTCGTGGTACCACATCCACGCCTCGGGATTGATCGGCTCGCCCACCGTGCCGAGCAGGCGGAGCGACGACAGATCGCGGCCCTGCAAGGGTTCGTCGCCGGCCTTCATGAACGCCCGGATCGCCGTCGGGGCCGTGTAAAAGATCGTCACGTTGTGCCGCTCGACGATCTGCCAAAACCGGCTCCAATCCGGGAAGTTCGGCGCACCTTCATACATCAAACACGTCGCCCCGTTCAAGAGCGGCCCGTAGGCGATGTAGCTGTGCCCCGTCACCCAGCCGACGTCGGCCGTGCACCAGAAGACGTCGGAGTCTTTGAGGTCGAAGGTGTACTTGCTCGTCAGGTAGGCGTGGGCCATGTACCCGGCGGTGGTGTGCATAATGCCCTTGGGCTTGCCGGTGCTGCCGCTGGTGTAGAGGACGAACAGCAAGTCCTCGGAGTCCATCGGCTCCGGCGGGCAGTCGGGCGATTGACTGCCGAACGCTTCGTCCGCCCACACATCGCGGCCCCCGGTCATCGGCGTCTCGTTGCCGCACCGCTGGAAGACGACGACCTTGCTGGCCTCGACTTTCTGCAGCGCTTCGTCCACCGTCTCCTTGAGCGGCAACACCTTGCCGCGGCGGTGGGCGCCGTCGCTGGTCAGGACGAACCTGCTGGCCGCGTCCGTCATCCGGTCGGCGATCGCGCTGGCGGAAAACCCGGCGAAAATCACCGAGTGCGGCGCCCCGATCCGCGCGCACGCCAACATCGCCGCGACGGCCTCGGGGATCATCGGCAAGTAAATCGTGACGACGTCGCCCTTACGCACGCCCAGTACCTTCAAGCCGTTCGCCATCCGCCCGACCTCGGCGGCCAGATCGTTGTAGCTGATCGTCCGCACCTCCGGCGTGCCAGCTTCATCGACCGGCTCGCCCTCCCAGATGATCGCTGCTTTCTCGCCGTAGCCTTGCTCGATAATGCGGTCGAGGCAGTTCGCCGCCAGGTTCGTCTGCCCGCCGCCGAACCACGTGACGTCCGGCACGCTGCCGCCGAGCACCGAGTCGAACGGCTTCATCCACGTGAACGTCTTGGCGACCTCGCCCCAGAACGCGTCGGGGTCATCCACACTCTGCTGCCAAAGCCGGCGGTACTCGTCCATCGACTGGACGTGGGCCTTGCTGGCGAAGTCGGCCGGCGGCTCGAAGGTGCGGCTCTCGGTCTCGAAACTCTCGATGTTTTTGGTGTTCTTGGTGTTTGCTTGGGTCATGCCTCGCTCCGGCGGCATCCTACCGCGGTTGCCTCACCCAAGCACGTGCCGCTCGATGATGCCGCGGACTTGCGTTGCCTCAACGGTGTCGCCCGGCACGGCGTCGGCATCGCTGGCGATCAGCAGGGGGCCGTCGGCCGCGGGCAAGTCGGGGCGGCCGTGGGTGCCTTTCACCAGCGTTGCGTCGGTGGGAATCACGTCGAGCAGGGCGCGGAACCCCAGCTTTTTCTGCAATAGTCGACCGGCGACGCGGGCTTTGATGAGCGGGCGGGCGGGGTCGAGGAACAGTTCGCACGGGTCGTAGCCGGGCTTGCGGTGGATGTCGACGGTGGGGGCGTAGTCGGGGCGGCGGGCCTCGTCGAGCCAGTGGTAGTAGGTGAACCACGCCCCGGCGTCGGCGACGGCGATAAGGTCGCCGGCCCGATTGTGGGCGAGGCCGGCGGCGGCTTTGGCCTCGCCGCTGAGCACGCGGTCCACGCCCGGCACCGCGGCCACCGCGTCGACGACTTCCTGCCGCGTCGGGCCGGGGCGGTTGAGGTAGATGTGGGCGATCTGGTGGTCGGCCACGGCGAAGGCTTGGCTCGCGCCGACGTCGGGCAGCTCGCGGCCGAGTTCCTCGCGGACGGTCAGCCAGCCGCGCTCGCGGAAAACGCGGTTGAGGTGGATCGGCGTCGTCGCGGGCTCGATGCCGTACTCGCTGAGGACAATCACCTTCGCTCCGCGGCTTGTGAAGTGGTCGATCAGGCGCCCGACCTCGGCGTCGACCTTGGCGACCTCGGTTGGGATGTCGGCGTGGTGCGGGCCGAGGCGTTGCAGCGGGTAATCGAGGTGCGGCAGGTAGATGAGCGTGAGCGTCGCGTCGTGCCGCTTGTCGACCTCGATTGCCGCCGATGTGATCCAGCGGCTGCTCTCGATGTCCGCCAGCGGCCCCCAGAACTTGAACAGCGGGAACTGCCCCAGCTTCGCCTGCAACTCCCGCCGCAGCGTCGGCGGATCGGTCCAGATGTCGGGCAGCTTCCGCCCGTCCGCCGGGTACATCGGCCGCGGCGTGACGGTCACGTCGGCCCCGGAGTACATCGCGTACCACCAGAACAGGTTCGCACAGGTGAACGAGCCGTCCCGCCGCTTGAGGCCGTCCCAGATCTTCTCGCCGGCGACAAGGGCGTTGCTCTGCTTCCAGAAGTTCACCTCGTTGTCGACGCGATCGAACCAGCCATTGCCGACAATGCCGTGGCTGGCGGGAGGTCGGCCGGTGAGGTAGGTCGACTGGCTGGTGCACGTCACCGCCGGCAGCGGCGGGCGAATGCTCACCAGTTGCCCGTCGCGGGCGAGCGCGGCCACGTGCGGCGCGTGCTCCAGAAGTGCCGGTGAGAGCCCGACGACGTTGACCACCACCGTCTTCTGCATCGCGGCACCGTAAGCCTCAAGTGGCCGCCGGACGCGCGGGGCAAGCCGCGCGGCGACCTCACGGAGGTGATGCGGGTATGGTGGTCGCATGCCGAGCGTGCGTGTGGTGCCGTTGCCGTCGGGGTTGTTGCGCAGTGACACATTGGACCGGGCGGTGGCCGTCTTCGACGTGCTGCGGGCGACCACGTCCATTGTCGCCGCGTTGCATCACGGGGCGCAGGCGGTTGTGCCGTGCGAGACGCACCGGGAGGTGGTCAAGCACCGCGGCGCAAACGTCCTGCTTGCCGGCGAGCGGGATTGCCTGCCGTACCCGGGGTTCGATTTCGGCAACTCGCCCGGCGACTTCATTGCCGACGCGGTCGACGGCAAGACGATCGTGATGGCGACGACCAACGGCACCCGCGCCCTGCTCGCCGCCCGCCGCGGCCGATTGGTGCTCGCCGCCGCCCTCGTCAACGCCACCGCCACCGCCGAAGCGCTCGCGGCCACCGAGCGCGATGTCACGCTTCTCGCCGCCGGCACAAAAGGTCGCCTGGCCGTGGAAGACCTTTGCGGGGCGGCCCAAGTCATGAAACGTCTCCTCGCCGCCGGCTACACGATGGACGGCGACGCCGCGAAGCTCACGCTGCCGCTGGCCGACGCCGACCCGCGGGAGGTGCTGACGACCAGCACCGGCGGCCAAGACGTGCAGGCCGCCGGCCTCGCCGCCGACATCGCGTACGCCGCCCGAGTCGACGTGCTGCCCACGGTGGCGCAATGGGATCCAGCGACAAAATCGCTCCGTGCGATCCGTGCGTGACGCACCCGCCGGCCGGATCGGGTTCGGCAGCGGTGTCTTCACATCTCTTCATGTCGCTGGCCCCCTCCGCCGCGGTGACGGTGGGGGCAGGGTGAGCGGTCCTAAGCTGCCTGCGTGGCCGCGTCTGCTCGCAATCCGTTGGATCGTTCCGCCGAGCGATGGATCGCCGATTCAGCGGTGCCGCGGCGGCGGGTGGCGGTGGGGCCCTTGGCAATGGGGGCGGCGTTTCTGGGGCTGGCGGCGCTGTTGCTGGTTGGCGGAGCGGGGGGCTTTGCACTCTCCACGCGGCTGGTGATGATCCTGCTGCTCGGCGGGGCGGCGGCGGGAATTGCAGGGTTCCTGGTCAGCGTGCGCAACGGCGTGCGGAAGGACATGGCGTTGGCGGGGGTGTTGCAGGAGGCCGTTTCTCTGCGGCAGTGGCCCGCGGCGGTGGCTGCGGCAGATTTGTTGCTTTCGAGGCCGGTGCGGGAGCCGGGGGCGCGGGCACAGAGTTTGATCCTGCTGGTCATGGTGCTGTCGCGTCACCACAAGTTCGACGAGGCCGACGCGCTGGCCGATCAGGTGGTGCGGGAAATCGCCGGGCCGCCGGTGGCCATGCTGCGGGCGGCGCAAGCGCTCATGCGGTTGCGCACCGGCCGGCTGCTCGACGCCGACACCGCGCTGCGCGGTGCCCGGCGTGAGCTGGCGGAGATGGGCGAGCACGCCCCGCCCGAGACGCGGGCAGCGACGACGTTGGCCGAGATGTACCGCGACGTGCTCACCAACCACCACGACGAGGCCGAGGCGACTTTCCAGCAAATGCAAACCGCTGCCGGCGACGCGCTGGGCGAGCGATCGGCCGACTTCCACGCGTTGGGCGCGCTCACGGCCGAGGCGCTCGGGCTGGCCGACGAGGCGACGAGGCGGTGGCGGGATGCAACACTGCTCGTGCCGGCCGTGGAACTGCGGCGGCGTTATCCGGAGCTGCGGGCCGTGGCCGAGGCGCACCCCGCCGCCCAGCTCTGGCAGGACGCCGAGGCGGTGGATTCATGAGCGGCAACCCGATGACAACCGGCCAACTCATCCAGCGTTTGCGGCGTGACGTGACGGTGGGTGTGTGGCTGCAGCGGATCGTGCTGGCGGTGGCCGGGGCCGCGCTGGCGTTGGGCATCGCCGGGCTGCCGTGGGCCGACATCGTCGGCGGCGGGCTGCTGCTGGGGTGGATGGGCTTGCTGACGTGGAGCCTCAAGGCCGGCCCGATCACCGCCGAGGCCGGGCAGTTGTTGGCCATGGGCAAGCACGAGGCGGCCCAAAAGCGGGTCGAGGCGGCGGCGACGCGGTTCGGCGTGCTGCGGCCGCTGAAGCTGGCGACGCTCCACCAACTCGCCATGCTCCGCCACGCCCAGGGCCGCTTCGGCGAGGCCCAGCACGCGGCGACAAGTCTGCTGCAGCTCATCGGCCGCCGCGGGGCAACGTTGCCGGCGCAACTGCTGCTGGCCGACAGCGCCCTCGAGGCCGACGATCTGCCGGCAGCTCGCGAGGCGATCAACCGCCTCCGCGGCCAGACGCTTACCGCCAAGCCGGCGGCGCTGGTCATGCTCGCGCAGCTCGATTACCAGGGCCGGGTCCAGGCGTGGCCGGTTATGCTCGGGCAGTGGCGGGAGAAGCTGGAACTGGCGGCCCTGCTGCGGCCCGAGCAGCAGGCGCTGGTTTCGGCGCTGCTGGGGCTGGCGGCGAAGCACGAGGGCCACCCGGCACTTTCGGCCGATCTGGCCCGGCGGGCGACGCTTTTGTCGGACGCCGGGAAGCTGATTGACCGGCGGCCGCAGCTGGCGATAATGCTGGCCGATGCGAAGGGGGCTTCGCCGGAATCCGGCTTGCCGGAAGTCAAGGACCGCGGCCAGGTGCCGCACGAGGACGACGCCCGATGACCACGCCCGCCGTGTCCCGCCGCCAACTCGCCCCCCGCCGCCGGACCTGGCGGCTCACGCCCGCCCTATCCCTGGCGTTGGCGCTCTTGCTCATCGGCATCACCGTCGTCTTCAGCGTCGAGGCCCTCGCCGCCCTCGGCCCGGCGGCCTGGGTCTGGCGGCTCGCCGGCATCAGCACGCTCGCCGCGGCGTACTTGCTGCTGGCCTGGGGCGTCACCACCCGCACCGGCCCGGTGCCGGTGGCCGACAAGGTCGTGAGCATGTTCAGCGCGACGCTCGGCCTGCTCACGGCCGTGGGCGCCGCGGCCCTCGCGCTGGCCGTGCACTAAGCTGCGGGCATGCCGATCTACCAGGTGCCCGAGGATGCCGGGCCGTTCGTCATCGTTCACGACAAGGCCGGCGAGCCGGCGGTGGCCGAGGAACACCTCGCCGCGGCCGGCAAGCGCGGTGCCAAACTCGGCGGCGTCTTCATCCCCTGCCGCGACAACGACCAAGCGGCCGAGGTGCTGGAAAAGCTGACCACCGGCGACCACAACGGCCAGGTGCAGGTCGATCTGCTGTAGTCCGTCGCGGCATCACGTAATGCCTTCTGCCTAGCTGGGATTCAGGACGATCTTTGTGTAATCGTCCCGCTTTTCCTTGAACAGGCGGTAGCCTTCTGGGGCGTCGGCGAGGGTCATGCGGTGGCTGATGATAAAGGTCGGGTCCAGGTCGCCGTTTTGGATGTGGGCCATCAAGTCGGGCAGCCAGCGTTGGACGTGGGTTTGGCCCATTTTCATCGTCAGGCCTTTGGCGAAGGCGGCACCCATGGGCACCTTGTCGAGGAGGCCGCCGTAGACGCCGGGAATGCTCAGGGTGCCGGCTTTGCGCAGGCTCATGATCGCCTGGCGGAGGGCGTGGGGGCGATCGGTGGCGAGGAACATGGCGGCCTTGGCCTGATCGAGGTAGGCGTCGAGCTGGGCACCGCAGGCCTCAAGGCCGACGCAGTCGATGGCGGCGTCGGGGCCGCGGCCGCCGGTCAGGTGCTCGAGCTTGTCGAACACGCTGTCGTCGCGGAAGTTGATGGTCGTCGCCCCGGCCTCGGCGGCGAGCTTCAGGCGGCCCTCGATCTCGTCGATGACGATCACCTTCTCGGCCCCGAGCAGTTGGGCCGACTTGAGCGCGAAAAGGCCGACGGGGCCGGCACCCCAGATGGCGACGGTCTCGCCGCCGGTGAGGCCGCAGTTGTAAGCGGCTTGGTAGCCGGTGGGGAAGATGTCGGTGAGGAACACGACCTGATCGTCGGTGAGCCCGTCGGGCACCTTGTACGGCCCGACGTCGGCGAAGGGAACGCGCACGTATTCCGCCTGTCCGCCGGCGTAGCCGCCGAGGATGTGGCTGTAGCCGAACAGACCGGCCGGGGCCTTGCCGTAAAGCAGCTTGGCGGTCTCGGCGGTCGGGTTGGAGTTGTCGCAGCAAGAAAACAGCTGGTTCTGGCAGAAGTAGCAGTTGCCGCAGGCGATGGTGAACGGGATGACCACACGGTCGCCGACGACCAGGTCCGGGCGGCGCTGCCTGGCCTCGGGGCCCAGCTCAACGATCTCGCCCATGAACTCGTGGCCGAGGATGTCGCCGCTTTTCATTTGCGGGATGTAGCCGTCGTAGAGGTGCAGATCGCTGCCGCAGATGCAGGTGCTGGTGACCTTGAGGATCGCGTCGCGCGGGTTGAGGATTTTGGGGTCGGGGACGTTCTCGATGCGGACGTCGTACTTGCCGTGCCAGGTGAGGGCTTTCATCAGTTGCTTTGGGGTTCGTGTTGCGTCGAATCTACTCGGAGGCCCGGCCGCTGGGTTGGCCCTCGACGGTGGCGACTTCGCCGGCTTCCATCAATTGCTTGAAGTTGCGCAGGCTTTGGTCGAGGTCGTTCTGCGGGCTTTGGCCGAGCATGCTCATGACCCGCTCGGCCGCGGCCCCGAGCCAGCGGCCGCCCGGCGGCAGGGCCTGGATCTCGGCGCGGACCTCGGTGCCGTGGGCGACGGGCGTGAAGCGGACGGCCCCGGCGTGGTGGATGTCGCTGCCGCCAACGCTTTGCCACGCGATGACCGTCGGCCGGTCCTCGTTGATCGTTTTGGCCTCGTACTGGAACGGCACGTTGCCGGGGCCGTGGATGTACCACGTGCTTTGGCCGCCCTCGCGCACTTCGATCCGCTTGACGTGCGGCATGAATGTCGGCAGATTCGTCAGGTCCGACCAATAGTCGTACAACTCCTCGGCCGGCCGGCTGACGGTGACGCTGGATTCGAGGCGAATGCCGTGCTCGTAGAGGTTGGTCGGATCGGCGGCGTGAGGCTCGGCGGTGCTGGTGCCGAGCAGTTGGTAGCCGTAGCAGTGGCCGGTGACGCCGCGGAAGACCATGCCCGCCCCGGCCGCCGCCATACCCAGGCCCAAGCCGCCGCGCTTGTAAAGGCCCAGGGCGGTGAGGCCGATGCCCATCACGACGCTCAATTGCCGCTCGTCTTGGCTGATGTTGATGTCGCGGCGAACCACGTCGGCGTCGCCGCCGGCACGGAGCACGCGGGCATCGGGATCGGCGGTGGCGGGGATCGTCTGGCTCATGCCGCTCCTGAAACAAGCCGCGTGCCAGCGGGCGCGGCGATTGCTTGCCAAGGTCATGCCCCGCCCGATGCCGGCGTTCCAGCGCGGCCCCCGCAAGCCCGCCCCTGCCGATGTCGCCCACCTGCTGGGCTGCCCGCGGCTCGACCCGACGTGGGAGCTTTCGGCCGTGGGCGCGCTGATGAAACCGCAGGAGCGGGAGGCCATCGCTCACCGTCCCGCCGAGCAGCCGTGGGACGACCAGCACGCCGAGGCCGCCCGGCGGTTGCTCGCCACCGCCGCCGAGCGGCTCGACCTCACGCTGAACATCGCCACCCCCGGCGTCGGCGATTACCACCTGATCACCGACCTCGCCGGCACCGACGCGACCCTCGGCCGCGGCTTGGCCCTCGCTTTGTCGAAGCGTTTCCCCGCCCACTGGTTCCGCCTCGACCGGCTGCTGATCCGCGACGGCACATTCCACAAACGCCTGCGGAACTACAAGCTGGAGCTGCGGGTGGCCCACGGGGCGACGGTGCCGCGGGAAGTGCGGGCGGCATTGAAGGGGTTGGTGTGAGCGGAGGTGGTAGGTAGGAGTTGGTAGGCCGGAGGATCCACCTGCCACCTGCCACCTGCCACCTATCCTCCCCCATGCTCCCGCCCAAGAACGTCGAGTTCACCGTGACGACCTCTGCCCGGTGTGAGCTTGTCGACATCACCGCGCAGATCGAGCGGGCGGTGGGGCAGACGGAGTTGGTGGACGGCGTGGTGTACGTCTTCGTGCCGCACACGACGGCCGGCGTGACCATCCAGGAAAACGCCGACCCGGACGTGAAGCACGATCTGCTGGCCAAGCTCGAGCAACTGGTGCCCCATCGCGAGAGTTACTACCGCCACGGCGAGGGCAACAGCGACAGCCACCTCAAAACCGCGATGGTCGGCAGCAGCGAGGTGATCTTCGCGGAGAAGCACACCGCCCGCCCCCGACCTCGCCTGCGGCTGGGGCAATGGCAAGGCGTCTACCTCGCCGAGTTCGACGGCCCGCGGGAGCGAAAGGTGTTGCTGAAAATCTGCGACTTCGGGCGGACGAAAACGGACTAACGTGACGACGTGCGGCGCCTCGCGGGACGACTTTCCTACCACGCCCTGCGGCTGCTGCCGCCGGAGGCGGCGCATGAAGTCGGCAAGGCGGCGATGAAGCGCGGCCTGCTTGCCGGCGGCGAGCCGGTGCGTCGGCCGGTGACGCTCTTCGGTACCGAGCTGCCCAACCCGATCGGCATGGCCGCCGGCTTCGACAAGAACGGCGAGTTGCTGCACAACCTGCACCGTTACGGCTTCGGCTTCGCCGAAGTTGGCAGCGTCACCCGTCGCGGCGGGCCGGGCAACCCCAAGCCGCGGATGTTCCGGCTGGATTACCCCGATGTCATGAACCGCATGGGCCTCAACGGCGATCCGGCCGAAATCGTCGCTGCCCGGCTGCGAAACAGCCCGACGCCGTTGTTCGGCGTGAACGTCGCCAAGACGCACGACCCGCAAATCGTCGGCGACGCCGCCATCGAGGACGTGGCGGCAACCTACGAGCTCGTCCGCGACCTTGGCTTTTACACCGTGCTGAACGTCTCGTGCCCGAACACCCGCGAAGGCAAAACCTTCGAGGAGCCGGCGGCGCTGGCGGAGTTGCTGGCGGCGGTGCAACCGCTCCGCCGGGCGGTGCCAATGTGCGTAAAGCTCTCGCCGCGCGACGAGGCGGCCGATTATGCTCAGGTACTGCAAGTTTGCGAAGCCGCCGGCGTTGACGGCTACGTCGCCGTCAACACCCGCCCGGTGAACAACGCCCACGGCAAAGGCGGCCAGAGCGGCACCACCCTCGCCACCGTCGCCCGACAAGCGGCGACGTTCATCACCCGCGAAACCGACAAGCCCGTCCTCGGCTGCGGCGGCGTCTTCACCCCCACCGACGCCCGCGCCCTGCTCGCCGCCGGCGCAACCGTGGTGCAGGCATACAACGGCCTGGTCCGCGGCCCGCACGCCGGGCCAACGTTCGCAAGCGAACTCGCGGCCGGCGTGCTTAAAGGATCGGGCGTCGCTGAAACCCCCACCGCTGCGTAGCAGCGGGGCTACACACCAAGTGCAACTTGGCACCGTGTGCGTGGCCCCGCTGCTACGCAGCGGTGGGGTTTCAGCGTCGCCCACCAAACGACAAAGCTTCATCCCGCGGCTTCTTCGCCAGGTAGGGCCAGCCGAGAGATACCTTTGTCCACAACGACCTCGTCGAGGCACAAGCCCCCTCTCGGTTTGCATCTTTCCGCGTCTGATGTATTTGTTGATCCGTGGCCCTTCTCGCCCTCGGCACCACGCCCACGGTTCAGCGGACGCTGACCTTCGATCGCCTGCGCGTCGGCGGCGTCAATCGGGCGGCGTCGTGCCATGACTTTGCCAGCGGCAAGGCGGTGAACGTCGCCCGCGTGCTGGCGGCGCTGGGCGAGCCCACCACCGTCCTCGGCCTGGCCGGCGGGGTGCGGGGCGAGCTGCTGCGGCGGGATCTGGGCGATGCGGGCATCCCGCACGAGCTTGTCGCCGTCGAGTCGAGCACGCGGCTTTGCGTCACCGTGGTCAGCGAGGGCGACCGCTCGGCCACCGAACTCGTGGAGGAGCCGGGCGAGGTCAGTTTCGACGACGGCCGGCGGCTGCTGACACTACTGGGCGAGCGGCTCGGTGGCGTCTCCCACCTGATCGTCAGCGGCTCGCTCGCGCCCGGCCTGACCGAGACGTACCACGAGCAATGCGTCGCCACCGCTCACGAGGCCGGGGCGGCGTGCGTCATCGACGGTCGCGGCCCGCCGTTGCTCGCGGCGTTGCGGGAGGGGCCGATGGTCGCGCGGATGAACGCCGAAGAACTCGCCACCACCGTCGGCCGGCCGACGTCGAGTCAGTCGGCTTTGCGGGAGGCGATGCGCGAGATCGTCGCCGCCGGGGCGGCATGGTGCGTTGTCACCCGCGGCCTGGGCGGTGCATCGGCGACCAACGGCGACGAGTTTTGGGACGTGCCCACGCCCCGCGTCGAGACGGTCAGCGCCGTGGGCAGCGGCGACGCCTTCACGGCCGGCCTGACCCTGGCCATGAGCCGCGGCGACTCCGTGCCCACCGCCTGCCGCTACGCCGCCGCCTGCGGCGCGGCCAACGCCATGGTTGCCCACGCCGGCCACATCAACGCCGCGGCCGTCACCCGCTTGTTCGGCGGGTAATCTAGTGTCCGCCGCGAAGGTGGCCGACTGCCGCCGTGGTGTCGGTGAGGCCGATGGTGGGCCGATGATTACTCGAAACCGGCGACAAATACGCGTTTTGCGACGGGGTGCGGATCAACGCCACCGGGCAACAAGACCCGCTGCGCCATTCGCCCACACTGGCGGGGCCGAGCCACACCGGCAACCGAGTTGATACGCGGCAGGCCCCTCACGCCGCCAAGAGCTTTCGCTCCTGCACGGCCAGCAACTTCTGTAACCCGTCTCCGCACGGCAGGGCGGTGGGGCGGCTCACGTCGTACTTCTCCGCCGGCAACAGCAACCCGCCGGCGTTGGCGTGGGCGAGCCATCGGTCGCGTAGCTCCCGCACCGCCGACGCCAGCGTCGGGTCGTACATTGGCCGCTTCTTCTCTCTCGCCGGCTTCTTCGCCGTCGGTAGTTTCTTCACAAGCACGCACTCCTTCGGCACCAGGAACGGCCCGCCATGCGGCACGTCCGCCTCCCGCCGGCACATCTCGGCCGTCACGAGTCGCTTGCCGTTTTTGTAGAACTGCCCGTCCCGCTCCTCCACGTCGCTCGCCTTCGCCGCCGGCTCGACGACCTCCTCGCCCACCGTCGGCAGCACGATCGGCCGCGCGTCCCGCCAGTGCTGATCCGCCGGGATCGGCAGCACCACCCGATCCTCCCGCAACACCCCGCTCCCCGTCACACTCGGATACCACCACGGTGTCGTCTCGTCCTCGGCGTGAACCCGCTTTTGCCAGAAGATGTGGGTGCGCGGAAGGGATGAAGGGACTGAGGGACGAAGGGACGAAGTGCCGAAGCCGGATTCGGATTCTGCCCCTGTGTCCCTTAGTCCCTTTGTCCCTTTGTCCCTCCCTGACCGACCCGCCCGGTACGCCAGCGCCATAAACCCCATCGCCTCCCAAAACTCGTTCGCCGCCAGATCCTGCGCGCACCACGCACAGCACAGCCGGGTCCCCCAAGGCCACGACGCGAACAGCTCGCGGAGCAACACCGCCCCCACGTTCTTCCGCCGATGCCCCGGATCGACGGCCATCTGGTACACGACGCCCACCTCCTCCCGCTTGTGGTACGAATCGCTCCCGATCACGTACCCCGCCAACCTGCCACCTGGCGAGCGTGCCACCAACACCTCCCCCAACTTCACCTTCCCCTCCAGCGCCGCCCGAGGCAAGAACCCCAGCGCCTTCGAGTTCGCCTTCTGCAACACATCAATCTCCGGCAGATCGGCCAAGGTCGCCGAAACCACCGTCACATCCGCACAAGGAATCTTGGGCAACTTCATCGTGTCCATCGTCGTCTCCATACAAAAGAACCAAGTATCGTCGATGAGAGGCACGCCCGTCAGGAAGTGCGGACGGCGCAGCCGTCAACACACACCGACGCCCGAACCCAGTTACCGCACCACGACATTAAATCGCACCCGCCGACGCGGGCTTTGTTCGCCGCACTCCCTGACGGTCGTGCCTCGCATCACGTCGCCGACTCCGGTACGCTCTTCCCGTGCGCCACGTCCGCCGCCTGCTGATGGCCCTCGCTTTGCTCCTGCTCATTTGGGTTCCGGCAAGCTTCTTCGTCACGCTCGGCCCAATCGACATCACCGCGTCGATCTCACTCGCCTTACTTGATGGTGAGTTCCGGGCTGTTTCGATCAACACCACAAAGGTGCCAACGTTCGGCTACCACGTTCCGACAACCGCAGACATCGTCCTAATCGATTTCCGCGAGCACGACGACCATCTCTGGTCGTACGGGAGTGGCGGGAGCCCCAGTGGCAACTTTACGATCTTCACCTTCACCCTCTGGCCGCTCATCCCCATCCTCGCCGCCTGGCCCCTCACCACCTGGACTTGGCAACGCCTCACCCACCGCCAACCCCGCGGCTTCGACGTCTAACCAACACCAACTTCTCTACCAACGCCCACAACCAGGCCCAACCGTGAGGAAGGGTGCCGGCGCAGCCGGCCTCGGCTATTGACGCCCGGTCACCGGCTGCGCCGGCACCCTCCCTCACGGTCGGGCCTCGTCGTGGACGTTGCTGCCGGTTCGTACCGCCGCCCTCACGCGGCCTCGGCCGTCGCCGTGCCGAGCAGGCCAGGCACGTTCGTCGGCACCGGGCGGGCCAACGGGCCGTGCTCGCCCTTGCGGTTGTAGTACGCCGCCGACAGCCACACCGTCGCCCCGGCCGGCGTCTCCGGCGGCAGGGTGACGTCGTACATCTTGCTCGTCCACAACCCCGCCGACCGCCACTCCCGCACCGTCTGCGGCGGCAGGGCACCGACGTGGTAATACACCGTCGCCCCCGACGACCCGCCCGGCCGGGCGATCCCGCCCTCGCCGTTGCGGACCCGCACCCGCAGCGTGTGCCCGACCGCCTGCAACACCTCGACCTGCGGCTGCTCGCTCGGCGGCGGCGTGGGCGTCCGCACCCGGTCCCGGATTGGAATGTCCAGCTGCGACCGCTTGGCGTCCGTCATCATCGGCCACGCCTCGCAGATCGCCACGAGACCCCGCGACCCGTTCCGCAAATGCTCGGCCGCCTCGTTCTTGAGGATGATCAGCGTCCGCGTCGTCTCGTTCGGGTTGTCACAAGCCGCCAGCGCATCCCGGAACCGCTCGAACGAGTTCCGGTACTCCGCCATCTGCTCCACCGACAACCCATAGTCCGTCGGCACCGGCTCCGCCGTCCCAATGAACGCCGTCGCCCACTTGAGCAACCCCGAATCCGACCGCCACCGTCTGTTGAGCTTCATGTCTGCTTCCTTGTGAGAACCCTCGAATGGCCGAACCGATGCCGGCCCACCCCTTCACCATCGACTTCTCTAACCGCCCGCTTGAAGCCGCCACGCCCCAAAACACACCGCCCATAAAACCGCCCACATCAGCCACAGCACGCCACACGCTTGCGAAGGCACGACGAGACGAGCCCAAAACTAGTAGGAACCTACCCCTCGTTCCCCCTGATCTGCCCCTCGTTCCCCCTGATCTACCCCCCGTTCCCCCTGATCTGCCCCTCGTTCCGCCTGATTTGCCCTTCGTCCCGCCTGATCCGCCCCTCGTTCCCCCTGATCTGCCCGTCGTTCCCCCTGATCTGCCCCTCGTTCCACCAGTTTCGGCACAAACTCCACGAAACCAAGGCCGGGTTTCACCTAACACACATCAGATTCCACCACGTCCGCCTCAGCCTTCAACTGGCCCAGCTCAGACATCCTCAGCCCCAAAGCTCTTTAGCGGGTATCACAGGGCATCACCCCGAAGCGACATCAACACACGACCGACCCACGCCAAACGAAGCCACGGCACGGCCGGAATGCAGTGCCACTCGCCTCATGCTGAATCTTCTGCGAGTGCCTCTTTGACATTTTGAAGAACCTGATCCCATCCCGTCACGACTCGACTGGCTTCATCGAACAGTACCTCAAGGATGCTTGGGTGATCTCGTTCACGATCAGACTTGAACTCAACCATCTCGCCAACTAGATCGCCTCCAGCACCGAAGACGGCCAGGGCAAACCTAGAGTCTCCGTAATCCTCCTTGTATGACACGACGATCCAAGCCTCACCCAATTTGACCTCGAAGTTCGTGTCCCAATCTGCTGCTGTGACGTCACGCTCTTTCCATTCCAGACGGTTCGTCTGGGATCGCTTGAGAAGCATCTCAGCAAGATCTCTCATGTCCTTGTCTGGGATCATCGCGGGCCTCCAACTGCGGGCGAGGGTCCGGACAGCGGGGCCGCGCGGCCACCGAGTTCCAGATCCACGGCGCGGCAGAACTTTAGCCACCCTGACCGGGTTCGGGCGGTGAACCCCTCACCCGTGGCCTCATAAGTGCGAAAACGGGACTCCCAATCGCCCAACTCCTTACGTAGTTGCATGAAGCGGTGCTGCTCCGCTTCGTCCGCCGAGCGGAATTGGGCGAATTGCTCGCGGAAGTCACCGAGACGGGTTAACGCCTCGGGCCAAGCAAGCTGTTGGACGTGTCGCTTGACGTCTCGGAAGTGGCGAACTGCCATGGCGGTGATGTGAGCTTCGTACTCCGACCTCAACTCCTCGAAGGTCGTTTCCGCCGCAGCGCTCGCTGCCACTGCGACTGCCGTTTGCGCCTTGACTTGCCGTAGCGTCAACCACAACGCCACAGCCGAGACGACCAAGCCCGCGCACGTGACAGCAGTACCGAAGATGCCAAGGATTGTCCAGAAGTCGGCCCACCACGGGGTGAGAAGACGATCGGTGGAGGCAAGCATGTTGACGGTGTCGGTCGACCACACGACGGCGCGACAATAGCAGAACACCCGAGAACAACCAAAAGTTCATTGCGCGCATACGAACGTGTTGCGCGACTGCAAACGTGTTGCGCGACGACTCGCTTCTGTCCCTCCACCAACCTAGCTCGTCAGCGGGTTCGCTTGTTTCTCGTGCAGGGCGAACAGGTGTTCGAAGCGGCGGCGTTCGTCGGGGAACTTTTGGGGGCGGTAGCAGAGGTCGACGGCGGCGTCGAGCTTGGCGTGGGCGCGGGCCAGGTTGCCGGGCATGGTCAGGGGGTCGTAGAGGTCGGCGAGGGTGGCGTCGGGGTGCTGGGCGCGGGCCGCGAGCACGGCGTCGGCGGCGGCCTCGACGGCCGCCCGCTTGGCGGGCGAGGCGCCCGTGGGCCACGGGAAGTTGTTGTAGACGAGCCGGGCGGAGTAGCGGTAATCGCTCTTAAGCCGGCCGCACACCTGCCGCACCCACGCCATGTGCATCGCCGAGTGCAGCACGCCGAAGTGGTAGCGCGTGGCGTCTGGCACGATTAGACCAAGGTTGCTGGCGATGGTCGATGCAGGCAGGAAGCCAATCGGGATGAACGGCCGGCGCTCAGACGAAACGCTCGGCACAAACAAGTAGGCCGACTCCTTGTGTGAGACAAACGCGAACTGTGTTGGAACGCTCGCAAGCTCACGAGTTGCTTTCCGCTTGCTGGATTCGCGGAAGGTTTGTACCTTCGCAACCCGGTTCATCACGCTCGGCATTTGCCGAAGTGCGGCGGGTGAGAAATCACGCAGCCACAGGCACCAACGTGACTCGTCGTTGATGAACTCGCGTGATCCGACGTAAGGCCGAACAAGAGCGTCTGCATTGGGTTCTTCGGCCAGTAGTTCCGCGCGCTCTTCATCCGTCATCAGCAGGTGGCCGCCGTCTATTGGCTGATTACCGAATGACATGCTCGGCACGTCGCTGAGCGGTTTGCTGCGGTTTTTGACGGTGTGGTCGGAGCCGGCGGTGAGGTAGGGGCTGATGTTGGCGACGACGGCGCGGCCCAGCGGTTCGCCCTTGGGGCCGTAGTCGTGGATGGCTTTGGGGCCCTCGCGGTCGCCGATGCCGAAGCCGACGATGACGACGTGGACGTGTGCCTTGCCGCGGGCCTCGGACTCCCACGGGAAGGTGCGGTGGGCGACGTCGATCTTCACGCCCCGGCGGTGCAGCTCGGGCCAGAGCACGCCGACCTGCTCGCCCTGGCAGATGGAGTTGGTGCTGACCAGCGCGGCGCGACAGCGCGGGTGGTCGTGCATGTAGTCGGCGGCCTTGAGGTGCCAGCCGGTGACGAAGTCGAGCAAGCCCGCGTTCCTGACGCCGGCCCAGACTTGGGCGAGGTCGCGCTTTTGGTCTTTGTCCTGATACTTCGCCCCGACGAACGGCGGGTTGCCGAGGATGTACGAGCACCGCTCCGGCGGCAGGACGCTCGACCAATCGAGTTGCAGGGCGTTGGCGTGGCGGATGGTGGGGGAGTTCTTCAGGGGGATCGTCGCGGCGGCGGCACCCAGGCGGGCGAACAGTTCGTTGTTCATCTGGTGGTCCATCAGCCACATGCCGACCTCGGCGATCAGGGCGGGCCACTCCTCGATCTCGATGCCGTAGAACTGGTTGACGCTCAGCCGGGTGGTGCGGATGAGTTCGTCGCCGTCGTTGAGGCCCGAGAGCTTGCTGCGGCGGTCGATGGCCTCCATCTCCAGGCGGCGCAGTTCGCGGTAGGCGAGGATGAGGAAGTTGCCGCACCCGCACGCCGGGTCGAAGAACGTGAGCCTTGACAGGCGCTCGATGAACGCGTCGTAGTCGCGGCGGCCTGTGCAGCGGTCGAGGCGGGCGTGGAGGTCATCGAGGAACAGGCTGCGGGCGAGCTTGAGGATGTCGCGCTCGCTGGTGTAGTGGGCGCCGATGCGGCGGCGCTGGCGGTCGTCCATCACGCTCTGGAACAGCGAGCCGAAGATGACGGGGCTGATCGTCTCCCACCGGAACCGGCAGCACGCGAGCAGTGCGGTGCGCATCGGGGCGGTGAAGCTGGCGAAGTCGAGCCGCTCGGCAAAGAGCCGGCCGTTGACGTAGGGGAAGGCGGCGAAGTGGTCGGCGAGGTTGCGTTGGCGGTTGGGGCGGTCGGTGTTGAGGGTGCTGAAGAGTTGGGCGAGCTGGGTGCCGACATCGTTGCCGTCGTCGGCGGTGTGGAGGCGGATGAGGTTCTCGAACTGCAACGGCTCGAAGATGCCGGTGTCCTCGGCGAAGAGGCAGAACAGGACGCGGACCATGAACCGCTCGAGGTCGTGGCCGGCGTAGCCGCCGTCCTCGAGGCGGTCGTGGAGGTTGGCAAGCAGTTCGGCGGCCTGATGGTTGGCCGGGTCCTCGGGGTCGAGGCGTTGGGGCTCGTAGCCGGCGATGAAGGCGAAGCGGCGGACGTGGAGGTGGAGGTCGATGAGGTCGAACTCGATGGTCGCGTCGGCGTCTTGGTCGAAGAGGTCGCGTGGGTCGCCGGGGTCGAGGTCGTGGACGGCGACGCGGGCGAAGTCGGTGACGAGGACGTGGCGGGGCAGCTCGTCGTCGCGGCCGTCGCGTTGAAGGTCCTGGATGTAGTCGATGGCCTGGGTGTGGGCCTTGTCGAGCGACTCGCCGCGGCTCTTGCTCTCGCCGATCAGTCGGCCCTTCCAGAAGAGGTCGATGAAGCCGTGGTTGCCCTTGAGGTTGCGGATTGGCTCCTCGAAGCTGGCGACGGCGCGGCGGCTCTTGCCGAAGACGTGGAAGAACTCGTTCCAGAACGTCTGCGCGTCGGCCCGCTCGCGGGAGGCGTCGGCCCACGATCGGCTAAAGGCGATGGCCCGCTGGCGGATCTCGTTCCAGGTAAGCGGCATCGGCGAAGAGTCACCGATTCCGCACGGGAATCAAGCCGCCGGGTCGAGGCGGGCGACTTGGGTGCCGGGTTTGGGGGCGGGCTCGCCGTCCTCGGCAAAGCCTGCCAGGTGGAGGGCGATGGCCTCACGCATGCGGGCCTTGACCTGTTCGATTGTCTGGCCGGTGGCGACGCAGCCGGGGAGGTCAGGGGCGTAGGCGCTGTAGCCGGTGTCGGTGGGCTCGATGACGACGGCGTAGGTCATGGCGGAGACTACTTTAGCCCGGCCTGCTTAAGGATGCTGTTGTACGTGCCGGGGGACAACTGATCGGAGAGGGCACCGGCGATGGTGACGCGGCCAAGTTTCGTCGAATGTTTGAACTGGCGGTGGCTGCCGCGTTGCGGCACGATCCGCCAGCCGTCGGCCTCGACGAGGCGGATGGCGTCGCGCACGGTGTGGCGCTTGGGCATGGTTCAACCGCTGATGGCGGTGTTGAGGGTGGGGCTGGGGCGCATGGCTTGGTCGGCCTTGGTGTCGTCGGGGTGGTAGTAGCCGCCCAGGTCGGTGGGGTGGCCTTGGGTGGCGTCGATTTCTTGGAGGATTTGGTCGGCGTCCCGTTGCAGGGTTTGGGCGAGGGCGGTGAAGGCTTGGCGGAGAGATTCGTCGTCGCTTTGGGCGAGGGCGGTGGCCCAGTGGATTGCGAGGTGGAGGTGGCTGCCGCGGTTGTCGAGTTGGTTGACCTTGCGTTGTGGGCTTTGGTTCTGGTTGAGTAGTTCGGTGGTGGCGGCGGTGAGGGCGTCGGCGATAATGGCGAGTTGGGTGTTGTCCGTCTTGGCCGCGAGGTCGGTGAGGCTGGCGGCGAGGGCGAGGAACTCGCCGAGGCTGTCCCAGCGGAGGTGGCCTTCTTTGGCGAACTGTTGGACGTGCTTGGGGGCGCTGCCGCCGGCGCCGGTTTCGTAGAGGCCGCCGCCGGCGAGGAGGGGGACGATGCTGAGCATCTTGGCGCTGGTGCCGAGCTCGAGGATGGGGAACAGGTCGGTCAGGTAATCGCGCAGAACGTTGCCGGTGGCGCTGATCGTGTCTTGGCCGGCGCGGCAACGCTCGAGTGTTTTCTTGGTGGCTTCGACGGGCGGGAGGATGGTGATGTCAAGGCCGCTCGTGTCGTGGTCGGGCAGGTAGTTGTTGACTTTCGTGATGAGTTCGCGGTCGTGGGCGCGGTGCTCGTCGAGCCAGAAGATGACGGGCGAAGCGCTGGCGCGGCTGCGGGCGACGGCGAGCTTGATCCAGTCGATGATGGCGACGTCTTTCGTCTGGCACATCCGCCAGATGTCGCCGGGCTGGACGTCGTGCTCGAAGATCGTGGTGCCGTCCGAGTCGGTGACGACGACTTTGCCGGCGGACTCGATCTCGAAGGTTTTGTCGTGGCTGCCGTATTCCTCGGCCTTTTTCGCCATGAGGCCGACGTTGGCGACGCTGCCCATGGTGGTCGGGGCAAACGCGCCGTGCTGGCGGCAGTTGTCGATGACGGCTTGATAGACGCCGGCGTAGGAGCGGTCGGGGATGACGGCCTTGGTGTCCTTCGGGTCGCCGTCGGGGCCCCACATCTGCCCGCCGTTGCGGATCATCGCGGGCATGGAGGCGTCGATGATGATGTCGCTGGGCACGTGCAGGTTGGTGATGCCGCGGTCGGAATCCACCATTGCCATCGGCGGGCGGCTTTCGTAGAGCGCGGCGATGTCCCGCTTAATCTCTTCCTGTTGGTCGGCGGGCAATTTTTTCAGTTTTGCCTCGACGTCGCCGAAGCCGTTCTTCACGTCAACGCCGATCTGCTTGAAAGCGGTGGCGTGTTTGTCGAACAGGGTTTTGTAGAACGCCTTCACACAGTGGCCGAAGATGATCGGGTCGCTGACCTTCATCATCGTCGCCTTCATGTGAAGCGAGAACAACACGCCTTTGGCCGTCGCGTCGTCGATTTGCTCACTCAAGAAGGCATCGAGCGCTGCCGCCCGCATCCGGCTGGCGTCGATGACTTCGCCTTCTTCCAGTGCGAGCCCGTCCTTCAGCACCGTTTCGGTGCCGTCGGCTGCGATGTGCTTGATCGTCGCCGTGGTGGCGGCTTGGCAGGTGTGGGCCTGCTCGCTGCCGAAGAAGTCGTCGCCAACCATGCTGCTGACGTGGCTCTTGCTGTCGCCGGACCACTCGCCCATCGAGTGCGGGTTGGCCCGCGCGAACGCCTTCACCGGCGCGGCCACCCGGCGGTCGGAGTTGCCCTCGCGCAGCACCGGGTTCACCGCGCTGCCCAAGACCTTCGCGTATTTCGCATCGTCCTCAGGCGTGCCGGGATAATCCGGCACGTTGTAGCCCTGCCCCTGCAGTTCCTTGATCGCCGCCTGGAGCTGCGGGACGCTCGCGCTGATGTTCGGCAGCTTGATGATGTTCGCGTCCGGCGTCTTCGCCAACTCCCCCAACTCCGCCAGCGCATCTGGCACTCGCTGATCTTCACGCAGTCGCTCGGGAAAGTGGGCGAGGATGCGCCCGGCAAGGCTGATGTCCTTCAACACCACCTCGACGCCCGCCGGCTCCAGGAACCGCCGGATGATCGGCAGCAGCGAGTACGTGGCGAGGGCGGGGGCTTCGTCGGTTTTGGTGTAGATGATGGCGGGCATGGGCGGTGAAGGGTGGGGCGAACAGCTTAGGAAGCTCGCCGACACAACCCAACCATGGCCGGATCGGTTGGTACCATTCGGCGCGATGGCCAACTGGTGCTTCTACATCGGCGAGCGGGAAGGGGAGCGGGCGTCTTACCTTGTTGACCTCGACCCGAGCGATCCGATCGCCGACGCGTTGCCGCCGCGGTGCGTGCGGATCGAAGTCGACATGCTCGAACCGCTGGAATCGGGGTTGGGTTCAAAGGCCGAGGCCGAGCGGATGGCGTGGGTGGACGATGCCGCGGAAGAGATGCCCGGCCTTCGGCAAGTGGCGCGGGTTCGGAGCAATGGCGTTTGGCATTACCTGATGTACGGGCCAACGGCTGCGGCGTTCGAGCCGATCGTCGGACGCCTGCGCCAGACGTTCGGCAACGACGTCGTCCGCCACCGCGTTGTGAACGACCCAAAGGGCGAGCTCTACCGCCGCGTGCTGCCCAACCGCAGGCAACGCCGGTTCATCGAGGACTGCCACGTCTGCAACGTTCTCGCCGATCACGGCGACGACGCCCGCCAGCCGCGCCGCATCGACCACTGGTGCAACTTCCCGACCGACGAAGCCCGCGACCGCTTCACCCGCTGGGCGAAAGCTGAAGGTTTTGCCATTGACGGCGACAGCTACAGCGACGGTTTGACGCTGCCGTTCGGATTGCAGTTGTACCGCACCGACGCGGCCGATGTCTGGTCGATCCATGCCGTGACCACCGCGCTCATGGATGCCGTGGCCGAGCCGGAGATCGACGGCGAGTACGACGGGTGGGAGACGTTCGTGGTGAAGCCGACCTGATGCGCCGCCTGCCGCACGTTCGCGGCGTGACTCGGGCGGCGGGGCGTGCTATACAGCGGGCATGAGCACGCGTCGACCCTTCGTTGCCGGGAACTGGAAGATGAACACCGAGTCGGCCACGGCCACGGCGCTCGCTAAGGCGGTGGCGGCGGACATGCCCGAGGGGGTGGATGTGGGGATCGCGCCGCCGTTCGTTTACATCGAGCGGGTGAAGCGGGAGAGTGGGCCGGTGCTGGTGGGGGCGCAGGATGTGCACCACGAGGAGAAGGGGGCGTTCACCGGCGAGGTGAGCGTCGGGATGCTGCGAGACGTGGGGTGCGACTTCGTCATCGTCGGGCACTCCGAGCGGCGGCACGTGATCCACGAGCCGACGAACCTCATCGCGGCCAAGGCGGCGGCGACGTACAACGGCGGGCTGATCCTGGTCCACTGCGTCGGCGAGACGCTCGAGGAGCGGGAGGCGGACAACACGCTCAGCGTCATCGAGCAGCAGCTCGCCGAGCTGACGCCGGCGATCGACGACCCGGCCCGGCTGGTCATCGCCTACGAGCCGGTTTGGGCCATTGGCACCGGCAAGGTGGCAACGACGGAGCAGGCCCAAGAGGTTCACGCGTTCATCCGCAAGGAACTCGCCGAAAGCTGGAACGAGGACTTCGCGTCGAAGGTGCGGATTCAATACGGCGGCAGCGTGAAGCCGGAGAACTGTCGCGAGCTGTTCGGCTGCCCGGACATCGACGGGGCACTGGTGGGCGGGGCGTCGCTGAAGAGCGAGACGTTCCTGCCGATCTGTGACGGGGCGATCAAGGAAGCTTGACGTGGTGAAGTTTGACGTGTTGGTTTGCCGAGTACGCGACGCCGTCGTCTCCGGCAAATCACCACGTCACCCTTCACCACGTCACACTTCACCAAGTCACACTTCATCCCCTTC
>CAYLSV010000052.1:0-5013 GCA_964386435.1 uncultured Tepidisphaerales bacterium
GAAGATTCTAAACCACTCCGTCTCTTCGTCTCTCAGTCTCTTCGTCTCTTCCCCCTACGGCACCGGCACGGCGTCGAAAGCGAACGGCAGGATCACCGGCCGGCGTTCGGTGGGCAGTTGCCACACCACGCGGTGCGGGGGTTGGCCGCCGGGCAGGAAGCTGAGGGTGGCGGTGGTGGTCACAACGCCGTCGCGGGTGATGTGGCGCTGGGTGGTCCGCCCGCCGCGCAGCGGGCGGCGAAGGGCTGCCATGCCGCCGAGGCCGCGGGTTGCCGCACGCGAACTTGCGCCTCCCACCGCCCGCCCGGCGTCCGCCGGACCTCGACCACGTCCACCCGCACCACGCCGCCGGCCACCGGGAAGCTCGTGGCGAACCCGGCCGACTCCTCGGCCGCCACGTCGATCGTGTGGAACCCGGCCAGCACGTCACACCGCGCTTCGCCCGCGAGCCGTTGGATCGTCTCGCCCAATCCGTCCGGGTGGGCCAGGTGCAGCCGCAGCGTCCAGCCGGCCCCTTCCCGCTCGAACGCCCGCGCCGGCCGCATCGGCTCGATGAGGTCGTGCCCGGCCTCGTCCTCGGCCACCGCCAGATCGACCGCCATCGATCCCGCCGCCGGCCGCAGCTTCGCCTCGAAAAAGACGTTCAAATCGGCGTAAAAATCGACCTCCGCCGCCGCGCCGAAGCCGTCGCTGAAGTTCACGGTCCGGTCCCGCCGCACGCTGCCGAGCTCCAAAAGCGCCGCCCCCGCCACCTGACTCGGCCCCTGGCCGATCGCCTGCCGCGGGTTGGTGCTGATGACCCACCGGCCACGATCCAGCCGCAGGTAAAGCCCGCCCTCAGCCGTCAGCTCCCGCAGCACCTCCCACACCGGCCGCGCCTGCCAATCGGCCGTCACCGGCTTCGCGTGGGCCAGCACGTCCTCCGGCTCGAGGGCCACGTCGGCCCCCAGCCGCCGCAGCTCGTCGACCACCTCGCCGGCCGGCAGATTCTCGGCGGTCAGTGTGATCCGCGTCACGCCCGCCTCGGCGTCGTCGCCGATGGCCGCCAACGCCGCCTCCAGCCGCTGGGCGATCTCGCCGCCGTCGCCCGCTTCGGTCAGCGCCCGATGAATCGCCGGCCGCGCCGACGGCCCAAGCTCCACGAGCGCCTGCTCCGCCTGCCGACGCGTCTTCCACGAATCGTCGCCCAGCTGCGCGATCAGCGCCTCCGGCGTCGCCCCCGACGCGGCCGCAGCCAATATCAACACGCCGGCCACCCCGGCCTTTCTGACAAAATCTGACAGCACATCAACCTCCCGGTTGGGCCCGCAACGGGCCGTTGAACGCGAAGCGCGGCGGGGCGGGTCGCCCCGATCTACCCCGTTATCGGCGAGCGGCCCGGCCGGCTGCAATGATTTTCTTGCAATTTGGTCGGAGTCGAGCACATCCACCGCGCGTGTGGGCATCCAAGTGGTACAGCGCCCGTCGGAGCCATAGCACAACACGATATTGACGCACGCCCTGTTGTTGCTGCTTATCACGCTGCCGTTCCAGCCGCTGCGGGTGGATCAAACGCAGCTGATGCTCTGGCCGCAAATGGTGGACGAGGCGTCGCGGGCGGTGCGGCTGTGGCACGAGTCGGACCCGCCCACACCCGGCGACGCGTTGCCGCACCACATGAGGGCGTCACTCCGGTGTCGGGCACGCCGATCTCGTACGTCTGAATTCGAACGCGGCTTCGTGCTGGCCATGTGGCCGATCGAGGGGGTGCTGCCAGGGCGGCAGGTTGAGGCGCGGATGCGGCAGTGACGCCGGCCGAAATATCGCTTACCGTGCGTCCCGAGCGGCCGGCCGACTTTCGCCCCGGCCGCCCCACCACCCGCAGAAAGATTCACCATGGCCACAGGCACCCAATCCCTCATCGACTCCGGCACGAAACTCTGGCTCGACAGCGTCGACCCGGAACTCACCGTCAAGAACCACGCCCAAGGCGTCACCGGGGCGACCAGCAACCCCATCATCATCGCCGACCTCATCAACACCGGGCGGTTCGACGAGCACATGAAGGCGCTTTTCAAGGCCGAGTTCTCCGACCACGGCGTCTGCTGGGCGATGACGGACTACCTCGTCAAGCAGGCCCAGGCCGTGTTCCGCGACGTCAGCGAGCGGACCAACTGCAACGACGGCTGGGTGAGCTTCGAGCTCGACCCGCTGCTGGAGGACCCGGCCAACACGCTGAGCGTGGCCGAAAAGAGCCAGATGTACGTCGAACTCGGCAAGCACTGGGGCATCGGCCACGTCAACCGGATGATCAAGGTGCCCGCCACGCCCGGCGGCCTCGGGGCGTTGGAAGACCTCGCCGCCGCCGGCATCCCGCTGAACGTGACCCTCGTCTTCAGCGAGCGGCAGTACACCGAAGCCCGCGACGCCATCTGGCAGGGGGCCCAGAAGTGCGCCAACCTCGACCGCTTCAAGAGCGTCTACAGCATTTTCATCAGCCGCGTTGATGTCTACACCGCCAAGCAACTGCCCGACCTCTCCGACGAGGCCCAAGGCATGGTCGGCCTCGTCAACGCCAAGCAGCTCTGGCAGATGAACCAGGACTTCTGGCAGGACAAAGGCACCAAGCTCGAGCAGGAGATCATCTTCGCCAGCACCGGGAAGAAGCTCGATTGGCAGGACGAGGACTACTACCCCAAGCACCTCGCCGGCAGCGACATCCAGACCAACCCGCCCAAAACCAACGACGCCATCGCCAGCCTCGGCAAGAGCTACGACAAGACCGTCGCCGACCTCCCGCCCCAGCCGGTGCTGGACGAGATCGCTGACAAGGTCGACGCCCAGAAGATGGAGGAGGCCCTGATGGAGGAAGGCCTTGGCAAGTTCGCCGACCCGTTCAAGAAGCTGGTCGAGACGGTCAAGGAGAAGCGGGGCAGCTTGCTCTGAGGCCGTTTCTTGCCCGCGTTGAGGCCTCGAGCTTGGCTCGAGCATCTTGACGTCCCGATCGAGAAGCCGCGGGATGAGCGGAGCGAGTCCCCGGATCTGGCGTACCCTGCGACACATGGGGCGGCCGATCCGGAGATTTGCGCCGCTCATCCCGCGGCTTCTCCTCGGAAGCGCGAAGAGTAAGTTGCGGTGGAATGAGAACGCGGCAGGCTGCCCTCGACTATGCGTGCGCCTCGGTCTGGAGCAAAACCATTCGTTGATACGCCCCCGATTTTGCCAGCAGCTCGTCGTGCGTGCCCTGCTCGGCGATGCCGCCGTGGTCGATGACGACGATGCGGTCGGCGTGGCGGATCGTGCTCAGGCGGTGGGCGATCACGAAGCTGGTGCGGGCGGTCATCAACTGCGTCAGGCTCTGCTGGATCAGGCGCTCCGACTCCGTATCGAGGTTGCTGGTGGCCTCGTCGAGGATCAAAATCTTAGGGTCGGCGAGGATTGCGCGGGCGATGGTCAGGCGTTGCCGCTGGCCGCCGCTGAGCTTGACGCCGCGCTCGCCGATGTGGGTGTCGTAGCCGCGGGGCAGGTCGGCGATGAAGCCGTGGGCGTTGGCCTTCTGGGCGGCGGCGGCGATGTCGCCGCGGCTGGCGTTGCGGCGGCCGTAGGCGATGTTCTCGCCCACCGTGCCGTCGAACAGGAACGTGTCCTGCTCCACGATCGCCAGCAAATTTCGGTAGCTCTCGACATGGATGTCGCGGAGGTCGACGCCGTCGAGCAGCACCCGGCCGCCGGTGGGGTCGTAGAAGCGGGCGATCAGGTTGCACAAGGTCGTTTTGCCCGCCCCGCTGGGGCCGACGAAGGCGATGGTCTCGCCGGGGGCGACATCGAGATCGACGTTCGAGAGCACCTCTTTGCCCGCCCCGTCGCGGTCGGCAGCGTAGCTGAAGCTCAGGTCTTCCAGCGTCACCCGCCCGGCGACGTCGTCGCGGTTGAGCACAATCGTCGGGTTCGTGTCGGCGAATTCCGGCGTCTCGTCGAGCAAATCGAGCGTCCGGTCCATGCCCGCCAGCGACCCCTGGAACGCCGTGGCACTGTTGGCCAATGTGGCGATCGGGCCCAGCAGCGCGGCGAGGAAGGTCAGGAACGTGACGAGTTGTCCGACGGTGAGCTGCGCGTCGAGCACCAACCGGCCGCCGAAGTACAACAGCGCCGCCGACGCCAGCGGCACCAGCAGCGCCCACATCGTCTCGATTGAGCGCATCCACCACCAATTGTGCAGCTCCTGCCTTGCCATGAAGTGGGAGTCGGCGGTGTAGCTGCTCGTCTCGCTCCGGCGGCGGCCAAAGGCGCGGACGACCCGCATGCCGCCGAACGTCTCGGTCGCTCGGCCGTCGATGCCTTGCCGCGTTTTGCGGATGTCCCGCCAGTGCGGGCGGATGCGGGTGGTCCACAAGCGGTTGCTGTACCACACCATGGGCAGCAAAAACGCCGCCCCGAGCAACAGCCGCCAATCGATCCAGACGAGCACCGACACGCTGGCCAGCAGCTGCACGACGGCCAGCCACGGGTTGTACACCATGCTGAACACCAGGTCGCCCACGCCGTTGGCGTCGTCGCGGAGCAGGCTCGCCACGCCGCCGGACTTGATGGCGAACACGCGGTGCAGCGGCAGCTTGACCGACCGCTCGTAAGCAAGCCGCCGCACGTGGACGCGGATGCGGGTCGCCGCCTTCGTGGCCGTCCACCGGGCGGCGATTGACAACGATGCGGCGATCAGCGCGCTGATGACCAGGCCGACGCAGATCACCGTCAGCAGCGTCCGCTTGTCCATCTCGACCAGAAACGGGGCGACGCTGGCGAGCGCTTCCGGCAGCGGCTTGTCACCGATCACGCTGTCGATGATCGGCAGTGGGGCTGCCAGCGGGCCGAGGTTCAGCAACGTGGCAATACTCGCCAAACCCAAGGCGAGCCCCAGCCGCACCCGCTGGCCCTCGGCGAACCGCCAGAACGCCTTCACCAGCTGCGGCATCGGCCGGGTGCGGAAGGTCGTTTTGACCTCCCCCATCTCCACCACGCCCGGCTGCTCGACGGCGG
>CAYLSV010000052.1:5023-9154 GCA_964386435.1 uncultured Tepidisphaerales bacterium
GGCCTCGAGCCGACCGACCTCGACGCGGATGGTCTGCTCGACGGCGGGCTTGGCCTCCTCCGGCTCCTTGCCCTTGTCCTTCGCCCGCTGGGCGTTGAGCTTCAGATATTCGCCGTAGCGGCTGCGGCTGGCGGTGACGCGGCGACCGCCGCGGATCAACTCCGCGTCGTCGGGCACGGGTGCGATGGTGGGGTCGGCGGGGCCGGTGGACATTCGGCAGACGGTAGGCAGATGCCGTGCCGTTCCCCGTTTCAACAATCAGCAACCGCTTACTGATGCCGGTCGAACGCGTCCCAGATCGCGTCCTGCAGCGGGTCAATGTCCGGGTTGGGCGGCCAACGCGGCTCAGGGCTGGCCTCCAGCGGCTCCTCGAAAACGTCGCGCGGCACCCAATGCGCCCCGCCGTGGCCGTACAAGACGTTCACGCCGTCCTCATGGCGGCTGTTGAGCCGGCCGGGCGAGTTCATCAAATCGGCGATTATCGCCCGGTTGCGGAAGCTGTTCATCTTCGGCACGACAAACTGCCCGAACGTGCCGGGCTGGGCGAAGTCGTCGGGCAGCTCATGGTCTGGCCGACCGGCGAAGCCGCTGTAGGTGTTGAAGTCCGCATTGTCCCGGCCCGCCTGGAACGACAACGGCTCGTTACCCACGCTGCTCACCCGCTGCGCCGGGCCCGGCGGCCAGGGGTTGGCGAGGTGGTCGAACTGGAACTGCGCGTTCGTTTCGCTGGGGCAGAAGAAGACGCTGCCATTCGGCATGTGGCCCGCAGGGTAGAGCTTGCCAAACAGCACGTACTCCCGCGCGGTGCGGCTGTAGACCATGCTGTTGAACTGCTTGGCCCGCCGGTAGCCGATGGGCACGCGGTCGTCGTTCTCGTGGGCGTAGAGCATGAACGACCGGTGCACCTCCCGCTGGTTAGAGAGGCAGACCGTCCGCTTGGCCGTCTCGCGGGCCTTGCCGAGGATCGGGATCAGCGTGGCGATCAGCAGCGCGATGATGCCGATGACGACAAGGAGCTCGACAAGCGTCAAGCCGATCCGGCGGCGAGATGGGTGGTGAGGTGCGACCAACCGACTCATGCTGGCCGCCATCATAGCGGCTAAATCACTTGGGCCAACGGGTAACCTCAAGTCCGGCAACGCGTTCGCAGGTTGTCGATAGCAACAGTCGACCCGATGAACCCGCCGATGGACGTGGTTTTCGTGAAGTGGCCGCGGGCCCCGCCCCACGTTTTCGTCCGAACGCGTCGGGAAGCGCGGGGCAGGCCCAGCGGCTACTTCACCCATGGAAGCTTGCAGGATCAGGTCACACGCTGCCGACCTTTTCGTTGCCGCCGGGTTGGGCCGGCTCGCCGGTGATTGCCGCCTTGGCCATGCCCCAGAGGTGGATCATGGTGCTGTCTGGGGCATCCCAATACTCGGCGGCGTCGATGTCGACGCGGAGGATCGCCACCTCCGGCGAGGTCGGGCCGTCGGGGAACCACGACTTGAGCGTCGGGTCCCACAGCCGCTCGGCCAGGGCGTTGTCGGTGGTGACGCGGGCGTGGCCGCTGACGCTGACGTAGCGGTCGCCGCTGGGGTCGCTGAAGGCGCAGTTCAGGTCGCGGTCGTCGGTGATCTCGCTGACCTTGGCGTCGGACTTCTTCGTGAAGAAGTACAACGTGCCGGCGGCGATGTCGCTCTTGTGGGCCTTGTTCCACATCGGGCGGCTGCGGAAGGTGCCGTCGTCGTTGGTGGTCATCATGCAGACGTCAATGCCGTCGATGAGCTCGGCCAGCTTCTGCATCTTGTCGGTGCGGTCGGTTTCGGACATGCCGGGCATGTTGCAAACCCGCGGCCACGGGCTAGTCGGGCCGCTTCTTCGCCGCCGCCACCCGGCGATCCGCCTCACGGGTCGGCCCGGGGAGGCGATAGCGGGTCTGACAGGCCAGCGTCAGGGCGACGCACCCGGACAGATCGACGCGGTGGCCGACGCTCAGCCACAACGGCTTGACGCCTTGCCGCGTCCGCAGCACCCGGCCGATCTCGCCGCCGTCGTGCGTCAGCGGCACCGAACCGCCGGCGTCGCCGGGCTCGTCGTGGTCGCCGATCAGCCGGCTCTTCGCCACGCCCACGGTCGGCGAATCGAGCGCGACGCCGACATGAACGGCCAGCCCGCACCGCCGGGGGTGGGCGACGCCCTGCCCGTCGATCAACACGGCACCATACTTGGTGTTCAGCGCCCGCAGTGCCGCCAGCACGGCCGGGGCTTCGCGGAAGCCGAGGTAGCCGGGGATGTAGGGCACAGCGACAGGCATGCGCACTGATTGCTCCTCCACCACCGCCCGCTCCCGCCGGTCCCACGCCACGGCGACCGGGACGATGTCGTCGCCGTCGAACGCGCAATCGGCCCCGGCGACAATTTGCGGCAACCCGCCCAGCGGCTCGATCCGCACCGCCGTCCGCAGTCGCTGCTGCTCGGCCTTCCAAGCGGCGAGCGTTTCGGGATCAACCTTGCCGCGTCTGGGGAACACGGGCCGACGGTAGCCGGGAAATGCAACGTGCGATCCGCGGGCAAATGAGGTACAACCGCCGCCATGAGCAACATGCCGCCGCCACTGCTGGAAGACGCCGCCGACTACGCCGACACACCCGACGACGGCCGGTACGGCTTGCAGGAGTTCCTCGCCAAAAGCCAGCAGGTGGACCGCGGGCAAGGCTTTTTCGAGCTCGAGCGAGACCGGCTGCTGGAGGTCAACCTCGACGGCGGCCAGCAGAGCATGGTCTGGATCAAAACCGGCGTGATGGTCGCCTACCGCGGCGGCGTTAAGTTCGAGCGGGAAGGCATTATGGAGCAGGGCATTGGCAAGCTGTTCAAAAAGGCCTTCACCGGCGAGGGCCTGACGCTGACCAAGGCCGTCGGCCACGGCAAGGTGTACTTGGCCGACGAGGGGAAGAAGATCACCGTGCTGAACCTCAACGACGAAAGTCTGTTCGTCAACGGCAACGACGTGCTGGCGTTCGAGCCGCACTTGCAGCACGACATCACGATGATGCGGAGCATGGGGGCGATGCTCGGCGGCGGGTTGTTCAACGTCAGCTTCAGCGGCCGGGGCATGGTCGCCTTGACCACGCACTACGACCCGCTGGCACTGCGGGTGACGCCGGGGAATCCGGTGGTCACCGACCCCAACGCCACGGTCGCCTGGAGCGGCAATTTGCAGCCGGAGTTCAAGACCGACATCCAGTTCAAGACCCTGCTCGGTCGCGGCAGCGGCGAGAGCATCCAGATGAACTTCCAGATCCAGAGTGGCGAAGGCTTCGTCGTCATCCAGCCGTTCGAGGAAGTGAAACTCGCCCCCTCCGGCAGCTCGTGAGGCGCGGCTACCGTCCGTTGATGACGCTCGCCGCGCAACTCGACGCATTCCAACCGCACGATGCCAAGGAGCGGGCGGACCGCGAGCGAATGCTCGCGTTGCTCGACTCGCCCGCACCGTTCGACCGCCAACAGTTCGAGCCGGGGCACTTCACGGCCAGCGCGTTCGTCGTCCACGACGATTACTTGCTGTTGATCTGGCACACGAAGCTCCACCGCTGGCTGCAGCCCGGCGGGCACATCGACGCATCCGACGCCTCGCCGCACGCCGCCGCGCGGCGGGAGTTGGCGGAGGAGGCGAACGTCGCGGACGCCGTCGGCGATGGGCAATTGTTCGACCTCGACATCCACCCGATCCCGCCGAACCCGAAGCGGGGTGAGCCGGGGCATGAGCACTTCGACTTGCGATTCCTGTTCCACGTCGCATCAGACACGGTGGCCGCCGGCAGCGACGCCGGGGCGGCCAAATGGTTGCCGCTGGATCAGGTGACGGCCGACGCGACCGACGCCAGCGTCACCCGTGCGGTGGTGAAGCTGCGGGCGGTGGGATGAAGCAGCGGGTCGGGTACGGCGGCCGGACTGCGACCAGGTGTGGTCGCAGCTACCTTCGGAATGGACGTCCCATCAGAGTTGCAGCACAGTTCGTGTCGACGCGTCCACGAAGTGAAGAAGCCGAGGGGAGAGCGGAGCGATCGGGCGCTGCACTTTCGGTGGAACAGGCTCATCTAGAGAATGTTCTGCGTTGATTCGCTCTTGATGCTGCTGGAAACCCCCCCC
>CAYLSV010000052.1:9267-22630 GCA_964386435.1 uncultured Tepidisphaerales bacterium
CTACGCGGCGGTGGGGGTTTCGGCGATGCACGCGGATCAACAGGGTTGATCGAGGTGCAAGCTGCTCGATTGGCGGCGGCGGAGCAGCAAGGTGCCCAGAAGCGTGGTGGCGGTCAGGGCGGTGGCCGGTTCGGGGATGGGGGCGACGGTGATGGCAAGGGTTTCGTAGGCCGCGCGGCCGGTGCCCTGGTCCCAGAAAGCGACGGTGACGGCGTAGTCGCCGGCCTCGGTGTAGGTGACGGTGGCGCTCTCGCCGACGAGGGGCAATCCGGTGCCGAAGTCCCACAGGACCTCGCCGGGCAAACCGTTGGTGTTCAGGCTCAGCGTGAGCGGGACGTCGACGGTGGCGGTCAGGCTGCGGGGCTGATTGATGGAAATCGTCGGCTCGCCGGGGGCACCTGGGGTGCTGAAGAACGCCGTGTCGCCGCCGCCGCTGCCGCCGCCGGCGTTGCCGGTGATCGTGTTGCTCGCGTCCCAATCGAGCACGTCGCCCGGCCAGGCGTTCGTCGCCGGGTCGGCGGTGACGCCGTAATCGACGACCCAGCCGTCGCCGATGTTGTTCTGGATCAGGTTGTCGCGGCCGAAAATTTCGTCGACGTCGTTGCCGCTAACGTCGCCGAGCTGCAAGCCGAAGCCGTCGTTGGTTTCGATGATGTTGTTGATGAGCGTGAGCTGCTTGATGCCTTGGTGGGCCCGCAGACCGGTGCCGGCGTGGTCGATGTTGTCGAGTGTCGGTCCGGCGGCGTCGGTGTTGCGGATCACGTTCTCGACCATCAGCACCCGCCGCAGCACGTTGTCCGGCCCCGCGCCGCTCTCGCCCTGAAGCTGCACACCGAAATGCTCGGCCCCGTCGATCGTGTTCCGCACGATCATCACGTTCCGCTTGTCGCCCACGTTGCTGATCGACAGGCCGATGAACGCCCCGCCGCCCACCGTGTTGTCGGCGAAGACGTTGAACTCCCCACCCCCGGCCATCTCGAGGCCGATGAACTTCACGTCGTCGTTGGTGTTGAGCGCCCCGCCAACCTCATTCCCGCGGACCGCGACGAAGCTGCTGCTGTCAATGCTCAGCCAGTGGTCGATGCGGTTGTGCTCGACGATCGTCCGGTCGCTGCGGCCGCGCTGGGCCGAGCGGGTGCCGGGGTCGGCGAACTCGTTGCCGCCGCCGTAGACCTCGATGCCCAGGCCGACCGCCTCGCCGCCATCGGCGTCGGCGAAGCCGGGGTGCAAGCCGCTGCCGGTGATGATGTTGTGGCGGATCACGCTGTCGGGCGCACCGTCGAGCAGGATGCCGCCGCGGCCGGTGTCGGTAATCGTGTTGTGCTCGATGATCGCCCCGCCGCCGTCGGAGACGCCGTTGGCCTCGGCACCGTTGACACGGATGCCGGCGCCCCAGAAGCTGTCGGTGCCGATGTTGCTGATCGTGTTGTGGCGGATCGTGGAGTCGGCGTGGCCGTCGAGGAAAATCGCGTGCGGGGCGAAGCCGTCGTCGGCCGCGCCGCCACCGACGAGGTTGCGGATGGCCAGGTGCTGGATCGTGTGGTTGCCCGTGGTGCCGCCGGCGTAGCCGACGATACCTTGGTTGACGTTCGGGTTGCTTGCCCCGTCGAGGGTGAAGCCGCTGAGCGTCACGTGGCTTTGGCCGCTGAGCTCGATCATGGGCAGCGGATTGCCGTCGAAGGCGGCGGCGTTGCCGACGCGGACGATGCGGGTCTGGTTGGGGTCGAGATCGGTTTGACCGACGAGGGCGACGCCCGTCGGCACCTGCAGCAAGCCGTCGATGTGGTAGACGCCGGCCGGCATGTAGACGGTGTCGCCGGGTTGTGCCGCGGCGAATGCCTGCTGGAAGCCGGCGAGGTCGTTGTCGGCCGAATTGCCCGCGGTGACGCCGAAGTCGGTGACGTCCAGCGTCTGCCCGGCGAACACGGTGGCGGCGGTCGCGAGAGCGGCGAGGGCGGCGGCTTGGTGGATCTTGAGCATGAGGGGGCGGCAAGCTTACTTGCTCTTACGACAACAACCGCACAAAGCGGCCTCCCCTAAACGGGAAGGCCGCGGTGTGTTGGCAGGATGGGCGGGCGTTGCCGGTTGCGGCTGCTCAGCCGGCGAAGATCGGGCCGACAAAGTCGTCGCGCTCGTCGGGATCAATGCTCGGAAACAGCGTGTTCGCCCGCGGGTCAGCGATCGCGCGGCCGGCGGGGTTGAAGGCGATTTGAGCCGTGCGCCCTTGGGCGGTCGGGATCAGCCGGACGGCGTCGGCGAGGAACGGCTGGCCATCGCCGCCCAGGACGATCCGGTTGCCGCCGCCGGCCTCGAAGCCGTAGCGGCCCAGCAGTTGGAAGCCGCCGTTGCGGGTCTGATCGATAATGCCCGTCTCGCCGTTGATCGAGATCGGCACGGCCGGATTGGTGCCCCCGGGGTTGAAGACGAAGACAAAGTAGTCCTGCGGCGACGCGATGACCGGCGTGTAGACCACGGCGTCGCCGGCGACAAGGGCGTTCTCGGTCTCGAACAAATCGGTGGTGGCGAGGAAGTCGTTGTTGAAGCCCGCCGGGCCCTGCAGGAATGTGAGGTTGCCGGCGTCAACGGTGCCTTGGAACGGAATGACCGAGCGGCCGGCCATCGTCGGGTCGAGCAGAATCTCGCCCGGCCCCAGCGTCGTCACGGCCGGCCGGCCGGCGAAGCGGCTGCTGCCGGCGGTATTGAACGCCCGCACCCGGCTGAAGTACGTCTGGCCCGGAACCAGTCCGGTGAACTCGACGGCCTCCACGTTCTCGCCGACCAGCAGGGTGAAGGCGCCCGACTCGTCGCGGAAGTCGAAGTCGGGCGAGATCTCCACGCGGAAGCCGGTCTCGTCGACCGAGCGGTCGTCCCACGTCGCCAGGATCGAGGTCGCACCGAGTGCCCGCGTCTGCAGATTAACCGGTTTGGCTGGGATGGTCTGTTCGGCGATGACGTCGATGCTCGCCTCAACGGTGCGGCTCACGGCCAGGGCCCGGTCGTAGCCGCGGGCGTAGAAGGTGGCTTCGCCGACGGTGCCGGGCTCGGGGAAGATCTTGAACCGGCCCCGCGAGCCGTCGACGGCGAGGTAGGTGTCGGCGTTGATGCCCTTGGTCTGCAAGCCGGGGATGTTGTTCGATTCCTGGTAGAACGCCACGAGCGTGACCAGATCGCCGGCGAAGTCGTCGGGGTCGAACGCGCCCACGGCCTCGAGCCGCACGGGGTTGTTCACGACGCTGAAGCCCTCGCTCTCGGGGTTGTTGACGCTGGTGGCCTGCAGGCGGACCAGCGACGGGTTGGTGTTGGGCCGGTGGCCGAAGTTGGCGTCGTTCACGATTGTGTCTTCGTTGGCGACGATCGTGATGCTGAACGGCCGCTCAATGCCGCTGTTAGCCACGGCCAGCGGCTGGTCGACGGTGCCCGCCCCGCCCGGCGGGATGTAGGCGTCGGCCTGGGAGTAGTCGACGTCGTAGCCGATGTCATCGAACAGGGCCAGCGTGATCCGGCTGGTCGGTTCGAAGACGCCGAACGATTCGCCCTCGGGCGTCATGTTCATCGCGTCGAAGGTTTCTTCGCGGAGGTGCGAGACCTGCCCGACGTCCTCCAGCGGCACGCCGGTCTCTTCGGTGAAGCCGGGCACGGTCGAGAAGATGTCGTTGTACTCCCGCACCGAGTTCTCGCCGATGAGCCGCGGGTCGGCGTCGATCCGCGCCCCGAACGGCCCGCCGCCGACGCGGATCACGCCGGTGGCAATGCCTTTGGCGGCGTAAATGCCCTCGATCGCCCCGAGCACGTGGCCCATCTCGTGCAGGATCGTGTCGCGGAAGCCGACCAAGTCACTGGCGAAGGCGGTGTTGAGCGTGAGGTTGCCGTAGTACGGCAGCGTGTCAGAATCGTTCGGGCCGTCCGGCCGAAGGCGGAGGTTGTTGGCAAAGCCCAATCGGCCGTTGCCGGCGTTGTTCTCGCTGAAGACGTCGATCAGGATGTCGTCGATCGGCTCGGGCGAAAGCGTCGGGTCGTCGAAGTCGGGCAACTCGCCGACGATCAGCTGCTCCCACCGGTTGGCCGACTGCAACACCAGCTGCTGCTGGGCGGGCGTCAGGCCGTTGTCCTGAAAGCGGATGTCGATGTCGAAGTCCGACTGCTTCGAGAACCCGCCGGCCCCGGGGAACGTCTGCACCTGCCCCTCGGGGGCGATCGCCTTGACGACGTAGGTGCCGGGCAGCAGGTTATCGAACTCGTAGAAGCCTTCGGCGTCGGAGGTCGTCGTCGGCTCACCGTCGTCGAGGCGGTCGTTGAAGTTGAGGTCGAGGTAGACGGCGACATTGTCCTGCACGTCCTCGCCGGCGTTGAAGTCGCGGTTGCCGTTGATGTCCTCGAAGATCAGGCCGCCAATGGTCGCCAGCAGCCGGCGGTCTTCGAGCCGCTCGACGGCTTGGCAGGATCGCAAGGCGCGGCGGGCGGTACAAGCGGCAACACGGTTCACGATTCGGTTCATCTGGAAAGCCTCGGGTGGCAACTCACACATTATCAACCGCCGGCGCGGCCCGGCGCATTGTCCGGCCATCGGCGGGCATGTCAACGGCAGCAACCGCCCGCGCCGGGCAAAGCGGCGGCCGCTTCCACCTTTGGACGCCGCCGACCGGCTTAAGATTCCAGCATGGCCGCCGATCCGATTGACCCGACTGCCCCGCCGGAGCACAACATCACCGGCCGCCGGCTCGACGATCTGCCGCCGCCGATGGTGCCGGTGACGGACTGTCACACCCACCTGCTCGCCGCCCGCCACGCCGACGCTTTCTTCGCCTCGGCCGACCGGTTCGGCATGAAGCAGATTCTCACGATGACCCCGCTCGACGAGGCCAAGCCTTTGCTCGACTCCCGGCACGGCGACCGGGTCACGCTCATCAACGTCCCGCCGTGGGCCCCGGATCTGCCCGATTACACGCCGCTGTACGCCGACGATTTGTTCAGAAAACGGCTCGACGCCTTCCACGACCTCGGCAGCCGGGTGGTCAAGTTTCACCAAGCCCCCGGCAGCATGAGCAAGCACGGTCTCCAACTCGGCTCCGACCGCCACCGGAAGCTGCTGGACCTGGTGGTCCAGAGCGGCAGCATCATCATGTCGCACATCGGCGACCCGACCCTCTGGTACGAAGGCCGCTACGCCGAGGAGCCGAAAACCTTCGGCCGGCGTGATGCCCATTACGCCGCCTGGGAAAAGCTGCTCGACGACTACCGCGGCCACCCGTGGTGGGGCGCTCACCTCGGCGGCAACCCGGAGGATCTGCCCCGCATTCAGAACCTGCTCGACACCTTCCCCGACCTCTGGCTCGACCTTTCGGCCACCCGCTGGATCGTCCGCGAGCTCAGCGGCCGGCGGGACGAAGCCCGCGAGTTCATCATAAGCAACCAGGACCGCCTGATCTGGGGCAGCGATCAGGTCAGCGGCGACGACCGCGGCGAGCCGTTCTACGACAGCCGCTGGTGGTGCCACCGGACGCTGTTCGAGACGGCCTTCATCGGCACCAGCCCGATCCGCGACCCCGACGTCGAGGGCGGCCGCGTCACGATCCGCGGCCTCGCCCTACCGGACGGCGTGCTGGAGAAAATTTACCACACCAACATCCGCCGCCTGCTGCAGCTCGTGGGCGTCGATTTGGATTGACTTCGACTCGATGGGGTAGCTGCGGTGCAACGCACCGCAGGTACCTCACGACTCTCGAAAACAACTACCGCCCCATCGTGGCGTCGAGGTACGCCACCATCGGGGCGGCGCTCAGGTCGTCGACAAACAGCATTCGCCCGCCGGTCATGCCCTCGGGTGGCCGGTGCAGCACCACGGCCGCGGCGGGGAGGGCGATGGCCGCGGCGGAGGAGTCGCCCGAGGCCACCACGGCCACCGCGCCGACGCCGGCCCGGTGCCGCACGTGCTCGAAGGCGGCGGCGACATCGGCTTGGTGTTTGGCCGGTTGCCGCAAATGCCAACCGCTCTCGCCGGTGCCGCGGGGTTCGAGCAGCATCACGTGAAACCCCGCCGCGTGCAGCGGCCCCACCAAGTGTGCCAGTTGCCCCCCGCCGTGCCCGCCGCCGGGCACCAGCAACACCGCCGGTCGGTCCATCAGCGCCCGCTCCCGCCGACCCGCCACGAACAACCCGCTCACCGCCACGCCGTCGACCGACTCAAGCGTCACCACGTCGTGCCGCAGCCCGATTGAAGCCGCCTCCCCCGGAATCGGCCACATCCGCATCACCCCGTCGCCCGCCCACGCCATCCCGCCCAACAGCCCGCCCCCCAGCAGCCACATCGCCAGCCGCACCCCCAGCCGCCCCGCCGTCGGCCGCACGAGCCGCCCCCGCAACAGCCCGCCCCACTCCGCGACCAGCAGCCCCAGCACGACGGCCACCACCCGCCGCGTTTTCCGCAGAATCTCCCACAGCGCCGCCCCCACCGCCGTCGCCGCGCCCAGCACATGCCGCCAATCGGGCAGCAAACGCATCGGGTCGAGCTGCTCGTGCAGCTCGGCGGCGGGCAGCGGATTGAGGCTCGGACGGTTCACGCTGCCCATGACCTACAATTCAACGGGCGATTCGTCGAGCGTCGGACCGACCGATAACTGCCGCCGGACCCTGCCAAACTTGACGCCGCCCCGGCCCGTGGTAGCGTCCGGCACAGCGTTCGCTGCCGAAAAGCGACCGCTTCAACCTGATGGCCAAACGCAAAAAAGTCCCGCTGTTCGAGGTGATCCAGGAGAGCCGCCTGAAGGAGCAGATGCGCGCCGACCGCGAGCGGGAAAAAACCGAGCGGGAGAGCCGCCGAACCACCGCGCCGGGTGCCTCCACGACACAGGCGAAGTCGCACGCCGATTTATTCGCCCCCCGGCACGCCGCGAAGCAGCCTGGCGTGTTCAGCCGGTTCGGCTCGGCCGCGAAGGCGTTCACCGCCGCGCTCAAGGGGCCGGCCAAGCCCGCCGGGCCGGCACCTGTGCAGAAGATCGAAGCCGCCGTCGCCAAACCGCAGCCGGTGCGCCAGCCCGAGCCAACCGCGCCGGCGAGTGACCCGACCGCCGGCCGCTCCGCCGGCAACCTCCGCCGCCGGCCGGCCAAGAGCGTCGTCCCGCCCGAGCCAATCGCCCCGCCGCCGCCCGTGCAAAAGTCGGTTCAGAAGTCGGTGCCGATCCGCCTCGGCGGTCGCACGTCCACCGCCCACCGCGTCGAAGAACCGTCCTCCCCGCCGCCGGTCATCAAGCCGCCGAAGAAGCCCGGTAAGCCAATCGGGCAGACGGTTCGCGAAAAGCTCGATCCAATGCTGCGGGCTCTCGGCTACGACGAGCATGGGTTCGCCCCCACGCCCCTCGCCGCCGGCCTCGCGGCGATTCTCGTGCTGGGCCTCGTCGGCTACGGCGGCTTCGGCCTGCTCGCCGGTGGCGACGATTCGGTCGAGATTGCCGACGCCGATCTGCCCGGCAACAACCGGCTGCCGCTGCGGCCCGACGTCATCGACATCGGCGACCCGGCCAACACTGCCCCGCCCGACCTCGCCCGCGTCGGCCTGCCCGCGGAGGTCGAAGGCCGCGACGCCCCGCTGCCCGGCGGCGGGTTGCAGCCCGTGGCCGTCCGTCGCGAGGCAGGCCTCAACTACCTGATTTTCGCCAGCTTCGGCCCCGACGAACGCGTCGACGACGGCCGCGGCCCGCTGAAGATCGACGCCGCCCTCGATTTGCTCCGCCAAAGCGGCATCGACGCCACCGCCGAGCCCAGCACCAGCCTGCCCGGCTGGACCGGTGCCACCGACGCCCTGTTCCTCGTGAGCACCGAAGGCTTCACCGGCCCAAGCGACCTCGACCTCGAACGCAGCCAGAACGCGATCATTTCCCTGAACGAGCAGGAGACGGACCTGCCGCCGTTCCAGGTGTCGTCGCTGTACAAGTGGCCCGGATCTTGAGCGGCGGGGGACACTGGAACAGGGCGCACTGGATCGGTTTCAGCAGGCTTCGAGACATTCCGAAGTTTCACGCTGCACCACTTTTGCGATACAACCTGACGATGGCCCCGCAAGCTGACCTCGACCTGCTGCTCGACCTCTGCCGCCAGCCGACGGCGGCGTTCCTGGAGGACAAGCCGCTGGCGGTCGTGGATGAGTTCGCTGCCGGGCTCAAGCACGTTCAGCGGAAAACCGACCGCTGGGGCAATCGGTTGTTCACGCTGCCGGGCACGGACCGCAAGGCCCCGCGGATCGTCTTCGTCGCCCACCTCGACCACCCCGGCTTCGCCAGCGGCGAGATGAACCCGGACGACAAAACCCTCGCCTGCGAGTTCCGCGGCGGCGTGCTGGCCAGCTACCTGCCGGAGACGAAGGTGCGGTTTTTCACCGACGACGGCGAGGTTCGCGGCAAGGTCGTGAGCGCCGAAGGCGACGAGCGGGGCTACGCCACGTCGGCGGTGGTGAGGGTGAAGAAGCTTGTGCCGCCCAACGTGCCGGGCATGTTCGATTTGCCGGCGGGGAAGCTGGGCAAGCGGAAGTTCCGCGGCCGGGTCTGCGATGACCTTGCCGGCGCGGCGGCGTGTCTGGCGGCCTTGCGGCGACTGCACGAGCTTGAGGATAAACCCGCCAGCGACTTCGGCGTCCTTTTGACCCGCGGCGAGGAGGTCGGCTTCATCGGCGCCATTGCCGCGGCGACCAAGCGGCCGACGCTGCTGCGGAAAAGCGACAGTCTGATCAGCGTCGAGTGCTCTGCCGAGCAACCCGCCGCCCAGCAGGGCAAGGGCGTGGTGCTGCGGATCGGCGACAAGGTGAGCGTGTTCGACAGTGCCCTGGGCCGGTTCATGACCGAGCAGGCCGACGCCTTGGCCGAGGGTGACAAGAAGTTCAAGTACAGCCGCGCCCTGATGCCCGGCGGGGCGTGCGAGGCGACGCCGTTCAACGCCTACGGCTACCGCGCCGCCGCCGCGTGCGTGCCGCTGCGGAACTACCACAACATGGACCGTGACAAGCAGCGGATCGCCGCCGAGGCGATCGATTTGCGCGATTGGTCGAACATGGTCGCCCTGTTCACCCGGCTTGGCCAGACCCACGGCGAGTTCGATCCGACGCAGCCGGACCTGAAAACCAAGCTCGCCGAGCGGTTTGACAAATGGCAGGGGCATCTTTCCGCCTGAGCTTCGGCCTGACCGGTCGCCGTTTGGCGCGGCGGGGGCCACCGCGTATGCTTTTGCCCCAGGCATGGCCGAGCAACCTTCAACCAATCCGCCCGACGCGCCGCTGGACGAGGACGTGCTGGGCGAGCCGGACCAGGCGCTGGCCGATGAGGTCGTCACCGCCCCGCGGCGGCGGCTGTCGTTCTGGGATCAGGCGTGGGTGCAAAACCTGCTGCCCATGTTCTCGAGTCTGGGCATGCACCTGCTGCTCCTCGGTGGCGGCCTGCTGCTGCTGCCGGCGGTGATTCCCGATGACGATGAGCCCGACGCCGAGGTGCTTGTCGTCGCCGACGCCAGTTTCACCGACGATTCGGGCGACGTGGGCGGCCTGATCAACCCCGGCCTCAACGACAATGCCGAGCAGTCGGCCAACCAGAACGTCGACGCCGCGGCCGTGAGCGACGGCTTCGCCGAGTCGCGTAGCACCGAGCTGGCCGACTCCCTGCTCGACGCCGGCGGCAGCGAGTCGACGACCGACGTGATTGGCGCGGGCGTGGCCACCGGCGACCGATTGGGCGGCAGCGCGTTCGGCGGGGGCAACCTTGCCCCGTTCGGCCGCCCCGGCGGCGGCGGCACCGCGGGCCCGGCCGCCAGCATCTTCGGCACCGCCAGCAACCTCAAGAGTGTCGCCTATGTCTGCGACGCCAGCGGCAGCATGGGGGCCAGTGCGTCGCAAAACGACATCCCTTACGACACCCTGCTCGAGCGTGAGCTGCGGACCAGCATCGGCGAGTTGCAGGCGTACCAGAAGTTCGGCGTCTACTACTTCAGCAACGCCGACAACAACCGCCAGATGTTCGCCGGCGGTGTCCTCAAGTACGCCACCACCAACAACAAACGCGAGGCCGGCGAATTCATTGACACCGTCGAGTACTCCGGCGCGACCCAGCCGATCTCGATCCTGCGGCAAGCGTTCCAGCAGAAGCCGCAGCTGCTGTGGCTGCTCACCGACGGGGCCTTCCGCGACCCCGACGGCGTGATCGCGGAGATCGACGTGTTGAACGCCGATCGGTCGGTGAGGGTCAACACGATTTTGTTCCTCAACGAGCGGGACACCAGCGCGATTGAGGTGCTGGAAACCATCGCCGAGCGCAACGGCGGCGTGTTCCGACACGTGACCGAGGCGACGCTGTCGCCGTGACCATTGGCCGGCCGATGTGCCGGTTGTTCTGACGTTTCACCCCCTGCCTTTCCTTCTCCTTTCATGCCGAACGCCTCGTCCTCCCCCGCCCGCCGATTTTGGCCGCGGGCCGTGCACCTGTCGCTGCTGGCCGCGGGTGCCGGCTACCTGATCGCCCGCCCGGCCCTTGCCCAGGACGCCGGAGACGCCGGCGGCGGTAGCGGCGTGGCGGCCAGCCCGTTCAGTCTGCTGCTCAACACGCTGCTCGACGGCGACGTGATCTCACTGATCATCGTCGCCCTCTCCATCGTCGCCGTCACGCTCATCATTCAGGCCGCAATCCGCGTCCGCAAAAGCGTGCTCGTCCCCGAAACCAGCGACGAAGCGATTCGCAACATGATCGAGCAGCGGCGGTATAAAGAGCTGCTGGAGTTCACCGAGAACGACCCGAGCTTCGTCAGTCGCAGCCTCGCCCCGGCACTGCGGCGGGCGCCGAACTTCACGCTGATGAAAGAAGCTTTGGAAGTCGGCGTCGGCGAAGAAACGGCCGAGGAGTTCCGCCGGCTGGAGTACATCAACATCCTGGCCAACATCGGCCCGCTGCTGGGGCTGATGGGCACGGTGTTCGGCATCATGAGCGCCTTCACCGGCCTGGCCAGCACCGACGGCAACGCCGACGTCGGCAGCCTCGCCAGCGGCATCAGCGTCGCACTCGGCACCACGCTGCTGGGGCTGATCCTGGCCGTGCCGTGCGTCGTGGCCTACGGCATTTTCCGCACGCGGGTCGACCGGATCACCACCGAGGGCGCGCTGCGGGCCGAGGACCACTTGCTGATGATGAAGGCCGAGGGCGGCTCGTCGAGTTCGTCCGGCTCGTCCGGCTCGTCCGGTTCGTCGAGCTCCGGCCGTTCCAGCGCCCGCGCCACGCCCAAAGCCAAGCCGGCGGAGTAAACCAGGCCGTCATGCGCATTCGCAAACCCCACATGCCGACCGGGCCCGGCGTGAACATCACGCCGCTGAGCGACATCATGCTGTCGCTCTTGATCTTCTTCATGCTCGTCAGCCGTGCCGGTGTCGACACGGGGGCCGATCTGGAGATGGTCCTGCCCGAGGTCAGCGCCGCCACCGAGGAGGAGCTGACGCAGGAGAGCGCGGCGAACACGATTGTGCTCAACCTCTACGCCGGCGTGACTGGCGGCGAGGTCACCGAGATCCGCACCCTGCCGCCCCTGGCGACCGAGCCGGTGATGCTGACGATCAGTCCGAACGTTGATGAGCTGCAGCCATACCTCGCCCGCCAGATCGCGGCGAACCCGGACCTGTCGGTCGTCCTGCGGGCCGATCAGGGGACGGAGTACCGCTACCTCGAGCCGGTGCTCAAGGCGGCGGCGGCGGCCAAGGTCGGGCAAATCAAATGGGCCGTGGTTGAGGAGGTGGATCAGTGAAGCGTCAGAGCCGATTCAGCGGCGCCGGCGGCAATGATGCCACGCCCGACCTCACGCCGGTGGTCAACATCGCGATGGTCGTGCTGGTGGTGTTCATGCTCACCGCCAGCTTCGCCGCCAGCGAGATGTTCCTGAACTCCTCGGTCAACGTCCAGGGCCAGGGGGCCGTCGCGCCGGCTGATGATTTTGTGCCCACTGAGCCGCTGGAGATCCGGCTCACCGTCATCACCCGCGACCAATTCCGCGCCCGCATCGGCGGCTTCGAGACCGGCGACAAGGACGAGCTGTACGACATCCTCCAACAACTCCGCGACCGCGAGAACGCCGCCGGCATCGAGACGGACGATATCGAAGTCGTCGTCCGCCCCGACGCCGACGTGCCGCTGGAGTACCTCGTCGCCGCCTACGAAGCCGCGGCAAGGGCCGGGCTGACCAAGGTGGCGACGGCGACGGGACGGTAAGGCTTCGCCGTTCTTTGTCATTTGTTCTTGGTCCTTGGTCCGGAACAAAGAACAAGGAACAAAGAACAAAGAACAAACGACCAAGAGCAAATGCCTCACTCCCTCGCAATCACCGGCGTCAGCGGCTACGGCGGCGGTGAGGCGCTGCGGCTGGCTTTGCGGCACCCGGACCTCGTCGTCACCCGCGTCTTCGGCGACTCAACCGTCGGGCAAAAGCTGGCCGAACTGTACCCGCAGTGGGACGTGCCGCCACTGACGGTGGAGGCGTTCGACCCGGCAACGCTCGACGGCGTCGACGTGCTCTTCGCCTCGCTCCCCACCGGAAAAAGTGCCGGGCCGCTGGCGGCGGTGCCGGAGCGGGTGAAGATCGTTGACATCGGCGGCGACCACCGCGCCACGCCCGGCTGGGTTTACGGGCTTGCCGACGTCGTGCCCGAGCGGGTGCGGGGGGCCAGCCGCGTCGCCAACCCCGGTTGCTATCCGACAGCGGCCCTGCTCGCCCTTGCCCCGCTGCTGAAGGGCAACCTGCTCCACGCCAACGCCCCGATCGTCGTCGACGGCAAGAGCGGCATTAGCGGTGCCGGCCGCGGCGGCGGTGCGACGATGGGCTACGCTACTGTCAACGAATCGGTGGCCGCCTACAAGCCGCTGGCCCACGGCCACGAGCCGGAAATGCAACGCTTCGCCGACGACCTCGCCGGCGGTCGAGCCGGCCGCGTTGCGTTCGTCCCGCACCTCATCCCCCTCACCCGCGGTTTGCTCTGCACCTGCTACTTCGGCACCGACGCCACCGGCGAAGAACTCACCGCCGCCGCCCAAACCCTCTACGCCGACTCCCCCTTCGTCCGCGTGAGCAAGACTCCGCCGCCGACCAAGCACGCCGCCGGCAGCAACCGCGCCTTCGTCCACTACGCGGCCAAAGACGGCCTGGGCGTCGCCACCTGCGCCATCGACAACCTTGGCAAAGGCGCCGCCGGCCAAGCTTTGCAAAACGCCAACCTCATGCTCGGCCTCGACCCGGCGACGGGCCTCACCGATTTGCCCCCGTGGCCGTGAGGCTCAATCGTCCGCTTACTCCGGCACGATGCGCAGGAGCTTGCCGTTCTTGGCGTCGGTCAGGACGTAGAGGTGGCCGTCGGGGG
>CAYLSV010000053.1:0-253 GCA_964386435.1 uncultured Tepidisphaerales bacterium
GGGGCTACGCACGTGATCCAAGTGCGTCGAGAAGCGTGCGTAGCCCCGCTGCTACGCAGCGGTGGGGGCTTCTTGTGTGTCGACCTGCGGGTGACGTTCACTCGCCGATCCGCTCCCGCCCGTGCAGGTACGGTCGCAGGGCCGCGGGCACCGTGATCGTGCCGTCCTTTTGCTGGTGGTTCTCCAGGAGCGGGATCAGCAGCCGCGGGCTGGCAGCGACGGTGTTGTTGAGCGTGTGGCAGAACTTCGTCTG
>CAYLSV010000053.1:263-18637 GCA_964386435.1 uncultured Tepidisphaerales bacterium
TATCGCAGGTTCAGCCGGCGGGCTTGGTAGTCGTAGAGGCGGCTGGCCGAGTGCGTCTCGCCGTAACCGGTCGCCGGGTCGCCGTCTTTCACGCGGCTGGGCATGAACGTCTCGATGTCGAACCGGGCGGCGTTCTTTGCCCCAATGTCGCCGGCACAGCAATCGACCACGCGGTACGGCAGCTCGAGCTTCTGCAAAAGCTCCTCGCTGTAGCCGAGCATCTTCTGGTGCCACTCGCGGCTCATCGTCGCGTCGGCCTCGCAGATGACGACCTGCTCGCACTTGTCGAACTGGTGGACCCGGTAGAACCCGGCCGTGTCCTTGCCGTAGGTGCCGGCCTCGCGGCGGAAGCAGGTGCTGACCGTCGCGTACGTCAGCGGCAACTGGCTCTCGTCGAGCACCTCGTTCATGTGGAGCGCCGTCAACCCGACCTCGCCGGTGCCGACGAGGAAGAGGTCGTCGTCGCCGACGTGGTACGTGTCCTCGCGGCCATCGGGGAAGAAGCCGGTGCCGACGAGGGCGTCCTCCCGCACCAGCACCGGCACCGTGGCGGCGGTGAAGCCGTGTTCGCCGACCATCATGTCGAACGCCAGCCGCAGCACGGCGTTGTGCAGCTCGGCCCCCAGCCCCGTCAGCACGTAGCTGCGGCTGCCGGCGAGCCGGACGCCCGCCTCGAAGTTGGCCAGCTTGTGCTTCTTCGCCAAATCGATGTGGCTGAGCGGCTCGAAATCGAACGCCGTCGGGGCGCCGTGGTGCCGCAGCACGACGTTGTCGGCCTCCGTCTTGCCGTCCGGCACATCCTCATCCGGCGGCAACGGCACCTTCAGCGCCGCCTGCCGGAACCGCGCTTCCAACGCCTTCGCCTCAGTTTCGGCGGCTTTGACCTGCTCCTTGAGCTGCCCGACCTCGGCGATCTTCGCCTGCCGCTCGGTTGGATCCTTAATCTTGCCGATCGCCTTGCTGGCGGCGTTCTGGTCGGCCCGCAGCGCCTCGAACCGCTGCTGCGTCTCCCGCCACGCCGCCTCGTCGGCGAGGATGGCGTCGATGTCGACGTCGTAGTGCTTCCGCCGGGCACCGTCCCGGTAGCGTTCGGGGTGGGCACGCAGATCCTTGAGGTCGATCATGGTGAGGTTGTAGGCGCAAGGCGGTGAATCGTCCCGGACCTGCGGCACGTGGTGCCGCGGCTACCGCGAGCGCATGACAGACATTGCTGCGATAGCCGCGGCACCACGTGCCGCAGGTCACAACATTAAAGAACCCGCGTCATACACGACGCGGGTTCCAGAATCCGTCAGGCGATGACCATTACCGACCATTACCACGCGAAGTGGGCGAACGCCTTGTTCGCTTCGGCCATGCGGTGGGTTTGCTCACGCTTGTTGATCGCGTTGCCTTCCTTGTTGAAGGCGGCGACGATCTCTTCGGCCAAGACGTGGCTGGTCGGCTTGCCGACGCCGCGGCGGCGGCCGCGGATGGCCTCGAGCATCCAGCGGATCGCCAGGCTCTGTTGCCGCTTGCGGTTGACCTGCATCGGCACCTGGTAGTTCGCCCCGCCGACCCGCTTGCTGCGGACCTCGACGAACGGCTTGACATTCTCAACCGCCGCCTCGAAGACCTCGATCGGGTCGGCGTCGGTGATCTTCTTGCCGACCTGCTCCATCGCGTCGTAGAAGACAGTCTGGGCGGTCAGCTTCTTGCCGTCGAGCATCAGGCAGTTGATGAACTTGCTGACCAGCTCGTTGTTGAAGCGGGGGTCGGGCTTGAGCTGGCTCGCGCTGGAGGTGAACTTTTTGTATGCCATGACAGAAAATCAGCTGGAAAGCCTTACTTGCCCTTCTTCTTACCGTACTTGCTGCGGCTGCGGTTGCGGCCGTCGACGCCCAAGGTGTCGAGCTTGCCGCGGATAATGTGGTAACGCACGCCCGGCAAATCCCGGACGCGGCCGCCGCGGATCAGCACAATGCTGTGCTCCTGCAGGTTGTGGCCCTCACCCGGGATGTAGGCGGTGACTTCCTTACCGTTGGAGAGCCGCACGCGGGCGATTTTGCGCAGCGCGGAGTTGGGCTTCTTGGGCGTCTGGGTCTTGACCTGAAGGCACACGCCACGCTTTTGCGGGCAGGCGTTGAGGTCCTTGACCTTGTTGGTGGCCGCCGGCGATTTGCGGGGCCGCTTCACGAGCTGGTTAATCGTCGGCATCGGGCGGGGCGGAAGGAGCGGTCGGAAAACGGGTCGAAACGAACGCCGCACCCGGGAAGTGCCCGGAGCGGCGGTCGGCCACAGTAGACCCCGCCCCGCCGCCGGACAAGCGGCAAGGCTCATCAACGGCGATTGTGCCGGAATCTGCGAAACGAGTTGGCGTTCTTCGGGTCCGTTCTATTATGCTGCTGCCAGGCCCGGACGCCGCGTCGGGGCCGAACTCGTGACACACGATTTGTTGGGGTATTGCCGTGACACGTTTCAGACTGACTCTTGTGGTGCCGCTGGTGACGCTGTTGCTGAGCATCGGCTTGGTCGCCGCGGCCGTGGCCGACACGGTGACGCTCACCGACGGCACCGTGCTCGAGGGCAAGGCCCGCACGATGGGCTCGAGCGTCTCGATCCGGTTGTCCGACGGCTCGATGCGGCTGATCCCCAAGGACCAGGTCGCCGAGATCAACGGCGAGCCGATCTCCGGCGGCGGCTCGACCGGCGGCAGCCGCATTGGCGGCACCAAGGGCTTTGGCCAGATCAAGACCCAGGCCGACAACGTCAGCGCGCCGATCGTCGCGGTGAGCTTGTGGGAGAAGTTCCTCAAGCGGCCCGACCTCTCGCCGGAGGACAAGGAAGCCGCCGAGGCCGAGCTGGCCAAGTGGCAAAAGCTCAATGACGACGGGGCCGAGAAGATCCGCGGCAAGTGGGTCGGCGGCGAGGAGCGCGAGGCGCTGATGGAAAAGGTTCGCACGCTCATCGAGGAGGCCCAGGCCGCCGAGGAGACGAGCATGCGGGTCGCGGTGCAAAAGTACCAGAAGGCTTTGTCGCTTTACCCCGACAGCTTCGAGGCCAACTTCCGACTGGGCTACTTCAACCTCAACAAGGGCGGCTTTGACAACGTCGATTTGGCCGTCCGCAGTCTGGAGCGGGCGGTGCGGTTGGCGCCGAACAACCCTGAAGCGCTCAACAACCTGGCCATCGCGTACAACTTCGACCGCAATTATCAGCGGAGCGTCGATCTCATGTGGCGGGCCGTCGAGCAGACGGACGACAAGGAGCTGGTCCAGAACCTGGCCAACGCCTTGTTCAACGCGCCGCGTGGCATGATCCAGTCGAACCCGCGGGTCCGCCGGGTCTACGACGACGCGCAGTTGTTGTTCCGCAAGCACGGCGTCAGCGGCGGGGCCGGGACGTGGATTTACCTGCCCTACGGCTGGACCGACGCCCGGCGGGCCGCCGAGGGCAAGCCGCCGATCGACGAGGAGGGCGGCCCGCCCGGGGTGCAGGGCAACGGCAGTGGCTTTTTCATCACGCCTGACGGCTATCTGATCACCAACGAGCACGTCGCCGGCAAGGGCGAGGGCTACTTCTATCGCGTCCGCATGGACGCCCGCACTGCCGAAGACGGCGAGCCGGCGGAGTATCTGGCCCGCGTCGTCGCCATCGATGACGAGTGGGACGTGGCTCTGTTGAAGGTCGACTTGCCCGAAGGCGAGACGGTGCCGTACCTCGACATTCTGCCCGACGACTTCCCGCCCGAGGCCAGCGACGTGATGGTGCTGGGCTACCCGGCCACCGGGCAGCGCGGACTTGACCGGTCGATGCAGGTCGCCAGCGGCAGCGTCAAAAGCATTAACGAGGGCGACGAGCACGAGGTGTGGTTCGACCTTTCGACCACCCGCGGCAACTCCGGCGGCCCGATCGTCAACCGCCTCGGCCAAGTGGTCGGCATTCTGACGGCCGGGCGGACGGTGGACAACATCACCTACGTCCTGGGCGTTGGTCCGCGGCAGATCCGCGACTTCTTCGACGGCATCCCCGAGGAGGACATGCCCGAGCTGCCGTCGCTGCGGGAGAACGTCGAGCCGATGGAAAATGTTGACCTCGCCGCCAACGCCCGCCAAGCGACGCTCTTGGTCATCATCATCCGCGGTGAACTCCCCGACGATGAGGCAGAATCCGAAGGCGACGCCGAGGGTGGCGGCGCCGAGGACGAAGCCGGCGAGGACGAGGCCGCCCCGGACGGCCCGATGCAACCGGGCTCCACCGGCCGCACGACCGAGCGTGGCATGTGATGTGATTCCAATCTGCACCAAGTCACGCCCCCGCAGGTTCGACCTGTGGGGGCGTTGTTCTGGATGATGCCTGTTGCCCCGGCTTCTGGCCTTCAGATGCGGACCTTCACCGCCCGCAGCGCGAGAAACATCGGGATCTCTTTGCGAGCGGCGTTCTCGGCCTTCTGCCTCGGGCCGGGTTGGCTTTCGCGATGGCTGGGCCACTCTTCGAGGGCGTCGATGAGCAAGCCGGCTTGGCGTAGCGGTTTGACGTAGCCCTCGATCGGGCGGTGGAAGCTCCACGTGTACCCGCCCTCGCCGCCGCGGCCGGGGTGGGTGACGATCGGTTCACGCCGCGGCAGCAGGTAGCGGTCGACCCGCCGGTACTGCACGTCCACCTGGCCGTCCCAGCCCCAGCCGCTTTGGCGGAAGCTGCGGAACGCCGGGTGCATCATGACGACGACCAGCCACCCGCCGGGCTTGAGCACCGCCGCCGCCCCTTCGAACACCGGGCGGGGCTTGTCGATGTTCTGGATCGACAGCACGCACGCCGCCGCGTCGAACGTCCCCGCCTCAAGCCACGGCACGCCGATGAGATCGCGGGCGTCGCCGACGTGGAATTGGATCTCCGCGTCCGACCGCTCGCGGGCGCTGCGGATCAAATCCTCGCTCGCATCCACGCCCACCGCGTCCGCCCCGTTGGCGTGCAGCTGCCGACACAACACGCCCTGCCCGCAGGCGATGTCCAGGACCTTGCGGTCGGCAGCTTGCCCGAGCAGCTTCATTGTGCCCGGCAGGACGACCTCGCGATGGAAGTCACTGCCCTCGTCGCCGACCAGCCCGTCGTACCACGCCGCCGCCGGCTGCCAGTCCGTCTTCGCCGGGCGGTCATCACGACGAGAACGTCGAACACGTCGAGGCGGCGGCGGCATGATCGGAGCGTAGTCGGCCCCGCAGGTGTCTCTTTCCGTTGCATGCGTCGCTGAAACCCCTACCGCTGCGTAGCAGCGGGGCTACGCGCGGAAACCATGCACGTCGATAAGCAGGTGCAGCCCCGCTGCTACGCAGCGGTGGGGGCTTCGGCGATGTTGAGATGTGACTTCGCTTTTCATGTAGGAAGTTTGCTTTGACGCCGTCGCCCGGTCGCGTCACGATGCGGCTCATGAACCGCCTCGCATGCGTCGATCGCCTCGAACCTCGCCGGCTGCTGGCCATGGACTTGCCGCTGCACGTCAACGTCGGCGGCGGTGGGTGGCAGCTCGACGCCATCGACCGCACCTTCCGCCCCGACACCCCTTTCGTCACCGGCGGCTCCGACCAATTGGGCGACGACGCCGAAGGCATGAGCGGCTTCGGCACCCGCCGGGTGGGCCCGCAGATCGACGTCGCCGTGCCCGTGCCCGACGGCGACTACGCCCTGCTGCTGTCGTTTTTGAACAATTCGCGGCAGGGCACGCTCTCGCGGTTCGACGTCTTTGCCGAAGGCGAGCTGATCCTCGACGACATCGGCATCTTCGGCAGCGGCGGCCAGGTGCGGGCGGCCCAAGTCGCCGTCGCCGACGGGCAGCTTGACGCTCGACTCGTCGGCGTCGACGGCCCGGCCCACCTCGCGGCGTTCAGCCTCGTGCCGCTGGACGCTTCGGCCGACGTGCGGCCGTACACATGGCCCAACCTCTCGCCCGCCGCCGCCGAGGTCGTGGCCGCGAGCCACCTGCGGGCCATCGGGCAGGGCCTGTTCCTGTCGGCCTCGGAGGATCGGTTCGGCCGCTACCCCGACACGCTCGCCGAGCTGGCCCGCGACGAGTTGCTGACCGACGAGAACCTCTTCGCCTCACCCCGCGCCGGCTCGAAGCAAACGCAGAGCCTGCTCGACGCCCGGCAACGGGCGGCGTTGGCGGCCGTGCAGGATGACTTCGTCTACCTCGCCGCCGGCGAGCGGGCGCTGGACCTGGGGCCGGATGACCCGATCGCCCACGAAGATCTCCGGCAGGTCGCCGGGTCGATCATAATGCTGTTCGGCGACGGCCGGGTGGAGCGGCTCGATCGTTCCGCCTCCGCGACGCTGCTGAACGTGCCCGCCGCCCCGCCGAGCGACCCCGCCCCGCCGCCGCTGGGGCTGTTGACCGATCCAGGCATCGACGACGTCCGGCAGGATTTGGCCGTGCTGGCGCACGCTGCGGCGATGTACGAGATCGACTTCAACCGCCAGCCCGACAGCCTCGGCCAGCTGTACGACCTCGGCTACATCACCGCCGCCGGCGGCGATGCGAGCACGTTGCTCAGCGAACGCGTCGGCACCGTCGCCCCGTTCCCCGAGGGCGACCCCCGCCTCGCCGTTTGGCTTGCGGTGAACACCGACTACGCGTTGATCAACCAGACCGACACGTTCCGCCGCGACCTGCTGCCGGTGATCCATGAGAAGTCAGCAAGCGTGCCATCGGGCAGCACGGCCCGCGTTCTCAGCACGCCATCGAGTGGTGTCCGCGTCGTCACGGCCCACCACCTCGCCGAAGCGCGGGCTCGGCTGCTGCCGCCGGAGGTGACGGGGTTGGCGTACGACGTCGACGCGAACCAGTTCACCGCCACCTTCAGCGAGTGGCCGATGGACGGTTTGGAGGCAGAGCCGCTGTGGATCATTGATGTTGATGGCAGCCTGAGGGGCACGACCGGTGCCCGCTTTGATCAAGCCGACAACACCCGCCGGTTCACCCTCGGCGAATTGCCCAACGGCGACCACGTCGCCACCCTCGGCGGCGCGTCGCACAGCTTTTTCACCCTTGCCGGCGACGCCAACCGGGACCGCGTGGTGAACCTCGCCGACTTCGGCATCCTGCGCCAAAACTTCGGCCAAGCGGCCCAATTCACCGGTGCCGACTTTGACCGCAGCGGCCGCGTCGATTTGAGCGACTTCGGCATCCTGCGTGCCAACTTCGGCACCCGCCTCGACCCGCAGGCCACCGCCTGGTCCAGCCTGTTCGGCAACAACACCCGCCGCTCGGCTGATGGGATCTTTAGGTAGCGTTGCCCGAATCGCCAAAGCCCAGCGCCTGCCGGTACTGCCGCAGGATGGCGGGCCAGAGGTAGCGCTCGCGGACCTCTGCCAACGCAGCGGCGGCGAGGCGGGCGCGGGTGGTCGGGTCGCGGAGGCGGGCGAGGGTGGCGGCGAGGTTCTCGGGCGAGGTGAGCAAACCGTTGGCGTCGTGGCGGATGACGTCGCGGACGCCCGGCACGTCGACCCCCACCACCGGCACGCCCGCGGCCATCGCCTCGACGAGCACCATCGGCATGCCTTCCCACCGCGACGTCAGCGCGAGCACGTCGATGTTCGCCAACGCCGCGGCACGGTCGGTGAAGCCGTGGAAGATCACGCGCTGGCCGGCGGCACGGGCTTCGAGGCGGCGGCGCTCGGGGCCGTCGCCGTGGACGTGCAGCTCGGCGTCGGGCAGCTCGGCGACGGCGTCGATGAGCAACTCCAGCCGCTTGACCGGATCGAGCCGGCCGAGGAAGCCGACGCGGAGCCGGCCGCCGATCAAAGGTTTTGGAGCCTCGGCCACGTCGGCGGCGTCCACGGCGTTCGGAATCACCATCAACTTCTCCGCCGAGACAAAACTCCGTCGCCGGGCCGCCGCCGCGACGGAGTCGGAGCAGCAGATGACACGCGCCGCCCGCCGGGCCGCGATCGCCTGCATCGGCCAGTGCCACACCGGCCGCAGCTGCGTCGTCTGCACGCTTTGGAACCGCCCGCACACCCCGCCCGCCAGCGCGGCGACGGCGTTGGCGTGCATCAAAAAACTCAGGCAGTGCGAGAACGGCTCGGCCCGCCGCCAAAGCTCGCCGGCCGCCCACCACACCCGTCGCGGCGACGCGTCCAGCGCCCACACGATTACCCCCGCCGCCGCCAGTTCCTCGGCGATCGGCCCGAACCGCCCCAGGCACCCGACGTGTGTTTCGATCCCCCCGGCATTCAGCCGCATCGCCAACTCCCGCACGACCGTCGGCGTGCCCCCGATCTCCAGGTCGGTCGTGAACAGCAGCAAACGAGGCACGACAGGAGCCTATCGCTCCAGACCCGCCGCACTATGTGCGGCAAGTCCGGGCAAAATCGATCAACCGCTCGAACAGGGCGAGCTGCTGCGCGTCGTCCGTCAGGCGTTCGGGGTGCCATTGGACGCCGAGCCAGTACGGCAGCGTCGGGTCCTCAACCGCCTCGACGACGCCGTCGGGTGCATGGCCGCTGATCGCGAGGCTCGTGCGGCGGACGCTTTGGCGGTGGTTGGTGTTGACGATCAGCGTCGTGCCGCCGGTAACTTCGGCGAGCACGCTGCCGGGCTCGGCGCGAACTTCGTGGCGGCGTTGCCAGTCGGCATCGGTGAATTTGCGGTGCTCGATCAAATTCTCGATGCCTTCGTCGGGCAGAAACTGGATCAAGCCGCCGTCGGCGAGGATCGCCATGAGCTGCATGCCCAGGCAAATGCCCAGCGTCGGCATCGCCCGCCGACGGGCCTCGAGGATCAGGGCCCGCTCGAACGCTTCCCGCGTCGGGTCGACAGGTTTGCAGCCGGGGTGCCACGGTTCGCCCCAGGCGGTCGGGTCCGGGTCGTTGCCGCCGGTGAGGAGCAGGCCGTCGACGCGGTCGAGGTACGCCGGCACGTCGCCCGCTCCGCCGTCGAACGGCAGCAGCAGCGGCACGCCGCCCGCCCGCCGGATCGCCGCGGCGTAAGGCTTGCTCGATTGATACGCCCGGCGGCCCGCGTCGTGGTCGCACGTCACGCCGATCATCGGCCGCTCGCCGGGGGCATCAGGCACGCCCACGTTCTAGCTCCGCCCCGTCGGCTGTCAACGGATGCCGTGGTAAGCGATCCAGCAGCCGTCCTCGACGACGGGCAGATTTGTCGTGTCGCGGAGATACGTCCAGACCCAGCAGTTCGCCGCCGAGCCGTTCATCGTCGTGGCGATCGCCCGCTGGCGTCGGTAGAGGCTGCGGCCGGTGCCCTCGTACTCGTCGAGCGTCTCCAGCACCGCCAACCGCCGCCCACGCCGCGGCGGCAGCCGCAGCAAATGCCCCCGCACCGGCCGCGTGCCGTTGAGCGTCAGCGCGGGGTACGGCCCGCAATCGTGCAGCGTGCCGGTCACCGTCGCCGGCCCCTCGGGGTGACACGACTGCAACGCCGACATCACCGCCAGCGGCAAATCAATCGCCCCGAACATCTGCGGCAGCAGCGTCCCGTAGGCGAAGATCACCTCCGGCTCCGCCGCCGCCGGTTGGTTCGTCGCGTCATTCCCCGCCACCCAGTGCCTCCAATCGTTGCCGCAACAGATCGTACCGTGTGCCAACCTCCGCATCGGTCGGCGACGGTGGAAACTTGCGAAGGTCCCGCGGCAACATCAACAACTCCACATTCTCGATGCGCACCTCGGCCGCCAGCACGAACAAGTCCTCGGCCGCCTCATCGCCCACGGCCACGCAGCCGACGCTCGCCGCCCCGCCGTGGATCATGATGTCGCCGCCAAGGTTCACGCCCGCTTCGGCCTCGTCGCGATCAAGCGTGTTGGGATAATCGATCCGCAACGCCAAGTGGAACCGACTGTTCGGGTTCAGCGACTCGAGGCCATACACCCCCTCGGGCACCTGCCGATCCCCCCGCCGCCGCTTGGGGCCAGGTCCGCCGCTCATCGCCGTGGCCGGGATGATCCGCACCAGCCGCCCGTCCGCCCAAACCTCAACCCGCTTCTCCTCCTTCAGCACCACCAACGTCACCGCCGCCGGCACCTCGGCCAACCCGTGCCCCCGCCACCGCGCCCACGCCGCCGGCCCGTGCTGCTCCACCCGCTCCCCCACCGTCGCCGCCCCGACCAGCTTCACCCACACCCGATGCCCCAGCGGCGAGTGCGCGAACGCGACCAACCCACTCAAGCTCAGGAAAACCACGAGCACCCACTTCATGCCGCCTGTGTATCAGATCGCGGGCAAACATGCACCCCAAAGCCACGGCGACAGCCCGGCATCTCCGACGCACCAGCCCCCCCACCGCCGTGGTGACGGCGGGGCTACGCCCGAATCGAGAACCGCCCGCTACAGCCGGAGCCCCGCCGTTATTATGGCGCTGGGGGGCTCAGAGACGTTGCGCTCCCGGCCGTGCTACCGCCGTCTCAATCCGCCCGCGTTTGGGCCTGTTGCAGCGACCTCGCGCGGCCGGTGAGGCCGACGAACTCGGCGCGGCGGCCGTCGGCGTCCTCGCCGCGGCTGGCGGCGGCGAAGCGGAAGTCGGCATCTGCCCGCTCGCGGACTAGGCGGACCAGCGCATCAGTGTCGGTCTCGCCGACGTTGAAGTCGCCATCGGTGCAAAGGATCACGCGGTTGGTGCCGTCCTAGGTGACGATCGCCACCCGGTCCTGCGGCCGCAGCCGGTCGGCGAGGTTCCAGAGCGCTTGCTTCGCCAACGGCAGCTTGTCGGGCCAGCCCATGCTGCCGCTGACGTCGATGAGGAACACGAGGTTCGCCGGCGGCAGCTCGTCCGGCTCGAGCTCCTTCGCCTTGAGCGTCAGCCGGGTCAGCACGTGCTTCGGCTGCCACGGGCACACCGCCAGCGCCGCCGCCGGCTTGATCGGCAACTCGCCGGCCGTCGGCGGCTCGTAGTCGTAGGTGAAAGCGTTGACGATCTCCTCCACCCGCACCGCCCCCTTTGGCGGCAGCGCACAAAGTGTCGTTCCCTCATGGTGGCGAAGTTCAACGCCATCACCCCATCCGACCCAGCGGCGGGCGGAAGTTCCTGACACCGAGAACAACGAGGTAGCTGCGGCTCGGCGAGCCGCAGCCCGGTGGAACCCCAAGATCCGCGTCCCGGACTGCGACTCGCCGAGTCGCAGCTACCTCATGCTGTCCGAGTTACTCCGCGAGCGCGGCCGACTGCTTCATCAGCTCGATTGCCTCGGCTCGGTAGCCGCCGGGGTCGTCGCCGAGGGCGGCGGCGGCGGTGTTGGCGGCCCAGGTGGCGTCGATGCCGCCGCGGTGGGGGCTGTCGCGGAGCACCATGCCCCACCCGGCCACCGCCGCGGCGAACCGGAAGTCGGCGTCGGCATCGGCGAACGCGACATCGGCATCTTTCAACGGAAAACGCAGCAATTGGCTCGTGCCCTGCTCCTTCGGGGCGTCGGGGGCCTTGTACCGCAGTCGCACCGTGAGCAGCTCGTCGGCCGGCCCCTCGACCACCTGCGGCCGAACGTAAATTGAGTTCTCCACGGCCGGCGGCACCATTGCCGCGGCGGCACGCAGCAGGTCGCGCTCGGCGATCAGCGCCTCCTGCCGCCGGGCCAAACCCGGCATCGGCTGCCCAGCCGCCACGGCGTCGCCAAGCTGCCGCAGCTTCAGCTCGATCTCCAAAAGCGCCTGTTGTGCCTCGGCCATGTTCATTTCGGCCGGGATGATCTCGTAGAACGCCGTCACCTCGTGCCCGGCCCCGAGGTCGCCGGCGTCCTTGGTGTCATCATTGAAATCCTGATTCGCCAGCACGCGGTTTTCAAAGCCGATCAGGCGATATGCCAGCACCTTCGCCGGGTTGAAATCAACCTGCAACTTCACATCCTTGGCGATGGCCACAAGCGTGCCGCCGACCTGTTCGCCGAGCACCTTCTCGGCCTCGCGTTCGGTGTCGATGTAGGCGTAGTTGCCTTCGCCGACGTTCGACAGTTCTTCCATGGTGGCGTCCTGCACGTTCCCGGTGCCGAAGCCGAGGATCGTGAGGTAGACGCCGGACTCGGCCTTGGCCTCGATGAGCCGGGTGAGTTCGCCGCGGCTGGTGGTGCCGACGTTGAAGTCGCCGTCGGTGGCGAGGATGACGCGGTTGACGCCGCCGTCGATGAAGTGATTTTGTGCGACGTCGTAGGCGAGTTCGATGCCCTCGCCGCCGTTGGTCCCGCCGCCGGCGCTGAGCCGATCGAGGGCGGCGGTAATCTGCTTGGCCTCCTCCACCGCCGTCGAGTCGAGCACGAGGCCAGACGCTCCGGCGTACACCACGATTGCCACCCGATCGTCCGGCCGCAGCGATCCGAGCAGCGTCCGCATCGCCTTCTTCACAAGCGGCAGCTTGTTCGGCTGGTTCATGCTGCCCGACACGTCAAGCAAGAACACCAAGTTCGCCGCCGGCCGGGTGCTGCGGTCGATCTCGCGTCCCTTGAGGCCGATGCGAACCAACTTGTGCCGCTCATTCCAAGGTGCCGCCACGACGGCCAAATTTGCCGCGAATGGCGTCGCCTCATCGCCCGGCGCTTTATAGTCGTACGGGAAGTAGTTCACCAATTCTTCAATCCGCACCGCATCCGCCGGCGGCAGGTTGCCGTCGTTCAGGAACCGCCGCACGTTGGCATAACTGGCCGTGTCGACGTCGATCGAGAACGTCGACAGCGGCTCATCCACCGCCCGCCGGAACGGGTTGTCGATGATGCGGTCATACGCCTCGCGGTTGAACGCTTCGGCTCGTTCAGCCTCAAGCGTATCGCCGAGAGCCAAGTCGTCAGCGAACCCGCCGCCGCCACCAAAGCCGCCTGGTTCGTTGGCCACGTTGCCCGCGATTCCTTGGCCAAGCTGCCCGTTAGTGAAGGCCGCCGAGTTGGTGGCGACGTTCGGTCCAAGGCCCCTCATGTTCGTCACGTCGCTGCGGCGTCGACGTTGCATAGCCGAGGCGGGAGCTGGCGAATCAGCCGGAGCGATCAAAGGCGCTCTGATCGCACCACGAATTTCGTATCGGAGCGTGGTCCCGCCGATCGCGTCGATACCGGCGGCTTCGCGTTGTGCGGCAGAAGCCACCGTTTCTCCTTCGGCTGGAACCAGAACACTGTCGGCCCGTTCCCAAGCGACAGCGGGCATCTGCGACTGCAGGCGCAGCGGATCGGTGGCCGGCAGGTTCTCGCGGTTGGGAACGCCGTCGGTGAAGGCGGCGGCCTCGTCGGCTTCTTCGGCAACACCGACGGTGGCAAGTTGCCGAGCGTCGTCAACGGGTTGCAGGACCAGCCAGGCGAGGCCGAGGGTGAGGGTCAGGGCGGCGGCCATGGCGAGGATGGCGGGCCAGGCGGGGTGCTGGATCGGCGTTTCTTCGGGAGTTTTATGCACGGCGGGCTCCGATCGGGGGGTGTAGGTGGCCGGCCCTTCCGGGATGGGCAGAAGGTCGGCCTCTCCGTGCAGGACGTGACGCAGTTCCTCGGCCGTGCGGCGGCGGCGGTCGATTTCGAGGGCGACTCGCGGGTTGTCCACCAGCTCCGCGTCGAGGGCGGCTTGCTCTGCCTTCGTCATCGGCTCGCCGAGGGCGGCGGTGGTCAGGAGAACGTCCATGTCGATCGGCTTGGGGTCAGGCATGGTGGGCTCCTTCGGCGTCGAGGATTTGGCGGAGTTTCTTCAGGCCGAGGTGGCAGAGGACGGCGACGTTGTTGCTCGTCTTGCCGGTGGCGTCGGCGATCTGGCTGTAGCTCAGGCCGCCGCTGAACTTCAGGCGGAGGACTTCCTGCTGGGCCGGGGGGAGGTCGTCGAGGGCCGAGAGGGCGCGGCGGGATTCGTCGCCCTGCTCGGCTTGGGTGGCCGGGTCGGGCTCGGCGGCCGTGAGTCGGAGGGCGTGGCCGTCGGTGAGGGGGGTCATCCGCTTCTCCTTGCGCCGCACGTCGAGGCAGCGGTTTCGGACGGCCGTGAACAGGTAGGCCGAGGGGTTCTGCGGCGAGTCGGTTGGGCCGATGGCGCAACAGCGCGCCGTGACGTCGGCCACCGCGTCCCGCGCGGCCTCAGGGTCGCCGAGCAGCGAGAGCGCGTACCGCCGCAGCCGTGGCCCGAGGTGGTGGGCGTGCTCCGCCAGACTCGTGTCGGCGGCTTCGGAAGTCGGCGGCGGCATGTCCGGCGGCAAGGTAGACGGATGGTTCGGGCGAACCTTAAAGCGGCGGCGCAAGAAAAAACGCCGCCGTAGCTGCGGGCTGACAGCCCGCAGTGGCGACGCTCAACGAATGCAGCAAGCTCGCGACGTCTTTGGATGTCGAGAGCGTCCACTGCGACCTGTCAGGTCGCAGCTACGTCACGTGCTACTTCTTCATTAGGTTGCCGAGTTCTTCGACGGTGCGTTCGTGGAGGATTTCGACTTCCTCGTGCTGGGCGATGTTGCCTTCGGGGTCGATGACGACGGTGCCGCGTTTGCCGCAGTTGAAGGGTTCTTCGCCGGCGAACATGTCGTAGGCCTTGACCATTTGGCGGGTCGGGTCGCTGAGCAGGTCGTAGGGGATGTCGTGCTGCTTCTTGAACGCGGCGTGGCTGAACGGGCTGTCGGTGCTGACGCCGAAGACGACGGTCGAGTCGTCGGGGGCGATCTTGCCGTAGGCCGGGCCGAAGCTGCAGTGTTCGTTGGTGCAGACGGGGCTGAAGTCCATGGGGTAGAACAGCAGGACAACGGTCTTGCCGCGGAGGTCCGACAGCTTGACCTTGTCGGTGTCCTGGTTCATGAGCTCGAAGTCGGGGGCGGGGTCGCCTTGGGTGAGGGGCATGACGCTACACTAGTCGCATGAAGTTCGGCCGGGTCAAACGCGAGCACGGCCGGGTCCGCGGCTTGGACGACGTGTGCGACCGCATCGTCAAGCACTGCCCCCACGTCAGCCGGATCGTCCCCGGCCGCATCAGCAAAAAGCGCGGCGGCGGCCCGGCGAAGCTGAAGATCCAGTACGCCACCGACGCCGGGGTGAAGTGCCTGTACACCGTGGAGCGGAGCGTGCAGGAGGTGTTCCTGATCTGCACGGATGATGAAGCTGCTCAAGCGTGGTTGGTGGAGCAGAAGATCGTGTGATGGATTTTTTGTTCTTGGTCCTTTGTCCCTGGTTCTTCAGCTGATGGATGATTATCTCGCGGGTTGGAAGGGGCCGGCGGATGGTGAGACGCCGGGTGGCGTTGAGCGGGCGGCGGCGGTGGTGGCGGCGATGACGGAGCGGGAGCGGGAGGTGGTGCGGCGGTGCATCCGGGCGGCGATGGATGCGTTGGGCGGCGAGTTCTATTTGTGGACTGGGGCGACGGTGGCGCAGGCGGAGGCGTTGCTGCGGCGGTGGCCGGCGGTTGAGGCGGTGGACGATGTCTGGGCCATCAACGGAGCGCTGAACGAACGGGCTCACGACTGCCGGGTTGTGGAGCGGGCCGGGGAGACGTTGGGCGACGTGCGGCGGGAGGAGGCGAAGGCATTGCTGCGGGCGTGGAAGGCGTTGACGCCCACCGCCCTGCTCCGGGAGCGGGCAAGATTGGCGGCGATGGATGCGGCGGTGGCGGCGATTCGGGCCGGGGGGTTGGCGGCGTTTCCGACGGAGACGGTGTACGGGCTTGGGGCGGATGCGACGGACGAGCGGGCGGTGGCGAAGATTTTTGAGGCCAAGGGGCGGCCGGCGGATAATCCGGTGATTGTGCATGTGGCCGATGCGGGGCAGGCGGCGAAGTTGGCGAGTTCGTGGCCTGGGGTGGCCGCGGTGTTGGCGAAGCGGTTTTGGCCGGGGCCGTTGACGATTGTGGTGCCGGTGGAGGTTGGGGTGCCGCTGAACGTGACGGCGGGGACGGGGTTCGTCGGGCTGCGGGTGCCGCGGCATCCGCTGGCGTTGCGGCTGCTCGCCGAGAGTGGGCGGCCGATCGCGGCGCCGTCGGCGAATTTGAGCGAGGCGGTGAGCCCGACGACGTCGGAGCATGTGCGGCGGGCGTTCCCCGAGGTGCCGGTGGTGGACGGCGGGCCGTGCGGGGTCGGCTTAGAGAGCACGGTGGTGCGCGTCGAGGGGCGGACCGTCACGCTGCTGCGGCCGGGGGCGGTGACGGCGGACGATCTGCGGCGGGTGCTCGGCGAAGCCGGCGAACTCATCGGCGGCGACGGCGAGGCGGCATCGGCGAGTCCGGGCCGACGGCCGAGGCACTACGCACCGACGTCGCCGGCGTTCCGGTTCCGCCGCGAGGACCGGGCGGCGGTGGCGGCGTGGTTGGCGGCGAACGAGGCGAGCGTGCTGCTGTGCCCGAGTGAGAAGTCGCCGACGATCCGCGGCGAGCACGTGAAGATCATGCCGAGTGACCCGGCGGCCTACGGCCGCTACTTCTACGCGGTGCTGCGGCGGCTGGACGAGGCGGGCCGGCCGATCCTGATCGAGGAGGTGCCGCCGGGGGCGGCGTGGGACGCGGCGCGGGACCGCATTTTCCGGGCGACGCAGCGGTGGGAAGTGCTTCAAGTGTGACGTGGTGAAGTATGACTTGGTGAATTGCCGGAGAAGTTCAGCCCGCTCGTCCGGCAAATCGCCAAGTCAAACTTCGCCAAGTCAAACTTTGCCGAGTCGTCACGTCCATACGCTGCCACATGGCACCGCTTGGGCTCATCGCCGGGGGTGGGTTGTTTCCGCGGCTGGTTGCGCAGGGCGCGCGGGCGGCCGGGAGGGAGGTGGTGTGCGTGGGGCTGGGGGAGTTTCCAGACGCCGGACTGGCCGAAGTGTGCGACGTGTACGAGCGGGTCGGCGTGCTGAAGCTGGGGCAGTGGGCCCGGCGGCTGAGGAAGCACGGCGTCGGCGAGGCGGTAATGGTCGGCCGGGTGGCCAAGGACCACATCCACAAGCGCGGCCGGTACTTTCAGTTCTTCCCAGACCTCGCCGCCCTCAAGCTGCTGGCCGGGTCGTTGCGGCGGGACAAGCGAGACTTTGCCATCCTTAACGCCGTGGCCGACGCGCTGGGCGAACGGGGCATCACGCTCATCGACACGACGATCTACGCCCGGCAACACTTGGCCAGCGCCGGCGTCATGACCAAGCACGGGCCCAGCGATTTGCAGCGGGCCGACATCGACTTCGCCTGGCCGCTGGGGCAGTGGCTCTCGCGGCACGATGTCGGGCAAAGCCTCGCGGTCAAGGAACAGGACGTGATCGCCGTCGAGGCGGTTGAGGGCACCGACGCGATGATCCGCCGGGCCGGCGAGCTGTGCGCCCGCGGCGGCTGGACGATGGTCAAAGTCAACAACGCCACCAAGGACAAACGCTTCGACGTCCCCTGCGTCGGCGTCGGCACGATCCAGAAGCTCCAAGCCGCCGGCTGCCGCTGCCTCGTCCTGGAGGCCGAAGCCGTCATGATGCTCGACAAACCGGCCGTCCTGGCAACGGCGGAAAAAGCGGGGGTGAGCGTGGTGGGACGGTAGTTTGCTGTCTGTCGTGCGTCGTGCGTTGTGCGTTGTGCGTTGTGCGTTGTGCGTTGTGCGTTGTGCGTTGTCCGTTGAAGCCTTCCTTCTTCCCCGCTTTTCCTGCAGGAAGCCGCGGTTTGAGCAGAGCGAACCTTGTGGCCTCTTGAGAGAGGTCGGGGAAAGAAGGGAAACTTCAACCGAGAACTGACAAGTCAATAGTTCAGCACCGCGTGGACGTCCTGCCCGTCGAGTTTTTCTCGGCCTTTGAGGGCGTCGAGTTCGATGAGGACGGCCGCGCCGGCGAGGTTGCCGCCGAGCTTTTTGACCAGGTCGAGGCTGGCTTTCATCGTGCCGCCGGTGGCGAGGACGTCGTCGATGACCAGGACGCGCTGGCCGGGGGTGATCTGGTCATCGTGCATCTCGAGGGTGTTGCTGCCGTACTCGAGGTCGTAGTCGATGCTCACGCGGCCGCGGGGCAGTTTGCCGGGCTTGCGGATCAGCCCGAACCCGGCCGACAGGCAGCAGGCGACGGCGGTGCCGAAGATGAAGCCGCGGCTCTCGGCACCGACCACGAGGTCGATCTTCCCGCCCCGGAACGGGTTGGCCATCAGCTCGATCGACAACGCCAGCCCCGCCGGGTCGGCCAGCAGCGGGGAGATGTCGCGGAACAACACGCCCGGCTCGGGAAAGTCCGGCACGTCATGGATCAGCGACTTCAAGTGCGCGATGGGATCAGCCATGCGACGAGCGTAGGGGCGAGTCACCCCAATGAAGTCGCGTGTCTATGACTGCGGAAGCCTCAGCACCACGTGCTGCAGGTCGGGGTTCGCGGTCCGGACTTGCGGCACGTGGTGCTGCGGCTACCGTGGTCGACGTCATTCTCCGTTGCCGCGTGCCACCTGCAACAGACCACGCGTGCGAAGCAGGTTCATGATCTCCGTGACGGATTGCTCGACAGATTGAGCTGCGGTGTCGAGGCGGAGGTTGG
>CAYLSV010000053.1:18647-22346 GCA_964386435.1 uncultured Tepidisphaerales bacterium
TCGCGGCGGGTGGCTTCGTCGGCGTCGAGGTGGATTTCGACGAAGCCGCTCTCGCCGACGACGTCGGCGAGTTGCTGCCGGGCCGCGGCGCGGTCGGCGACGAACGGGGAGATGAAGCTGCACACGGCGAACAACCCGCCCCGGCAGACGACCTCGGCGGTGGCCGCGGCGCGGCGGGCGTTTTCGCGGCGGTCGTCGCCGGTGAAGCCGAGGTCGCGGGAGACGCCCTCACGCATCGTGCCGCCGTCGAGCACGACGCCGACGAGGCCGGCGTCGAACAGGGCCCGCTCCAACGCGGTGGCGATCGACGTTTTGCCGACGCCCTTGAGGCCGGTGAGCCAGACGCACAGCGGGGCGTGGCCGAGGCGGGTTTTCCGCTCGTCCATCGTGATGCCGTCGATCGGCGGCGTGCGGCGGCGCTGGCGTCGGTCCTCGGCTCGATCCTTCTCGGCCGGGTAGAGGCCGCTGGTCTCGGCGGTGTCGCGGTCAAGGATCATGCCCGCGGCGACGGTGGCGCTTGTTTGGCGGTCGATGACGATGAACGCCCCGGTCGACCGGCTGCGGCGGTAGGCGTCGTGGGCGATCGGGCGGGCCAGCTCCAGCTCCACCCGGCCGATCTCGTTCAGGTCCAACTGCTCGGCCGCGTGCTGCCGGAGCGTGTTGACGTCGGTGCGGTAGCGGAGGTGACTCACGACGCCCGGCACCTCGCGGCAGGCGTGCTTGACCATGTACTGCCGCCCCACCTCCATCGGCTCGGCGGCCATCCAGACGAGCATGGCCTCGACCTTGTTGCTGACCTTCGGCACGTTGTTGACCGGCGCGATCACGTCGCCGCGGCTGACGTCGATTTCGCGGTCGAGCGTGACGCACACGGCCGCGCCGGCGGTGGCGTTGTCCTGCTCGTCGCCGCCGGGTCCGAGGATGCGGTCGACCTTGGCCTTGGTGCCGCTGGGCAGGGCGACGATGTCGTCGTCCTTGCGCAGGATGCCGCTGGCGACGGTGCCCATGTAGCCGCGGAAGGTGCGGTCGGGCCGGCTGACGAACTGCACAGGCAGCCGCATGTCGATCAGGTTCCGGTCGCCGCCAACGTGGACCTCCTCCAAATGGCGCAGGAGCGGCACGCCGCCGTACCACGGCATGAGCGTGCTGGTTTCGGTCACGTTCTCGCCGGCGAGCGCGCTCATCGGGATGAACGCCAGATCCGGCAGCGACAGCCGGGCGGCGAAGTCGGTGAACTCCTGCCGAATCCGCCGGAACACGTCCTCGTCGTAATCAACGAGGTCCATCTTGTTCACGGCGACGACGACGTGCCGAATGCCCAAGAGCGACGCCAGGAACGCGTGCCGCCGCGTTTGCACGATCACGCCTTTGCTGGCATCGACCAGCAGGATCGCCAGCCCGGCGGTGCTGGCCCCGGTGACCATGTTGCGCGTGTACTGCTCGTGCCCCGGGCAGTCGGCGATGATGAACTTCCGCCGCGGCGTGGAGAAGTAGCGGTAGGCGACATCGATCGTGATCCCCTGCTCCCGCTCGGCCTTGAGGCCGTCGGTGACGAGCGCGAGGTCGATGTCGCCGCCGGTGGTGCCGACGGTCTTGCTCGCCTTCTCGACGCTGGCGAGCTGGTCCTCATAGATGCCCTTCGACTCGTACAACAAGCGGCCGATGAGCGTCGATTTGCCGTCATCGACGCTCCCGCAAGTGACGAAGCGGAGCAGGTCCTTGGTGTCGGTATCGGTGTCGGTGTTCATGACTAGCCTGGTGCCGACAACCTACACGCTTGCGGCCGGCGGTGAAGCGCGAACCGAGAAATCCGCCGCCGTGGCATCCATTTGCTCGTAAGCATCGGCCAGCCGGCCGGCCCACCAGGCGATCAGACACTCGGGCCGCACCTGCTCCAGCGGCGCGTGCGGCCGAGTCCTGCCGAACGCCTGGTGGTAGCCCCGGCGGTCGCCGTCGCACAGCCGCTCCACGCTGACCCGCCTCAGCACCCCGCAGTTGGCCCGCAGCAGCAGCCACAGCATGACCAGCCGCCCAACCCGGCCGTTGCCGTCGTCGAACGGGTGCAGCCGCATAAAATCGACCATCGACGTCGCCGCGAAGACAATTGCCGCACGCAGCCCGCCACCATCCGGCGCGGCATCGGTCAACTCGCACCACCGGGCGACCAGCCGTGGCGTCTGAGTTGGCGAGACCGTCGCCAGCGCCTGCACCTGCTCCTCAACGTCCTCGACCACAGTGTTCGGCGCTGTCTTGAACCGGCCGCCGTTCCTCGTCATCAGGCGGTGCAAGTCGAGCAGGCGATCGATTTTGAGCCGGGCGGCCGGGTCGGCCATCACCCGTGCGGTCGCGGCTTGGGCTCCGCAGAGGTCGCCGCTGGCCCGCCTCATGCCGCCCGTCCCGCCGGTCGTCCGGCGCAGCCCCAGCCCCAGCAGGCGGTCCCGCTCCCGCGACGCCGATGGCGATGACAACGCCGCGGCAAAGCGGCGGTCACACTCGCCACCGTCGAACGCCAGAATCAACCTGTCCAGCGCCGCCGCCGCGTGCGGCTTAGATGCTGCCTGCTCGACGAGATCACGCCGCTCGATCAGGAAGCCTTCGTGTCGCAGCGTGACGTCGCTCATGCAAGCCCCTGACTTTGTTGTCGTTGCAATTCGGCGGCGTCGCGGTGCTGGAGTGCCGCCGCCACGTCACCTTGCCTGGCGGCCAGCCGCGACAGCACCTCGAATGCCCGTGCGGCGACGGCCGGATCGCCGCAGCGGGCGGCGGCTTCGACCTGCAAGTGGTCTGCGTTGAGCCCTTGACGAATGGCCAGAGCCGCGTGCATCACGGCGGCATCGTGGTCCTGGCTCTCGGCTTCGAGCCGCTCCCGCAGGACGCGCCGGGCTTCGTCGGGTTCGGCCTCGGCAAGTAGCCGGGCCGCGATGGCTGTGGCCGGGCCGAGCCGGCGGAGCACCGCCCGCGCCTCGTCGGGTTGCCCCAGCGCATCCCAGGCCCGCCACAGTTCCGGGCCGTCTGCCGCCGCCCCGGTCTCCGCCTGCCGCAGCAGCGTTGCTGCCAGGGTTGGGTTGTGCCGACCGAGCATTCGGGCCACCGGCAACAACAACGTGGAGAACTCCCGGGCGAACGCCGCCGCGGCTTTCACATCGCCGGCATCGACCAGCGCCTGAGCCAGCCACAGCCGGTGCTCGGGCGTCACCTGCGCCAGCCCGGCCCGTCGCCAGCGATCGGCCGCGTCCGGCCAGCGCTCCTCGCTGGCGGTCCGGGCCATCGCCCGCAACACAGTGGCGGCCAGCCCGTTCATCACCTCTACGTCGGCACCCGCCGGCCAGTCCAGCTCGCCCCAATCGACCCATTGGGCCGCCGCGAGCACATCATCCCAATCGGCGTCGGCAGCTTGACAATCCGACTCGGACGGCGACGAGATAATGAACTCTTCAAACAGCCAAGCCCCGACGCCCACCAAACTCGCCGACTTAAGCATTCCGGTGTCGCTCGCCGCCACCCAACCCGACGCCAGCGTCAACCGGCCGGCCAAGTCGGGGTAGGCCCGGACCCGCGGTCGGTCGGCGTAGCTACGATAATCTTGGGCGAGCGCCGCCAAGTCGTAGTCGCCCTGACTCAGCACGACGGCGAGGTCCGGCCGCATTAGAGCGTGTTCAGTCCATCTGTAGCGTGTAGCCGCAGTGCCGGAAGAACCCG
>CAYLSV010000054.1:0-992 GCA_964386435.1 uncultured Tepidisphaerales bacterium
CGGAACCCGCCTGCGTGAAGCGGAAGATGTTGTCGATGAACAGCAGCGTGTCGGCCCCCGATTCGTCGCGGAAGTACTCGGCCATCGTCAGCGCCGACAGCGCGACGCGGAGGCGGGCACCCGGAGGCTCGTTCATCTGGCCGAAGACCATGACCGTCTGGTCGATGACCTTCTTGCCCGTGTCGCCGATGGCGGCCTCCTGCATCTCGAGCCAGAGGTCGGTGCCCTCGCGGGTCCGCTCGCCGACGCCGGCGAACACCGAGTAGCCGCCGTGCTCGCGGGCGATGCGGGCGATGAGTTCCTGGATGATGACCGTTTTGCCAAGGCCCGCCCCGCCGAACAAACCCGCCTTGCCGCCGCGGATGAACGGCGTGAGCAAGTCGATCACCTTGATGCCCGTCTCGAACACCTCGGCCTGCGGCGAGAGCTGGTCGAACTCCGGCGGCTCGCGGTGGATCGGCCGGTACCCGTCGGCGTCAACCGGGCCGCGCTCGTCGATCGGCTCGCCCAGCACGTTGAACACCCGGCCCAGCGTCGCCTTGCCCACCGGCACCCGCAGCGGGCTGCCGGTGTCGGTCACGGCCATCCCGCGGGTCAAGCCGTCCGTGCCGCCCAGCGCCACGGCCCGCACCTTGCTGCCGCCGAGGTGCTGCTGCACCTCGCCGGTGAGCGTTTGCGGCTTGCCGCCCACCTCGTACTTCAGCGACAAGGCGTTGTAAATGCCGGGCAAATGCCCCTCGGGAAACTCGGCGTCGAAGGTCGAGCCGATGACCTGCGTGACGGTGCCGGTCAAACCGGCGGTCGCCGCAGCCTGGGTGTCGGGAGCGTCGAGGGTGGCGGTGTCGGACATGGGTTGGGCAATATAGGCAGCGGCCCAAGCCATTGGCCGCGACGTTTCGGACCGCAATTGACCCTGCCCCGACCCGACCGTGCCGACGCGCTTCAACGCCGCTGAGGCTCCCACCGCTGCGTAGCAGCGGGGCTACGCACGC
>CAYLSV010000054.1:1010-8080 GCA_964386435.1 uncultured Tepidisphaerales bacterium
AGCCCCGCTGCTACGCAGCGGTGGGGGCCTCAGCGACCACGGAGCTTGAAGAGGCAGCAATCCGGCGCACGATCTACACTGCCCGCACCTCGGGCCATGCCAGCTCGACGCCTTGATCGGTCAGCAGCTTTTGGTAGTCGCGGAGGAGTGTCGGCGAGTCGAACACGGCGGCGTGGGACATCGCTGGGTCCGCACAAAACGCCGCCAACAGGCCGGCCGACTCGCCCACGTTCCATTCGGTCGGGTGCAGGCGGTAGCAGCCATTGGCGAGGTGGGTGACGCCCAGGCATTTGCCGGCGGCGAGGAGGTTGCTCGGGCCGTCGGCCGGCAGCAGGCTGCCGAGGGGGATTTGGTAGGGGAACGTCGGGGCGTACATGCTGCCGCGACCGGCGCAGGAGGGGTGCAGATCGAGCCGGTAGCAGCCGACGCCGACGCTGTCGGCGAACGGCTCGGCGGATTGGCGGCCCTCGGCGATGATGTGGTTCTGGGTGACGCGGAACCTGGCGACGAGGCGCCGGGCTTCGCGGTGGTAGGGGGCCATGCACAAACCGTCGTCGGTGCCGGCGAGGTCGGGGCGGAGGTGGATCTCCGGGTAGCCGGCCTCGCGGACGCCGTCGCCGCGGGGGGCGTCGGTCTGCAGCCACCTCACCACGCTGAGCGTGAGCTGCCGGGCGTCGTCGAGCCGGCTCGCCACCACGTCGGCCGGCTCGTCGATAACCTTGCCGAGCCAGTAATCGTTCTGCGGCCAGTTGAGCATCGTCGCGTCCGGCATCGCCGGGTCATGGTGGCCGCCAAAGATCACGCGGCGGTAATCGAACAGCGGGTATTCGCCGTCGCCGCTTCGATCCGCCGGCCGCAGACAACCGCGGCCGCAGAAGCTGTCGGTTGGCAGGTCGTACTGCCAGTCGATCAATTTGCCTGGGTACGGCGGGTCGAGCTGCGGGGTGTACTGCCGCCAAAAGTCGTACCGTGGCGGCTTGGGGATTAGATGCCGATCGTCCGCCACGTTCGGCTCGAAGCCGAGGGCCGCGCACCAGGTCAGGCCCTGCACGTCGTCGGCGTCTGCCCCGTCCGGCCGGGCGTCGGGCTCGCCGGTGTCGCTTTGGGCGTCGCCGCCGAGGTGGTAAGGCGTGCCGGTCAGCGGCAACAAGTCGCCCGTCTCCGTCGCGTCGAGGAACGCATCGGCCTCGATCGTCACCTCGTGGTCCGCCCGCCGCAACGTCACCGTTCGCACCCGCCCCTTGTCCACGTCCGCCGCGATCGGCTCCGCGCCGTGCAGCACCCGCACCAACCCCGCCGCCCGCAGCGGCGCGAGCATTGCCTCGATCACCGCCACCCCCACCCGCGGCTCGAAGCACAACCGGCTCACGTCGCCCTGGCCTGGGTTCAGCCGTCGGTCCGCCCGCGCCGTTGCCGTCAGTTGATAATGTTGCCGGTAGTACGCCCGCACGCCGTCGCGGAACAACCGGTACCGGGCCGTGCAGCCGTGCGATTCGATCCACGGATGCTCGTCCGGCGGCACCCCCTGGCTCGTGAGTTGCCCCCCGAGCCACGCCGTCGGCTCGGTGAGGATTACCCGCTTCCCAAGGCTGCCCGCCGCCAGCGCCGCCGCCACCCCGCCCGTGCCGCCGCCGACGATGAGGATGTCGCAGGAGAGGTGCAGGTCGGCCATGACGAGCAGCGTACCCACCTTCGCCACGTGCAGAAGACGAGGGTAGCTGCGAGTCGGCGACTCGCAGTCCGGCACGCGGATCAAGCCACCCGAACTGCGACTCGCCGAGTCGCAGCTACCTTCCTAAGTCGTCGCGTTGAGACTTACCGGCCCAACCACCGCCTGCCCGCTTCGTGTCGGTTTGCCACCGCCGCCTCAACCGGCGACACTGCCGATTGCCGCCCGACTCGAACCCAGGTGCGACCTTGAGCGATTCCACCACCCAACCCGACGTCACCTGCCCCCACTGCCAGCACAGGATGAAGCCGCGCGGGCTCAAGTTCGGCTCGTTCCGCCCGACCTGCCCGGCCTGCGACCGCCGCTTCGAGCTCCACGTACGCCGCGACGCCGACGGCGGGCAAGCCGTCTCCACCAGCGTCGGCCTCGAGGACGGCGACGACGACATGGCCACCGCCCTGGGGCTCACCGTCGCCCCGAAGCCGAAGAAGCGGAAGAAGGTCACCAGGAAGCCGCCCGTTGCGCCAACGGCCGCCGCCAGCGCGACAATGGCCCCCAAACCAAAACAGCCGACGCCGAAGAATCTGCCCGTCGATGACACCGTCGCCCCAAATCCAAAACGATTGGCTCCGGCTTCGAACGGCTCCCAGACGGACCCCTCCCCAGTGCCCCCCACAGAACGCCGCACCCCGCCGCCTCGGCTGGGCAACTATGAACTGGACAGGGAACTCGGCCGCGGCGGCATGGGCAGCGTTTATCAGGCCCGGCAGATTTCTCTAGATCGTGACGTGGCCCTCAAACTACTCGCCGACGATTTGGCCGGCGATGAGGAGTTTGTCGCCCGCTTCACAAGAGAAGCCTACGCCGCGGCACAGCTGGCTCATCACAACGTCGTGCAGGTCCACGATATCGGCTCGGTCGATGCCCAGCCGCCTTGGAACTTCTTCTCGATGGAGTTCGTCCGCGGCGCCAACCTTGGCGAGCTGGTGAAGGACCGCGGCAGGATCCCGGCGGCCGAGGCGGTTGGTTTGGTGCTGCAGGCCGGGCGGGGGCTGCGATACGCCCACGACATGGGCATGGTCCACCGCGACGTGAAGCCGGAGAACTTGCTGCTCAATGAGGAGGGCATCGTCAAGGTCGCCGACCTCGGTTTGGCCAAACGGGTCGGCGAGGCCGAGCCCGGCGGCAGCACCCGCGGGAGGCAGGACGGCTTGCGGACGATGATCGCCCGGCGGTCGAAGCTCGATTCGGCAACGGCGGCCAGTGCCACCATGGCGGACGTCGCCCTCGGCACCCCGGCATACATGGCCCCCGAGCAGGCCGACGACGCGGCGGCGGTTGATCAGCGGGCCGACATTTACGCATTGGGTTGCACGCTGTACCACCTGCTGGTCGGTCGGCCGCCGTTCCTCGGCGAGACGGCGGAGGCTGTGATCCGCCAGCACCAAACCGCCACGCCGACGCCGCCGGACACGGTCGAGCCGACCGTGCCGCGGAGTTTGGGCGGCATCGTCATGAAGATGATCGCCAAGCAGCCGAGCGACCGGCAGCCGACGATGCGGGCGGCGGTCGCCGAGTTGGAGCTGTGGCTGGAAGACATGGAGGACGTCCGCGCCGAACCCGACGGCGAGGACGCCGCCCGGCTGAAGATCGCGGCGAAGAAGTACCGCGAGTCGCCGTGGGCCGTGACGCGAAGGTGGCTGATTCCCGGGTTTTTCTTGCTTTGTGCCGTGACCGCGCTCGCAGCGATGGTCTTCGCCGACGGGCCGTTCTGGAAAATCGGCTGGGCCGGCGGCATCGTCGGCGTCGCGATTCTGGCCATCGTCTGCCACGTCGTCATCGCCGGCCTCAACGGCGGCACCCACCTCTGGGCCCGGCTGCGGCAGATGGCGATCGAGGCGACGATCCTCGAGTGGCTCGGCGGCGTCGTGTTCGTCGCGCTGCTCCTCGCCGTGTTGGCGTCGATGGGGCTGCTGGTGTGGTGGGTCGGGGCCCTCGTCATTGCCGGGTTGTTGGCGGCGGGGTTTCACTTCGGCGTCGATTTGCCGCTGCAGAAGGACCGGGCCGAGGTCGTCGCGCAGCTCAAGACGCTGGTCCGCCGACTCCGCCAGACCGGTTACGACGAGAACGCCATCCGCCACCTCGTGGCGACGAAGCAGGGCGATCACTGGGAGGAACTTTTCGAAGAACTCTTCGGTTTCGAGGAGAAAATGAAGGCTCGCGAAGCCTTCGGCCGCGACGGCGGCAAGCACCGGCCGCGGTGGGGGGCGTGGCGCGAGCCGATCCTGCGGACCATCGACCGGCGGCTGGAGGCCAAGCGGTTGCAACACGACGAGAAGCAGCTCATCGCCGCCGAGAAGCGGCTGCTCAAGAGCAAGGGCATCGGCGACGAGATCGCCGACAAACAAGCAAAAGCCGCCGCGGTGCGGTATCTCGGGATGAGCCAGGGTTTCCGCAAGGAGGCCGAGAAGCTCGCCGCCCCGACGGTGCCGGTTCGCGAGAAGCCGGAGCAAGTCGAAGAAAATCCGGAAGATTCGCCCGAAACGCCCCCGGCCAACCAGAGCGCTGAGGAGGCAATTCGGCGGAAGGCGGTCAAGTACACGGACCCCGATTTTGAGCGGATCCGGGAGAGCTGGTTCCGCCGCCGGTTTGGGTCGCCGATCGACTTGCTGCTGGGTCCGCCGTTGCGGTTTTCCCTGGGACTTTTGCTGATGGCGATCTTCGCCCTGTGGCTCAATGCCGCCGACATCACGGCCGGGATCAACCCGCAGATCGACACCGACAACCGAGCCGCCATCGATGAGAACAGCACCTCGGTCGGCGGCACCCGGCGGCAACGATCGGCCGACGAGTTGGAGGCCACCGTCGAGACGTCGTTCGAGGACGGGGCCGAGCAACGGCTTCGGGATTCGGAGCTGTGGCAGCAGACAATCGCCGCCGTGTTGCCGCCAAGTCTGGCGTTCAAGATCGCCTCGGCCGCCACGGGGATCGCCGGGCTGATCCTGCTGAGCAGCATCCCCTTCAACACCAAGGCGTTCGGCCTGCTGACGCTGATTGCCGCCGGGTCGGTGCTGCTGCTGCGGGGGTTGCCGCTCGTCGTCACCGACGGCATCATCAACTGGTGGATGGCGGCCACCGTCGGCGGCGTCATTTATCTTTTCGCGTTGACGTTCTACCGCAAAGACGAAGGATATTGACGATTGGGTGCGCCGCTGGCCGCCAGATGCGGGACGACGGCGGGGACAGTGGAGACCTTATGTTCAACTTCCTGATCACCGTCCTGCTGTGCCTCAACCCGATCGCCCCGACCACCGCCGACCTGCTGCGGCAGGCCGCCGACGAGGTGGAGGCAATGGAAGCCGAGTTGATCGAACTGCGTCAGAATCAAGGAGAAACGCCCGGTTTTACCGTCGGCCCGGCCGGGTTGATGGCGCCGGCCACGGTCCATGTTCGGGCGCTGCGGCTTCTCGGTGACGAGCCGCACCTGGTCGATATTCAGTGGAATTTCGGCAATGCCGACGCCGAGCACAACGTGCTGCCCGGCTTCAACGCGGCTCACATCTACGACCAGCCCGGCGTCTACACCATCACCTGCCGCGTCACCTTTCCCGACGGCACCGAGAAGATCGAGCAGACGCAAATCACGATCCGCCCCGACAAGCGGCGACTGATTTTCGTCGCCGTCGACGGTGATGATCGGCTCGACGGCCGCACCCCGCAGACGGCCCTGCGGACCTTTGCCGCCGCCGCCCGGCGATTGCAGAACTACGAGAAGATCCTGCTCCGCCGCGGCGACTCGTTCGAACTCTTCGACGGCGTGACGATCCGGCAGCGCGGCGTTGTCGTCTCCGATTGGGGCGAACCCGACGCCGCCGACCCGGTGCTGAAATACGTCGGCCGCCGGGGGCTCATCAGCATGTTGACCATCGAGTCCGACGACGTGCGGATCGAGGACGTGCAGCTCGCCACACACTTTGCCACAAACGACCGCCGCGGCTTGCCGAGCGCGGTCCGCAGCAGTGGCCGCAACCTGACGCTCCGCGGCGTCTCGGTGCAACACGTGGCCGACCTCTACAACGGGGCGTATTTCCCGGAAGGCGTGATGATCACCGGCTGCCGCAGCGACGACCCGCTGGGCCTGCACAACTATTTCGTCTACGCCCAAGGCCGCGGCTACGCCATCCTCGGCAACTCGGCGGCAAACAGTTTGCGGGAGCACATCGTCCGCATGGCCGGGGCGGACTTTTTGCTGGCGTTCGGCAACGACTTCACCAACTTGGATCGTCGCGAGGTCGATCCGAAGGACGCGGCGAAGTCGACGTTCAACATCCAGAAGGGGCGGTACGCGACCATCGCCGGCAACAAGTCGAGCGGGGCGTGGGGCACCGGGCCGTTGGGCGGCCGGGACGGGGCAGCCGAGCCGGACGCGGCGTTCGAGTACGTCGTGTACGAGGACAACGTCGGCGACACGATGTTCGAGGTCGAGCACGGCACCCGCCACGGCCGGTTCGAGAGCAACACGATCCGCGCCGACGACGCCAGCGCCATTCGCCTCGACGGCTTCGACCGCGGCTACCAACGGGGCGTCGTCGACTTCCACATCCTCGACAACCTCGCGCTCAACCAGGGCCCGACCGGCCGGTTCCTGAGCGTCGAGGGCGACGCCGCGGAACTGGTGCTCGTCGGCAACGTCTACGTCGCCCCGAACCTCAAACCCGGCAGCCACGTCACGGCGGCGGTGGAGGTGAGGGCAAGCGATCTTTCAGCGTTCACCCGAATCGGCGGCAACACGTGGCCCGACACCCGCCAACGCAACAGCAACTTCGCCGGCGACGGCGTGTTCTACATTGGCACTTGGGATGATCCCAAAGGCTACAAGACGGTGGAATGGTGGAAGGCCCAGCGGCAGGTGGCGGGCGACGTGGTGAAGGACGTGGAGCGGCCGGCGGTGGAGGAGCGGTGAGACGCAACTCGGCTTCTCTCGTTTCTCCCGAGGTTCACAGCAGCGTGCGGCCCAGCAGGATCAGGGCGAAGACGACGGGCATCATCGTCAGGGCCAAACCGTAGACGGTCAGCCGCCGGGCCGCCTCGCGGTCGCGGCGGCCGACGTACTCGCAGATCAGGATCACCACCGTGATGAGCACGAACTTGAAGACTGTCATTCCGGCGATGCCGAACCGCTGCAAAATCCAATCGGCGACGGGGTTGGCCTCCAGGCCGCCCAGGCTCAGGATGACGAAGGTCATGAACACGTCCAGCGCGCTGAACAGCACGAGCCAGACGTAGCGATCGGGGAACAACAACGTCCCCCACGGCGGCGAATCAGTGCTCATCACGGCAACGGTAGAGGGCGTCGCACGCTCAACGAACATCCCGGGTTCGCGTGCGTCGCTGAGGCCCC
>CAYLSV010000054.1:8090-9629 GCA_964386435.1 uncultured Tepidisphaerales bacterium
GTGGGGGTTCCAGCGATGTTGAGTTGCGGGTCGCAGTTTGGGTGCAGGGGAGCCGCGTGCCGGACTGCGAGTCGCCGACTCGCAGCTGCCTCACGAGAAGGGCGTCTGTTTTTGAGTCGAGTCACGCCGCCTGCTTGGGGAGGTAGGGCATGAGCTGGCCGGGCAGTTGCTTGAGGCCGCGGCGCAGGGCCTTGGCGACGGCGTACTGCAGGCTGCGGTCGACGCGGCTCTTGACGCGGTCGGTCGGCTCGACGCCGAGCTTGTGCATCTGCTCCAGCGACCACTCCCACGCGGCCCACTCCTCCTCGCAGCGGAGCTTGTACGTGTCGAACCCGATCGCGTGGTGCCCGACCTCGTGCAGAAAGATGGACAGCGACAGCGGGCTTTTGGGGAACGGGCTCTCGACCCAGTTGACGACCTCGCCGTTGTCGTACCACGCCCGCCAGGCGCAGCCGGACATGCTGCTGCGCCACTTGCGGACGCGCAACCGGTGCCGCTGCTTCATCAGCTCGACGATCTCGACGTAACGCTCGGCGCGGGTCACGAAGAATGCATCGGCACGATGGGCAGCGGGGCGGTAGGGGGTTGTTCTTCGTCCTTTGTTCTTGGTCCTTTGTTCTTGGTCCGTAGTCATTCGTCCGTGGTCCGTGGTCCGTTGCTCACGCTGACGACGCGCGTTGAAGTGCAGCAACTGACCACGGACAAAGAACAAAGAACAAACGACAAAGAACAAAGGACCAACAACAAAGGACTACTCCCCCACCTGCGGCACCACGCTGCGGACGCTCCTTGCCGCCGCCTCCAGCGCTTCGGCGTCGCCGGGTTGCTGATCATCGCGGCGGTGGGCGTGGTAGACGAGCCAGCCGGTGAAGCCGCGGACGGCGAGGTAGCCGGTGCCGTCCCACTGGCCCATCCGAATCGTGACCCACTGCCGGCCCAGATCGTCTTCCCATTGCTCGAGGATCTCGAAGCGCTTGGCGTCGTCCTGCGATTGGTACGTCCGCTGGGCGAACCACAAGAGCTGCCCCGGCGTCAGCGGCCATGGCAGCCGCAACCGGACCACGCCGAACCGCACCCGCCAACCCTCAGCCCGCCACTGCACGTGGTCGGCGAACGCCTTGTTCTGCGTCGGCCGCCGCTCCCAGCCCTCGGGCGGCTGCACCGTGGCCGCCACGTCCGGCACCGCCCGCGCCGCGGCCAGCCCGTCCTCCGGCACCAACGCCGCCGACGCCGTCCACTGCGGCCGCGGCGCGACCGCCGGCTGACAACCCGCCAGCAGCAACAGCCCAAGAATGGCGGCAAGACGTTTCACCGATGCCAGTACGCCGGCCATTGGCCGTAGGATCGCCGCGTGATTGCCAAGCCGCCGAGGAAGTTGTTGCTCGTCCTGGTGACCGTCTATGCCGTGTGGATTGGGTTCCTGACGGTGTTAACGTTGACGACCTGACGCCCGGACCTGCCGTACGTGGTGCGGCAGCTACCTAGAGCAAGCAGCGGCCTAGTAGCCCGTCCGCCGTGACGAGTCGAGTCGCCTTGCCA
>CAYLSV010000054.1:9639-22305 GCA_964386435.1 uncultured Tepidisphaerales bacterium
GGCGATCAACGGAACCGGTGCCCCAGGTGCAGCGCGACCAAGGCTGTGGAGGCCGTTGACGCCGCGGTAATGATCATTGCCGCCACCGCGACGACGTTCGACCAACTGCCCGGGTCGGCCACCAGCAGGCCGAAGCCGAAGTAGATGAGCCCCAGCACGCCGCCGCCGAGCAGGACGAGGACCGCGACGTTGACGAACGGGCTGACCGGCGTGATCTTCTGCGGCGTGGGCGCGTACCCAACGGCCGCGGCGACCGGCGTGTCGTCCAGCGGCTGCTCCTCCGGCGGCCACCCGGATCGAGCCGCCTCCATCGAGTCAGCCTCCACCCGCACGTCCCGGATCTCGCCGGTGTTGGCGTTGCGAACCTTGACAACGAACTGCGGCATAACGGGCAGGTTAGCCGCCGATTCACCGCGCCGGCGGGGGCCAGAAGCGGCCGATGTGCAGCAGCACGAGGGCGGCGGCGATGACGCTGAACATTGCCACCACGCTCACCGCGACAAACGCCGCGCCGGCGACCTCTTCGAGCCCCCGCACCCAACTCGGGATTTGCCCGAGGATTATCAGGAACGTCACCAGCGCCACCGTGATGCCGAGAAAGAAGACGATGTACGCCGCGGTGTAGAAGCCCGACGGCGGGCCGTCGCCGTCCTCGGTCATCGGCGTCGCGTAGCTCAGCGTGCCGTCGGCGTCGACAAGGTTCTGCCCGCCCCAATCGGCCGGCCGCACCTCACCGGATTTGTCGCGCTCGAAGAAGCCCAGCACGAGGTAGTGCGACGGCCAGCGGGTCGCCGCCCGATGGGCCGAGGCGGCTTCCACCGCCACCGTCCGCTGCTCGCGGGTGTTCTTGTCGCGCAAGGTGACTTGGAACTGCGGCATTGCCTCATGCTAGCGGTGGGTGCCTACCCTAGCGGCCACGGGCGATTTGACCCACAGCTTGCGGCCCGATCGGCGGTATTGGACTTGCCGGCCAACATGCTAAAGCGTGGCGACGGCCTCACCGGCGTCGCCTTCGGGTCGTTCTTTGAGCCGGAGTTGCGTCGTGTCTGTTGAGAATCTTTCGCCCGAGCAGGTCAACCGTTACCGCCGCCACCTCATCTTGCCGGAGGTGGGGATGGCGGGGCAGAAGAAGCTGCTGAACGCCAAGGTGCTGTGCATCGGGGCCGGCGGCTTGGGCTGCCCGATCTCGCTGTACCTGGCCGCCGCGGGGGTCGGGACGATCGGGCTGGCGGACGTCGACGTCGTCAGCCCGAGCAACTTGCAGCGGCAGATCCTGTTCGGCACCGACCAGATCGGCGACGACAAGGTCGCCGCCGCCGAGAAGCGGCTCAACGGCCTGAACCCCGACGCCAAGATCGTCAAGCACAAGACGCTGGTGAACTCCAAGAACGTCATGGACCTGATCGCCGGGTACGACGTAATCATTGACGGCACGGACAATTTCCCGACACGATACTGCGTGGGCGACGCCTGCGTGATCGCCGGCAAGCCGAATGTTTATGGCAGCATTTTCCGGTTCGAGGGCATGGTGACGGTGTTCGACCCGCAGCGCCAGAACCCGCTGCGGCCGGGCGAGGCGGGGCCGTGCTACCGCTGCCTCTACCCCGAGCCGCCGGAGCCGGGCAGCGTGCCGAGCTGCGCCGAGGGCGGTGTGCTGGGCGTGTTGCCGGGCATCATCGGGACGCTGCAGGCCAACGAGGTCATCAAGCTGATCCTCGGCGTCGGCACGCCGGCGATCGGCAAGCTGCTGTCGTTCAGCGCGCTCGACTTCGAGTTCCGCACGTTCAAGCTTCGCCGCGACCCCGAGTGCCCGGCCTGCGGCGACCAGCCGACGATCACCGAGCCGATCGATTACGAGCAGTTCTGCGGCACCCCGATCCTCGACGCCCAAAGCGTCGCCGAGACCAAGAACGAGGTCCGCCAAGCCACCGGCCAGGAGGTCGAAGGGGCCACCAATGAGCTGGACGAAAAGGGTTTGCCCCACGGTTACGCCCTCGACACCCAACGCGAGGTCACGCCGCGGCAGGTGAAGGAACTGCTCGACGGCGGCGAGGACTTCGAGTTCATCGACTGCCGCCTGCCGACGGAGGTGGCGATCACCACCATCGACGGCAGCCGGCTCATCCCGCTGCAACAGCTCGACCGCGTCTTCGACGACGAGTTCGACGGCAAGGAGGGCCGCCGCACCATCGTCTACTGCCGCAGCGGCCAGCGGAGTTTGCAGTTCGTCGATTACCTCAAGCGGCAAGGCTTCACCGACGCCCGCAGCATGGCCGGGGGCATTCTGCTGTGGAACAAGGACGTCAACCCCGGCGGCCCACAGTATTGAAGCCGCATTGAAGCCGCTGGTGGCTTCTGCCGCCATTGCATCAACGCCGACAAACCGCCGCGCCCCCGCGACACCCTGCGGTCCGGCGTGGCGTTTGAAGTCGTTTCACCCGAAAATTGTCGGCTGGAACGGCGTTTGTGCCATGTGAGCTACCGGCCCGCCGATCGTCGGCGGTCCACTCACACGCTTTCAACCCATCCCAATCATGAACCTGATCAAAACCCAAATCATCACCGCCGCCGTCGCCGCCTTGTCCACCGCCGGCTTTGCCGTCGCGGGCGAGGATTGCCATTCGTGCGCCCCCGGCCAGACCGTGCAGATTTCCACCGATGCCCGGTCCGCCGAGATGTCGCCCGAACAGGCGAAGCAAACGGAGAAGAGCTTCGTCAAGTGGGCCAGCAACGGCCACCTCTTCGCCATCGAGGCCGCCAAGATCGCCCAGGACAAGGCCGACCACGAGTACGTCCGCCAGCTCGCCAAGCAGCTCCAGCAAGACCACGAGCAGGCCTACCAGATGCTCACCGACGCCGTTGAAGGCACCGAGTACGAGGCCCGCGATGAGATCACGCTCGACTTGCTCAGCGACAAGCTGGAGATGATGCGCAGCGACAAGGACGACGATTTTGACGCCGCCTACGTCTTTGGCCGCAGCGGCGACGCGGTGGATGCGACGCTGTGGTACGCCTACAGCATGGAGCGGATGCAGACGCCGGCTTTGCAGCAGTACGCCCAGCAAATCCTGCCGGTGCTGGCAACGCATCAGCGGGCCGCCGAGCAGACGTCCATCGCCCTGATCCGCGGCATTGACGACAGCCAGTTCCGCCAGCTCCAGGACGAGGCCCGCGCCCGCCAAGCCGGCGGCGAGATGGGCGACGCCGTCGAAGGTGTCGCCACGCCGGACGCCGCCACCGAGGATGAGGACAACGATGTCGATTCGAGCGTCAACCCCGGCGACTTGCAGCCCCTGAAGGGCCAAGACGACGACATGTAATTTGCCTCGTCAACCGAACATCAACCCGTCGCCCCGGACCTTTGTCCGGGGCGATTTCGCGTCGTGGCCCGCCGTTTGTTGTTGTCGAGCGAGGCCGCGCATGTGCCGGCCTCACCCACGTTGTACCCAGAGGAGTTTCCGATGAACCGCACCCTGATTCTTGGCACCATTGCCGCCCTGACCACCGCCGGCCTCGTCATCGCCGACGACCACGCCAACCACAATTCGCCGCAGATGAACATCACGCTGCCGGCGGCGATCGAGCTCACTGAGGCGGAGGCCACCCAGTTCGAGAAGGATTTCGTCAAGGCCGCCGCCAACGAGAACTTGTTCGAAATCGCCTCGGCCGAGTTGGCCGAGCAGAAGTCGCAGAACGAGGCCGTGCGGGCGTACGCCGCTGCGGTCGGCAAGGCGCACCAGGCGAACCACGAGAAGTTGATCGCCGTGGCCGAGGAGGCGGGGATCAAGGTGCCCGAGAAGATCAACAGCCGCATCAAGCGGGCCAAGCTCGCCGAGTTGGAGAAGCTTGAAGGCAACTTGTTCGACATCGACTACATGTTCGGCCAGGCCGCCGGGCACGACATGGCGATCCTGCTGTTCAGCCACGCCGCCGAGGCCGCCCCGACGCCGGCGATCCGCGAGTATGCCGAGATGTCGCTGCCGGGCCTGCGCGGCCACGACGAGCAGGCCGGTCAGATCGCCCACGCCTTCATCGGCGGCAAGCAGGGCGACTCCCTCAACCGCCAAAACCGCGCCCAAACCGCCGGCGGCGAAGTCGGCAACGACATCGAGCGCGAAAACGACGACGAGGACAGCGACGTCAACTCGAGCGTCAACCCCGGCGACATGCAGCCCACGCTCGACGACGACAACTAATGTCGGCCTCATCCCTTCAAGAAGCCGAGGGGTGAGCGGAGCGAAGACCCGGATCACGCGTTGCAGTTGATGCAGCGTCGATCCGGGTCTTTGCTGCGCTCGCCCCTCGGCTTCTTCTCCTCAACCGCGGCCCGTTGCGGATTTCCGCCCGTGACTTCCCCGGCCGCATCGGCTAAACATGCCGTCCATGAGCGACTCCTCCGACACGGGTACCCAAGCCTTCGGCATAATCGGCCTCGAAGTGATGGGGCGGAACATCGCCCTCAACATCGAGCGCAACGGCTACCCGATCGCCGTCTACAACCGCACGACCAGCAAGTCCGAGGAGTTTCTCGCCGACAACTCCGAGCAGAACATCAAGGTCGGCAAGACCTACGAAGAGTTCGTCGGCCTGCTGCAGAAGCCGCGGCGGATCCTCGTCATGGTCAAGGCGGGCAAGCCGGTCGATTACGTGCTGAACGACCTCAAGCCGCTGCTCGACAAGGATGACATGGTCATCGACGGCGGCAACAGCCTGTACACCGACACCGAGCGGCGGGCCAAGGAGATGGAGGAACTCGGCTTCGGCTTCTTCGGCTGCGGCGTCTCCGGTGGCGAGGAAGGTGCCCTCTGGGGCCCGTCCATGATGCCCGGCGGCACCGAGAAGCTGTACGACGAGGTCGACGAGATCCTCAAGAAAATTAGTGCCAAGGCCCCCGAAGATGGCAAGCCCTGCGTCACCTACCTCGGCAACGGCGGGGCGGGGCACTTCGTCAAAATGGTCCACAACGGCATCGAGTACGGCGACATGCAGCTCATCGCCGAAAGCTACGATCTGCTCAAACGCGTCGGCGGTCTCTCCAACGCCGAGCTGGCCGAAGTCTTCGCCGAGTGGAACCAGGGGCAGGACCTCAAGAGCTTCCTCATCGAGATCACCGAGGAGATCTTCCGCTACGGCCAGGCCGAGGGCGACGACGAGGACCTCATCGACCTGATCCGCGACGCCGCCAAGGCCAAGGGCACCGGAGCGTGGACGGTGCAGGCGGCGATGGACCTGGGCGTGAGCATCCCGACGATCGCCGAGGCCGTGATGGCCCGCAGCATCAGCGACCGCAAGAAGGAGCGCGAGGCCGCCGACGGCGTGCTGGAAGGTCCGAAGCCGACCGCCGGCAGCGTCGATAAGCAGCAGCTCATCGCCGACGTCCGCAGCGCGCTCTACTGCAGCAAAATCTGCAGCTATGCCCAAGGCTTCTCGCTGCTGCAGGCGGCCGATGCCGAGTTCGATTTCGGGTTGCGGATCAAGGAGGTCGCCGGCATCTGGCGGGCCGGGTGCATCATCCGGGCGGCGTTCCTCAACGACATCACCGCCGCCTTCAACAAGCAGCCTGACCTCCCGAACCTGCTGATGGCCGAGCAGTTCAAGAACGAGGTGGCCGAGCGGCAGGCGGCGTGGCGGAAAATCGTCACCCTCGCCGCCGAGCACGGCGTCCCGATGCCCGGCTTCGCCACCAGCCTCGCCTACTACGACAGCTACCGCACCGCCCGCCTGCCGGCCAACCTGATCCAGGCGCAGCGCGACTTCTTCGGCGCCCACACCTACGAGCGGCTCGACAAGCCGATCGGCGAAACCTTCCACACCGAGTGGAGCGAGAAGCAGCCGGCCAAAGACCCCGAAGGTGCCAGCAGCGTCAGCCAACCGGCCGACAAAAACGCCATCGCCGCCGACTGCGACGGCGACTGAATGAGGCCATGCCGCCGTCACCGAGGCCCCCACCGCCGTGGTGACGGCGGGGCTGCGCCTGCACCGGGAGGCGCTCGATCACGGCAAACCCCCACCGTCACCACGGCGGCAGGGTTTCGCCCGGACTGGAAGACGCTCGGTGCAGGCGAAGCCCCGCTGCCACGCAGCGGCGGGGGCCACGGCGACGGGGACATGTTGTCAGACGGATCCTGATTGGAGCCCGCGCCTTGTAGCTGCGGATCCCCGACCCGCAGTGGCGACGTGAAGCCCTCGCGTGCAGCCGCGGCTCGGCTCGGGTCCCGAAACTCGCCACTGCGGATCAAGGATCCGCAGCTACAACTACGCATGCTCGAACCATTACCGCATCAGGCGTCAATCTTGCTCGAGCGTCGGCGGCGCAGCACGTGGCGGTTCGTGCGGACTCACCTGCGCCTCGACATCGCCACAACCCCCACCGCCGCGTGGCGGCGGGGCTACACACGAAGTCCAACAGGCTCACACGGCATGCGTAGCCCCACTGCTACGCAGCGGTGGGGGTCTCGGCGACGGGGACATGTTGTCGGGCGTCAATCTTGCTCGAGTATTGGCGGCGCAGCACGTGGAAGTTCGTGCGGAGTTGCCTGCGGCTCGACATCGACACAACCCCCACCGCCGCGTAGCGGCGGGGCTACGTACGATCTCCAAGAGGCTCACGCAGCGTGCGTAGCCCCGCTGCCACGCAGCGGTGGGGGTTCCGGCGATGTTGAGATGTGAATAAAGAACGCGTCAACATGTTCGGCCAGATCGAACGGAGGCGGCGCGGCTTCGGTCGGAGGAGAATCGTCGGCTCAGTTCGGCAGCATCACGCTGCGGCGGTCGAGGCCGGTGTCGAGGTGGCCGGGGATGTCGTTGAACTCGCCGTTGGAGAGTTGGCTCTCGACGTGGCCGTCGACGTAGAGGATGTTGCACTTGACGCCGTCGTAGCCGCTGTTGTCGCCGCCGTGGCGGAAGCGGAGCTTGCCGACGTCGCCGAAGGTCAGGCCGTCGGTGTTCTCGCCGCCGCTGGAAAGATTTCGCTCGGCGAAGAACGCGTCATCCGCCAGGCCGGTGAGCATGTACGGCTCAGAGAGGAACCCGAAGAAGCCCGGCGTCCAGTCGAGGCGGTAAAGCGTGGCGCTGGCGGCGAAGATCTGATTGTCGTCGCCGCCGGTGCTGCTGGTGATCAGTGCCGCATCGGCGGCCATCAGCGTGCCCGAGGAATCGCCGACCTTCGAGATCCGGTAGGGCCGCATGTAATCGCCCGCGGCCGGGGTCGACCGCTCGATCTCGTTGATGTTCGGCATAAGCACCGGGTGGGCACCGTACTGCGTGTTCGCGCCCCCGGCGAGGTTCGCCGCGATGCCGGCATCGGACGGGCCCGGGGCGGCGGGGCATTGGAAGACCTCGCGGCCGCCCTCGCCGCGGCTGTCGGTGGTGCGGTCGTTGTACTCGGCCGACTCGGCCCCGACGAAGGGCGCGATCAGCACGGTCCAGTCCGAGCCGTACGAGGTGCCGCTGGCAGGTAGGCCGTTGGGCAATTGGTTGTTGAAGAACCCGAACGGCAGGCGCTGGTCGTTCTCGGTGGTGTACATGTACGTGGCCAGGCCCATCTGTCGCATCTGGCTGCTGCAGGTGACGGTGATGGCCGAAGACCGCGCACGCTGCAGCGACGGCAGCAGGATCGAGATCAGGAGCGCGATGATGCCGATGACGACCAGCAGCTCAACGAGCGTGAAGCCGGCGCGGCGGCGCGGGTGAAGAACGGGCATGGTTGCCTCCTCAGAAAGGCGAAAGGAAAACTCATGGGCCTCCTCGGCCCGGACAGGCCGCCCCGCCGCGGTCAGGCAGCGGAGCGGTTGCAGGGGGGACAATCCGTAAAAATTGCAAACTCAGCGGCGGCGAATCAGCCCCAGCCCCGCCGCGGCCAGCAGCCCCAGCGAGGCCGGCTCGGGGATGACCTGCACCATGCTGGCGTCGTCGAAGAACGGCGCGCCCCCGCCGACCACGTTGTCGTCGCCGTTCTGGTCCTCGAACGCGCCGGTGATCAGTGTCAGCCGGGCGAAGGCGGTGTCGTCCGGGGCAATGCCGCTCACCTCGCCGAACACGTAGTTGTCGTCGGCCGCCGAGGTCGCCCCGACGAGGATCGGCGTGGTGACGAAGCTGATCTGCTGGCTGGCGGCGTCGAGCCACTCGATGTTGACGGCCGCCACCTGGTCGTCGCCCAGCGTGTCGAACGACGGGTTCACGGCGTATGCCGAACCGACCCACTCCTGGCCGGGCAGGGCGGCAAAGTCCTGGAAAATACCGCCGGGCGTGCCGAAGCTCTTGAAGGCGTTGGCCCCGGTCCGCGGCAGGGCCTGGTTGGTGAAGTTAGCGCCAAAGCCGCTCCAGCCGATGGGCGTGCCGGTTTCGACAGTGGTGTCGTTGAGCTCGAAGCCGGGGTTGACGAGCAGGTTCTGGGCCTGAGCGACGGTGCCGAACGAAACAGCAGCGGCGGCCGCGAGGGCGACGAGGGGGGTCTTGTTGACAAGCATGGGTTCTCCTCCGATGGGAACGATTGGAAGTTCAGGCCGCGAACATCGCGGCCGGGATCTGAAACTGTGAAAGATAAAAAGACGCGACGCCTCATCGTCGCGGCGGGCCGGTGGTGGCCCCGACCTCGAACGTCGTCTGCAGCAGCAGCCGCCGCGGCTTGGGCAGCGTGGGTTTGCCGCCCGGTTGGCCCGCCTTGGCCATGTCGCTGCTGACGGTTTGCTCCGCGATCAGCTCGCGCAGCACCTCCACCGCCTTGCCGCCCACCTGCACCGCGTCCTGGCACACCGCTGACATCAGCGGGTACGAGAGTTGCCGCAGGTCACCGTCATCGAAGCCGACGATCGAGAAGTCGCCCGGCACGCTCAGCCCCTGCTCCTGCAAGCCGCGGAGCATGCCCAAGGCCGGCATCGGGTCGACCACCAGTGCAGCCGTTGGCCGGCGATCGGGCGGCATCAACGCCACCCGCCGCGCCACGCCAAGCCCCGCCTCGAGCGTCGCCCAGATGCGGGTGAGCAACGCGTCATCCACCGGCAGCCCCGCCTCACGGTGGGCGTCCTGCCAGCCGCTGATGCGGTCGAGGTGGTCGGTGTCATCGTGAGCGTTGCTCACGAGCATGATCCGCTCGTGCCCCAACGAGATCAGGTGGCCCACCGCCTCGGCACTGCTGCTGCGGCTCTGCGAGTGGACGTAGCTGACGGGCGAGTCGTCATCGAACCGTTCGCCGACCACGACGCAGGGGAAGCCGCTGCGGGCAAGCTCCTCGCACCGGGGGATGAAGGCATCGGTTGTGCGGATAATCGCGCCCTTGATGCCCTTGCGCAGGAACAAAGCCGCCGGCGACTCCTTGGGCCGCAGCGACCGCCGCATCGACAGCACCAAAAGGTCGTGCCCGAAGTGGTCCACGCCCGCCGTCTGGTCGACGCCCAGCCCAATGCCCCGCAGCAGCCCGTGATCGAACGGCGACCCCACCGACACCGGCCCGGCGTACGCCAACGCGATGCCCTCGGCCACCGTCCGCTTGCCGACCTTGCGGACGTAGCCGAAGCGGCTCACCGACTCCATCACCCGCCGCCGGGCCTCGGCGTTGACGTTGGGGTTGGCGTTGAGCACGCGCGACACCGTGGCCACACTGACCCCGGCATCCTCGGCAATGAGACGAAAGCTGGCCATGATGCGGGCGCTCCTCCAAACGCGACGCGGCGACAATCCTTCACGGCGGGCGGCGGGTGAAACACGCCCCGTGAAACAGTTACGCCAGCTTAACCCAAGGCCCGCCCTCGGTCAAGAAACAGTTTCAAGAAACTTTTCGATTTCGAAGGAAGTCGCCGGCGACGCTCCAGACCTATTCGGGCGGCCCGGACGTCGCGGGCGAGTGCGACGCGATGGCGGGCATGATCAAACACCGGTCGATCGAGATGTTCGACGGATGGGCCGCCGTCACCGCATCACGACCTCAAACCCCGCCGGCTCCCGCCGCCGCTCGACTTTCCACAGCGGCAACCGCTTCGCCACACGAAGGCTGTCCCACCAGCCGAGCATTAGCAGGGGCAGCGTCGGGATCAGCAGCCACCGGGCGGCCGCGATGGCTTGGTTGCGGTGCTGCTCGAGCATCGCCTTTACCTCCCGCCCCGTGGCGTCGGCCGCAAGCGTTTGCGGCCAGCCGGTGATGATGATCGCGGTGAGGTAGCCGAGCAACACCCAAAGCAGCCAGCTCCGCCGGAGCCAGAAGCGGAGAACCTGCCTCTCCGAAACCGGCAAACCGCTTGATGTCCGCCGCTCGACGTCAGCCGCGTTCTCGGCCCACGTCGAGGTGCCTTGGACACCAAGCCGCATCAACAGCAGCGTCAACAACGGCGACAGCAACAGAAGCAGTGGCACCAGCAGCTCGCTGGCGTCATTCGAGCCGCGACGGTGGCCGATGAATGGCATGATGACGATGCCGACAAGCATCCAGCCGAGCATGAAGCCGGCCGCCATGACCACCACCTCGTACGCCGCGACCGTCGCCCGCTCGCCCGCGGTTGCCAACCGGATCGTCGACTGCACCGGGGCATGCTACCGTCTTCGATGGCGCAGCAAATCTTCTTCACCGCCGACACGCACTTCGGCCACGCGAACATCATCAAGCATCAAGGGCGGCCGTTCGACGGGATCGAGGCACACGATCGGGCACTCGTCGAGGCGTGGAACGCGGTGGTGGGGCCGCGGGATCTGGTGTATCACCTCGGCGACTTCTCGTTTCGGGCGAACGCACCGGTGCGCCAGACGCGGGCGAAGTTGAACGGGCAGATCTACCTGATCCTCGGCAACCACGACGCGCTCTCGCAGGAGGATCGGCAGGCGTTCCAGCACGTCGCCGACGTGGCGGAGGTCAAGGCAGGCGGGCGGCGGATCTGGCTGAGCCACTACGCCCACCGCGTGTGGCCACGATCGCACCGCGGCAGCTGGCACCTCTACGGCCACAGCCACGGCTCGCTGTCGGACGATCCGAACGCCCTGAGCCTCGACGTCGGCGTCGACGTCGCCGCGGAAAACCTGGGCGATTACCGCCCGTTCATGCTGGACGAGGTAAACGAGCTGATGGCGGCCAAGAACTTCGAGCCGGTGGATCATCACCGGTGATGACCAAGCGTCCCGGCGTCAGAACGGCTCGATGAGGTCGTACGCGAACCAGTCGCCGCCGAGGGGCGTGAGGGTCAGGTCGACGGCCGCGTGCCGGGCGGTGCGGTTCGGGTCATGGACGAAGCCGTGGCGGGAGGCATTGAGCAGGCGGTTGTTGACGAAAAAGTGGCGGGAGCCAGTCTGGAACCAGGTCGCCCCGGCATCGTCACGCCAGGCGGTTTGGACGTGGACGAGGCCGTAGAAGCCGGTCTCGGGTTGGCCCGTGTCCACGGCCCGCTGCAGCAGCGGGGCGGCGGTGGCGTGGCCGAGCCGCCAGCCGGTGGACGTGAACGCCAGCAGAAAGGCGAGCGTCGGCAGCAGCAGCGCGAGGCCGACGAGCCGCGCATGCGTTCGCCCACCATCTGCCAGCAACGCCACCACGATGCCCCGGCCCGCGAACACCACGCCGCAGAATGCCACGAACCCGCCGACGATCTTCACAACTGCCAGCGGCGGCTGCGGCCCTCCCAGGCTCAGCAACGCCGCCGCCACAAGCAGCCCGAACGCCGCGCACGCCCATCGAAGTTGAAGACCCGCATAAGCCGCCCGCACCTCCGGCCGCCCCACGTCAGCCGGGGCATACGCCAGAACACTCGGCGACCCCTTCGGCCAATCGGGGCGATGCGACACCATCTGAGGAAATTGTAGAGGCCACGGGATTCCTCGTGGCGAAGGGCCCGGCATTTGGAGCTGTTGCTGTTATCCTCATCCAAGTGTGGCGGCTCATGAACGGCGGACACCGGATGATGCCGGGAGGCCGGCAGAAGAAGTTGACATGAGTTCGTTCAACAACCCAAGTTCTTCTTGCGATGGAGAGGCCTTCGCCCCGTGGATGAGCCCGCAGCAATGCGAAACGCCGCCCTCGGAGACTGCTTGGGCTTCGTGCGAAGCCGCGGCGACGGTTCATAAGCAACGAAGGCGGAAGCTGCTTTCTGTTGATAATGGTTCCGCCTCGGTTGCCGCGTATCGTGGGACATGATCCGTGGGATGACGCCGTTGTTGTTGCTGTGTTTGGTGCTCGTCGGTGGTGAGCGGCCGAATGAGGAGTCGGGGCGGTTGCCGGTGCTGAAGGCCGGGGACACGGCGGCCGTTCTTGAGCACGTCGGGCAGCGGATTTACGTGGTCGGCACCGTCGAGCGGGCGGCGTGGAGCCGCAGCGGGAAAGTGATGAACATTGTCTTCGAGGAGGCCGGCGACAACGGCGTGATGGCGGTCGTTTTCGATGGACAGCGTAAACAATTCGACGAAGGCTTTGGCGGCGACGCGGCCGAGTTTTTCACAGGCAAGCGGTTGCGGCTGCAGGGCGAGGTGACGATGTACGGCGGCCAGGTCGAGGCGATGAAGGGCCGCCCGGAGATCGTGCTGCGGTACGCGAGCCAAATCGTCGTGCCGGCAGAGTGAGGGGCGGCTACTTCTCCCGATCAACCAGGAGTTTGTGCTGCGATCATTGTCGCTAAGGCCCCCACCGCCGCGTGGGCGGCGGGGCCACGCATGCGATCCGAGCAGGTTGCCGTTCGTGCGTAGCCCCGCCGCCCA
>CAYLSV010000055.1:0-17018 GCA_964386435.1 uncultured Tepidisphaerales bacterium
TGACCCGCGAGGCTGCGCCTGAACTCCCGGCGACTTAAACTGCCGGATCAGCCCAACCGCAACGCGGCGGAGGCCCGATCGGCCTCTTGTGCAATCGTCAAGGCCGCGTCGAGATGGCGAACACCGCGGGCGTTGCCGCCATGCGGTTGCTCGCGTGAACGATGTCGATGCTGCGGATCGTGACCTCGGGCCGCGGGTTTTTCCAGCGTTGCACGTACAGCAGCAACCGATCTTCCGTCAGGTTGCGGCGCTTCATCGTCCGGAAAGACCAGCCGACATCGCCGTTGTCGATCAACACCGTTGTCGGCCGCAACCAGTCGTCGATTTCACGGCCGCGGCGGACGGGCACCTCGGTTTGCTCGCCGTCGGCGTAGTGGATGACGTAGCGGAAAACCGTCTCCCCCGCGCCCACCGGCTCGCCCGTCGGCGGCCGACGAGAGAAGTGGGCGTTGTGCAGGAACGCGATCTCCGACGCCAATAGGTTGACCGGCAAATCGGTGATCGCTTCGGCCGCGCTCCCGCCGGGGTAGCCGGCGAGGGTGAGAACGGTGGGGGCTGCGCCGTGCTTGTCCTCGGGGATGTGGAACGTGACGCCGGCAAACGTGTTGTCGCCGCTGGGCAGGTGGCGGAAGTCGGTGCCGTAGCGATTCCGCTGGAACCAGCTGGGCTGCTGGAGGTTGTTGCGGTGCATCGTGAACTTCTCCCGCGGGATCGTCACCGGCTGCCACGCCTCGTCCATGCCATAGTAAGCGGTGGTCGTTCCGGCGAAATCCAGCCCCGGCACCCACGCTGTGCCGTGCGGCAGGGCACCCAAGTCGCCATTTTCGCGCAGCCGGTAGTCGCCAAGCTGCGGGGCCACGTAGTGCGGGTCGGCGATGATCGTCCCCGTGCCGGCGACCGTGTGCTCCGCCACCCAATGCCGATTACGCATCCACACCGGCGTCGAATCATCCGTCGTCGGCCACACCAGGTTTCCGGCAAAATCAATTTCTCGTGCCGCCGCGTCGGCCGCGTACCCGTTCACCATCGGCCGGCCGTGCGTGTTCGTGATGATGTTGTCGGTGAACTGGATCTCGCGCACTTTTTCGTTCCCGTCAAACCCGGCAACACCAACGCCCGTCGTCTGCCAGCCGATGGCGACGCCGTGGGCGCCGGTGCGGTCGATCGTGTTGTTGAACACGCGGTGCCGCTGCATGGCCGCCGGCTGGGCGCGGTAGGTCGCTTCGCTGATCTTAATGCCGGTGGTCTTCGAGTTGGCGATGATGTTGTGGTGGATGGCAAAGTCGTAAAGGTCGTTGCTGCCCTCGGTCGAGAGCGGGATGCCGTTGAACGCGTCGTGGATGAAGTTGCGGCGGATTGTCAGATCGCGGATCGGAATCGACCACGCGTCAATGTAAATGCCGTTAAGCGAGTGGTGGACGTAATTGTGGTGGATGTCGCCCTCGGCAACGCTGATGCAGTCGATGGCCTCCTTGCCGCCGCCGGCGACGACGTTGAAGGCGATCTCGAAGCCGCGATTGCGGGTGAGGTCAATGCCCTCCTGCTCGAGGTGGTCGTGCCCCATCGGCTCGCCGGTCCGCGGGTCGACCACCTGCTCCAGAGAGTGCGGCCGGACGATCCGGTTGCCGATTATGGTGACGTCGTTCGCCCAGTGGACGATCACACCCATGCGGGCGGTGTTGAAGGTGTCGTTGAAGCTGATGTCGACGCGGTTGACGCTGCCGTCGGGATCGTCCTCACCAATGCCGGGTGGCGGCGTCTTGTCGCCGAACATGCTGATCGCCGCACGGGGCGAATTCTGCACGTGCAGCCCCCGCACCCGCAAGTGATGCGGCTTTCCGTAGAAGTGAATCGCCCCCGTGTCGAGCTGCGACGCGCCCCTGCCAAGGTCGCCCATCCCGTTCTCGCCAACGCGGAAGTCGAAGCCGATGCCGCGGGCGTCAAAGATCGGCGTTTCTCCGGGGAAACTGCTGAGCGTGTACCACCGGCCCGCCTCACCGGTGAACTGCTTCTCGGCCGGGGCGTCGAGCGGGTAGAAGCCGCCGCGAACGTAGATCGTGTCGCCGGGCCCGGTCTTGGCTAGAGCGTGGGCGAGGGTGCCGAAGGGCTCGTCAAACGTGCCGGGCTGGCTGTCGTCGCCGATGGGTTTCTGCTGCACGAACCGGACGTCCCCGGTCGGCTCCTTCTGCACCACGGTGGCGGCGAGGATGTGCAGCGTGCCAAAGTCCTGCCAATCCTCCCGCGGCGGCAGCACCCGCAGGCCCGTGAGTGCCACGCCCGGTCGCGGGTTCGGCACCTTCATCGCGTAGACAACGCGGCTGTTGCCTGCATCGTCGCTGGCCGATGTGTGATGCCTCTCGGCCCACAGCATCGGCCCGACGGTGCCGACCCGCGCGTGCTCGCGAACGCTCTCCCCAAACCGCACCGGCACTGCCAGCGTGCGGCCGTCCGCCCACGTCACCTCGTACACCGCCACCGTCGGCCAGTCCGGCAACTGCTGCACCTTGCGGTGGGCCAGCCCCGTTGCCCGCCGCCACCGATCCACCCCCGGCCCCGGCTCCAGCGTGTGAAGCACGGCGAGGTGACTCGCCGGCCCACCCACGAAGTTCGGCACCGCCACCGCCTCACCCGTCGTCTCGAACGCCAGCGGCTCAGCGGCAGCGAAGTCGATCTCGCCCACCGTGACCATGCCACGAGGCAACTCGACTGCCGACCCGACGGGGGTGAAGAACAGCAGGATAACGCAGCAGAAAAGAAGGCTCCTCATGGACAAAGCGTCACCGCGGCCGCCATGTGCCGCAACCGTCGGGCACGCAGAAGCGTTGGCAAATCGCGAGACCGCCGCGGTCAGTCCTTCTCCACCAGCCGGTAGCCGGCCGGGAATGTGTGCTGCGGCTCATAGCCGATCACCCGCTGTGCCACCGCCGGGTCGACGCGCGGTTCGGCGGGTGCGCGGCCGATCGCGTAGAGGACGTGGTAGTCGCCCGGCGAGAGGTCGGCCTCCACGGCACACGCGAAGAACCGGCCGGCGTCGGCGTCGCTGAGGTAGATGTCGCGGGCGTCGCTGTCGATCATCTGCTCGGCCCGCTCCCGGGTCCGCGGCAGCCAGCCGATGCGGGCCATGATGACCGCCGCGTCGTGCTGCCGGGCGTGCATCTCACCGGCAATCTCGGCCCACCGCTTGGTCAGCGCGTACGGGTTGATTGGCGCGGCATCGTCGCCCGTGAGCAGCCGTTTGTTCTTGATGCCGGTGGTCACCTGAATCGAGCTGGCGAGGATCAGCTTTGGCACACTCGCCGCCCGGCTCGCCTCCAGCAGCCGCCAGAGGCCGACGATGTTGGGCTGCAGCAAGTCGTCGATCAGGTCGCCGTTCTCCGGGTTCGCGGCAAGGTGGACGATGGCGTCGATGCCGTGAACCGCTCGGAAAACCACCTCGGCGTCCGCAATGTCGCCGGCGAGGGCGTGATCGGCAAACGGGGCGGCGACACGATCAAGCGCGCGGACGAAGTGGCCGCGGGCTCGGAGCTCGCGAACCACCGGCTGCCCCACGGTGCCGGCGGCCCCGGTCACGAGCACGCGTTGCTTGGGTGGACTTTGCACGGTGGTTTGGTCAGAAGCGTGCAGCTTACACCTGCTCCAGCGTCTTCAAGGTCACCGCGCCGGTGGCGAACTGTGATCCATCGCCCAGTGTCGTCGCCGGCTCGTCTTCATCGCCGAGGGACGTCAGCACCACGTCGGCGGCGGACAAATCTTCCTGCCGCGTGTAGTCGTTCGCCGTCGCCACCACGTGGCAGCCGGCGGCGCGGGCGGCGGTGACGCCGATGTGGGAGTCCTCGATGACCAGCGCCCGGTCGGGCGAGACGCCGCTGCGGTCGAGGGCCGTCTGGTAGATCGCCGGGTCGGGCTTCTTCCGCGGCACCACGTCGCCGGCGAGGATGAACTCGAACCGGATGTCGGCGAGGTAGCCGTTGGCGATGGCGGTGGCCGTTCGCTCGTTGCTGGTCGTGCAGATGCCGAGCTTGAGGCCGGCGGCTTGGGCCTCGCGCATCAGGCGACGCACGCCGGGCCGTAGTGGGAGCTGGCGATTCTCGATCATCTCGACGAACAGCTGCGTCTTGTGGGCGTGCAGTTTTCTCAGGTACGCATCGTGATCGATCGCGTTCGCCGGCCAGCCGGCTTGGTCGAAGAAGTGCCGCATCCGCTCCTTGCCGCCGCCGATTTGAAGCAGCTCGTGATAACCCTGCGGCGTCCACTCTGCGTCGATGCCGAACGCCTCGAACGTCCGGTTGAACGCCACGCGGTGGCCGTCGCGTTCGGTGTCGATGATGACGCCGTCCTGATCGAAAAAGATCGCGTCGAAGCGTGGCATGTTCAGTTTCCTCCCGCTTTTCCGGCGGTGCCGAGCAAATCGATCCAGTAGAGCACGCGAGCCTTGATGGCCGCCTTGATCGCCTTGTCCAGCTTGCCGGGGTTGTAATCGGCGCGGTGCTGTTCAAGGTGCTGCCAGGTGGCGTCGATCAGGCTGTGCTTCAGGTCGGTCGAGACGTTGAACTTCGCCCCGCCGAGGTCGACCAATTGGCGTACGACTTCCGGCTTCAACCCGGTGCCGCCGTGCACGATCAACGGGGCGCGGAACTTGTCGCCGTTGACAATCTGGCCAATGAGCTTGAAGCGGTCGAAATCGATCTTCGGGTTCTCGGTCAGGTAGACGCCGTGGGCCGTGCCGATGGCGGGGGCGAACAGATCGACGCCGGTTTCCTCGACGAACCGCAGCGAGATGTCCGGGTCGCACAGCTGGGCCTCGTCCTCGGCGACGACGATCTGGTCCTCCACACCGCTGACGGTGCCGACCTCGCCCTCGACGCTCACGCCGCCGATGGCGTGGCAGTAGTCGCAAATCTCCTTGGTCATTCGGATGTTCTCGTCGATCGGGTGGTGCGAGCCGTCGATCATGATGTTGGTGTAGCCGGCGTCGGCGCAGCGCTTGCACAGGTCCATGTCTTCACAGTGATCCAAATGCAAGCACACCGGCACCGGCGCGTCCTCGGCCAGCGCGCGGTAGAGCGCGACCATCACCTTCGGCGAGTGAAACAGCGCCGGCGTCGTGGAAGTCTGCACGATGACCGGCGCGTTCTGCTCGACGCTCGCCTCGATGACGGCCTGCATCTGCACAAGGTTGGTGACGTTGAACGCCCCGACGCCGTAGCCGTCGTGGCTGGCGCGGGTGAGCATGTCTTTGGCGGACTCGATGGGCATGACGATTGGGTTAGCGGAAGCTCATGGTGGCGGTGTGCGGGTTGAAGGCCGAGGCGGCCGTCACCTCGCCGCGGGCGGGGCCGAGAATCTGGACCCTGTGCGGCTCACCGGGCAACAAGTCGAAGTGGTTGTCGCTGAATCGCCAGTTGAATGCACCGCCGTGCGGCTGGCCATCCGCCGCACCCGTGAGGTGGACGCGGCGGGCAAAGTGCTCGGTTGAAACAAGCAGGGCGTCACCGTCGCGGTCGAGCTTGAGTCTCGCCTCGGGGAACTTCAGGCGGCGCTCGATCTGGGCGAAGTCGCTGGTGCGATGGATCAGGTGGCCGTCGGCGTCACGAAGCTCGGCGACGATGGCTTGGTTGCGGTCGAACATGCCGAAGTCGTCAAGCGTGGTGACGACGCCGCTGCGGCCGGGCGGCATCAGGACGGGCAGCGACTTGGCCTTCACGTCCGTGTTCTTGAACAAATCGAGCAGCCGAACATGCAACATGCCGGCGACCGCACGCGGCGTGTCGTTGACCACCCAAACGTGCACGGCGTCGGCAATCTCCAGCGAAATCATTACCGGCTCGTACGCCCGGCGCAGCGCGAAGAACGCCGCGTTCGGCTCGTCGAAGCAGTCGAGAATCGTGCTGTAGATCATCGGGAACGTGTCGTTCAGCTTCCACAGGTAGTGGCCGAGCGTGCGGTGAAGACCGTTCTGATCGTCGGCGGGTCGGCCGCGGCGGTAGCGCTCGACGTATTTGCGGATGTAGTCGGCGTGCGCCGCGTCAAGGCGATCGACGAGGCCGGCTGGCGAGTCGGACGTGTCATAGAAGTGCTCGATCGGCCCGACCCGCGGCAGTGCAAAGTCGCTGCCCAGCGACAGCTCGCCCCACGACTCGGGCATCGGGCTGTCCCGCCAGCTGGTGATGCGGCCGTCGAAGCTCTCGTCGGGCCACAGCCGGTCGCCAAGGATGCGCTTCATCGAGTGCAGCGGCGGCGAGGAAATCCGCGTGTTCTCGGTGAAACACACCGGATACTCCTCGCCCGGCACGTACCAAATGTGCGTGTACGAGTGCGAGTCGCCGACCTTCGGGTCGTTCGGGTAGAGGCCGCCCCACGGGCTGTTGCGGAGGTACGGCCGGTCGGGGTCGCACGCACCCACGACGCCCGGCAGGTCGAGTTCATACAGCACCCGGCCGAAGATCGGGCCGCCGGGGTCGTCGAGGTCGCTGCCCATCGGGTGCTCGTTGCCGCCGCACCAGAGGATGATGCTCGGGTGGTGGGCAAGCTGCCGCACCATGTGGCGGGCCTCGGCCCGGACCTGCTGGCGGTACGCGTCGTGTTCCGGGTAGCCCCCCCAGGTGAACGGAAACTCGGCCCACACGAGCAAGCCCCGGCGGTCGCACTCGGCGTACACGTCGTCCGGCCACGGCGCCCCCGGCCCCCACACCCGCAGGCTGGTGAAGTTGGCGTTCTCGCACCAATCCAGAATCACCCGCAGCCGCTCGGGGTCCGCCCGGTGAGAGAGCCCTTGCAGCGGCGTCAGGTTGGAACCCCACAGCCGCACCGGCACGTCGTTGACGAGGAACTCCAGCGGCCGGTGCATTTCCAGCCGCCGCAAACCGACCTGCTTCGACACAGGCTCAACGCCGTCCGATTCACACCGCACCTCGTAGAGCGGCTGCCCGCCGTAGCCGCGGGGCCACCAAAGCTCGGGTTGATCGACCTGCCAACTCACGCGGGCCGTGCCATCATCGGCGAGCGTCACCGCCTCGCTCGCCAACAACTCGCCACAAGGCGATCGCAGCGTAAAGGTGGCCGAATCTCCGGCTAAACCGCGTGTTTCGACTATCGCCTCCACCGTCGCCGACTTCAGGCCGTGGCCGAGATGGCTGCGGATGCCCAGGTGCGTGATCTCGCCGCGGCCGACGCGCCGCAGCGTGGCCGGGGCGTAGAGGCCCATGGGCGTGAGGTATGGGTGGACACCGTTGAACGTGTTGAAGTCCTCGTTTGGCTTGCGGAGCAGGCGGTGCTTGTGGACGTGGCCGACCATGGCCGGCTCAAGCGTCATCGACTCCAACGTCTGCCACGGCGACTTGAAGTGGACGAGCAATCGCTTTGCCGAATCAGGCAACGCCACGTCCAGCGGCAGGTAGCAGTTGTCGTGTGAGGCGACGCGTTCACCATCCACCCACACGTCGGCCAGCGTGTCGACACCCGCCAGATTCAGCCGAAGTTCACCAGAAACCGGCAACTTTGGCAGCGCCACCCGGTAAGCCCAATCGCTTTCCGCCACCCACTTGCAGTGCCTGGCTTGCCCGGTGAGGGCGGGGTTGTCGATTCGGCCGTGGCGGACCAAGTCCTCGTGCACGCCGCCGGGCACCACGGCATCAAGCCAGTCGCCGGCGTTGCCATCGAGCAGCGCTCGCACGGCGTCGGCGGTGAGCGTGCCGTGGCCGTCGAGTTGGGTGAGCTGCCAGCCGGCGGTGAGTTCTTGGCGATGCGTCAAAGCGTGTCCGGCCGATGCGGCGAGTCCTCTGGTGGTGGTTATACCGCCGCCGCGAACCGCCTCCCGCCGGCCGCGCGATTGGGCGATGGGTTTGCGCAATTGACAAGCTCCGTTGTCTGGCCCGCCGCCGGCAAACCTTTAGGCTAATCAGCCACCGCCACGAATTATGATTGCCAAACAACTCCAAAGTCCCGCCCACGGTGAGATCGCCCTCATCGATTATGACGTTCCGACCGAGCCAAAACCTGACGGCTTGCTCGTGCGCAACCAGCACGGGGCCGAGAAGCACGGCACGATGACCAGCTTCTGGAAGGGCTACGGCAACAAGCGCGGGGCGTTCGACCGAGACAAGCAGATCCACACAGGCGAGGGTGAGGCCTGGGGCTACCCGATCCCGTTGGGCAACATGCAGGTCGGCACGGTCGAAGACGTCGGGGCCGAGGCCGAGGGCTTCGCCGTCGGCGACCGCGTCGTTCACTTTGGCAACTTTCGGCCCGTCGCACAGGTGAGCCCGGCGATCGCGTGGAAGCTCAAGGGCGGCACGAGTTGGAAGGCCGCCACCTGCCTCGATCCGGCGACGTTCGCGTTTTGCGGCCTCCGCGACGGCAACGTCCGCGTCGGCGACAGCGTGGCAATCTTCAGCCTCGGCGCGATCGGCCTGATGGCCGTGCAGCTGGCGAAACTTGCCGGTTGCTACCCGATTATCGCGATCGACCCGCTCGCCAATCGTCGGCAAGTCGCCGAGGCGACGGGTGCGGACGTGACGCTCGACCCGACCACCGGCGAGGATGTCGGTGTGAAGATCCGCGAGTTGACCGACTGGCGCGGGGCCGACGTGGTCATCGAGTACAGCGGCGCGATGGAAGCGATGCAGGCGAGCGTGAAGGGCATCGCCTTCGGCGGCAACGTGGTGGCAGGCGCGTTTCCGCCGCCGTACAAGGCCGGCCTCGACTTTGGCGGTGAAGCCCACATGAACCGCCCGAACATCATCTTTAGCCGCACCGAGAGCGACCCAAACCGCGACCATCCCCGGTGGGACAACCGGCGCGTCCGCCATGCGTGCATGCACCTGATCAACACGAACCAAATTGACGCCGAGCGGATCATCGACCCGATCGTGCCGTTCGACGAGAACCTCGTCGACGCCTACCTCAAGATCGCCGAAGAGCCGCACAACAACATCAAGTTCGGCGTCAACTACTGAAGTCCATTCGGCACCACTCACTCGGTATTCATCACTCACCACTTCCGCCCATGCCCCTCCGCCAAAGCGTCGTCTATCCCATGCTCAAGCCCGGCCCGATGCCGCTAATCGACTTCCTGAAAGAGGCTGCGGCCATTGGGTACGAGGCGTGTGAGTTGTGGAGCTACGACGACACCCTCGGTGACGTCGTCGAAACCGCCCGCAGCGCCGGCCTGCGCGTCTGCAGCATGGTGGGCCACGAGCACGAGGACCCCGAGCAGGGCGGCCACTCCGAGGCACTCAGCCGGGCGAAGAACCACGACCGCATCGAGGCCGAACTGAGGAAGAGCATCGACCTCGCCGTCGAGTTCGACATCCCCGGCCTCATCACCCTCAGCGGCCACCGCAACAAGGGTGAAAGCGATGCCGAGACGATGATCGTGTGTGCCAACGGCTTGAAACGGATCGCCCCGTACGCGGAGGAAAAAGGCGTCAACCTGAACATGGAGCTGCTCAACTCCAAGGTCGACCACCCGCACTACGTCTGCGACAACACGTCTTGGGGCGTGGCCATGTGCGAGATGGTCGGCAGCGAGCGGTGCAAGCTGCTGTACGACATTTACCACATGAGCATTATGGAGGGCGACCTGATCCGCACCCTCAAGAAGCACGCCAGGTGGATAGGCCACTACCACACCGCCGGCAACCCCGGCCGGAACAACCTGAACGATTTTCAGGAAATCAATTACCAAGGCGTCGCCAAGGCCATCGCCGCCACCGGCTACGACCTGTACATCGGCCACGAGTTCGTGCCGCAGGGCGACGCCATTGCCGCGATCCGAGAGGCGTTCGATGCGTGCAGTGTCCGCTGATGAACGATTCGATGCGCGATTTGCATTGCGCCGTGCGCGTGGAGTGTCTCTCCCGCTGCGCGAACTTGATTTATAGTCACGCCTGTTCGAGTCACAACTATGTGGTTTTGACGGAGGAACAGGTTGCTTTAGAAAGACCCTTGGAGGAAACATGCAGAAATCACTCATCGCCCTGATCGCCGCTGCGGCCTTTGTGCCCATTGCCACGGCCGACACGCTTGTCTCGTTCGACTTCAACCCGACCGACATCGAGGATCCGGGCAACATCGTCGAAAACGTGCCTTACGACGTGACCGGTGTGCTGGACTCCGACGTCGCCCTCACGCAGGGCCTGCTCTCGTCGGGTGCCAGCTCGTTCGATCTCGACGCGTGGCGGACGTTCTGGAACTTCACCGACAACCCCGGGACGGCTGGCACTGTGGAGCCGGACGTGACGTCGCTGGCGCTTGCCATCCAGGAAGAGAACTTCATCTCGTTCGCGCTCACGCCAACCGCCGGCCGGCAGCTTGATCTGGATGCCGAGTCGCTGCTGATGGACGTTGGGTTCGTGCTCGGCAGTGCCGGGTCCGCGCCGGACTCGTCGCAGTTGCTCATCAGCAACGACGGCATGTTCGATGTCGCCGACGCCGCAAGCTCGGTGGTCACGCCGGCCAGTGGGACGTTGACCTACGACATCGCCGGTGCCGGCTTCGACGGCTTGGCCGGCGACGTGGAGTTCCGGATCTACGTCTGGAACGCCAACGGCACGCCGACCAACAGCGTCGGGTTCGCCCTCCACGGCGAAAACCCCAACCTCCCCGGCGGCTCCGCCGACGGCATCGGCGAAGGCCTGCTCCTCACCGGCAGCACCAGCCTGATCCCCGAGCCCGCGTCGCTGGGCCTCCTCGCCGCCGCCGGCCTCGGCCTGCTCCGCCGCCGGGCTTGAGCGGGTGGTTCAACGAAACCTTTCACACACGAACCGGGGCGGCCCTTCTCGGGCTGTTCCGGTTCTTTCCGTTCGGCTCGTAGCCCGTCAGAGCTGCGCAATTCACTTCGTGTGCTGCGCGAGACATGCGCCTCATTCAGGTGAGGAAGCGTCCAGAATACCCGCTCGAAGCCGCTGAAGAAGCCGGCATCCGTACCAGAATTCCCGTTGGAGTCAGAATGCAGACCAACACCTTGGCCATCATCGTCGCTCTTACCACCGCCACCAGTGCTTCGACAGCAATGGGAGCGAACATCCTCAGTTTTGATTTTGACACTAATGATGGCGCGACACCACTGCCGACGCGAAATGCAACGACGGCTTACGCCACCACCGGCGTGCTCGACCCGAACCTGACGCTGACGCAGGGCGTGGTGTCCGGTGCCGAAAGTGGGGACAGCAGCACGTCCTTCAGTATTCGCTACCGGCCCGCCACCGCTGGCGCTTCGGCGGAACCTGTTGACTCGCTTGAGAATGCGCTGCTTGAAGGGTCCTACTTCTCGTTCATCGTGACGCCAGCGGCCGGCCGACAGCTTGATCTTGCCGGTGGTTCGCTGGATGTGCAGTACACCTTCGCGCAAGGTGCGGGCACCGCTGTTCCTGATTCTTCTTCCCTGTTGGTCAGCAACGACGGCACGTTCGACACGAACGATGTCGCTAGCGGTACGTTCAACCCTAGTAACGCGCTTGTGAATTATGAAGTGTCGACATAAAGTTCAACGGGCTAACGGGTAATGTGGAGCTCCGAGTCTACCTCTGGAACGTTGACGGCGACTATCCAACGTTCCCGATTGGCGTGAACATTGACATGGATGCTGCCAGCATCTCCGGGCAGTTTGGGCTCGGAGAGACAATCGTGCTCGATGCATCGGTCTCTGCTATTCCCGAGCCTTTGTCTGCGGGGTTCATCACCGCTGGCGGCCTGCTGCTGGGGTTGCGGCGGGTGCGACTGTAGCGGGACCTCATCGGAACGTTGATTCAAGCCGGTGCGATCTCTCGCGGGTTGCACCGGCTTCCGTACTTTCATGCCGACGGCCCGTCGATGGGCGGGTGGTCGGGGGCGGTCAGCAGGGCGAACTTGGCCAGGTGCCGGTGCAGGGTGAGCTGGGCGGCGGTGGTGGATGGGTCGTGGATGAGGTTGCGTAACTCCCACGGATCGTTGTGCAGGTCGTAATATTCGTCGTCGCCGTTGAGGCGGGTGATGAGTTTGTGGTCGGGGGTGCGGACCATGCGGCTGCGGACCATCGAGTGGGGGTAGTCGTGGTAGGTGCGGGTCTTGGGGAACTGGTGGCCCTCGGCTTCGGCGGGGAGCATCCAGCGGGCGATGGCGTCGGGGGCGCGGGCGAGCACCGCCGGTTCGTGGCCGCCCTCGCTGAAGACGGCGTCACGGATGCTTTGGCCTTCAATTGTGGGGGCAAGGTCGTGGCCGTGGGGCGTCCACGGCAAATCGAGGCCGAGCAGCGCGGCGAGGGTGGGGCAAACGTCGGTGTGGTCACTGAGGTGTTCGACCTGCCGGCCGCGTGGCCAGCCGGGGGCGCGGAGGATGCAAGGCACGTGGACGAGGCAGTCGGGGAAGTGCGTGTCCCACTTCTCCGCCAGCCCATATTGGCCGGCGTAGTCGCCGTGATCGGACCAGAAGACGATGATGCTGTCGTCGAGCAGGTCGAGCTCGCGCAACGTTGTCATCACGCGGCCGACGTGGTCGTCGACCTGGTGGATCATGCCGTAGTAGGTCGCCTGCACCTCCAAGGCATGGGCCGGGTCGATATCGGTGCCGGTACGGCCGGCGCGTTGGGCAAGCAGGACTTTGCACGGGTTCTCCGGCAATGCGGTCGGGAACGGCTCGATCGAGTCGCGGTCGACGCCGCTGAAGTAGGGCTCGGCGACGCCATAAACCGGATGGGGCGCCTCGATGTTGAGCTGCAGGAAGAAGGGTTGCTCGCGGTCGCGGTTTTCCCGCAAAAACCGCAGCGTCTGTTCGACGTGGGCGGCGTCCTTCTCGCCCAGCACGTCGACGTTGCCGGCGTAGTCCCAGCCGCGGGGGAGCTTGTCGGTTGCCGGCAGCGGCCGCTTGGGCGGCAGCAGGTCGGCGTAGGCGGGGGCGTCGCTGCGGTGTTTAATGCTTTCCCAGCGGGCGTCGTCCCAGCAATGGTTCTTGCCAAAGACGGCCGTCTGGTAGCCCTCGGCGGCGAGGGTGCAGAGCAGGTCGGGCTGCTCGGGGTCGAGGCGTTGGCCGAGGGTGCGGTAGCCGCCGGTGTGGCAATAGCGGCCGGTCATCAGGCTGACGCGGCTGGGCGTGCACTTGGGGAACGTGGCGAAGTGGTTCATGAACGCCACCCCCTCGCCGGCGAGTGCGTCGATGTTCGGCGTGCGGACGTCGCGGTTGCCGGCGTAGCCGACGCAGTCGCCGCGGAGTTCGTCGCTGCAGAGGATGATGACGTTCTTCGGTCGAGGCATAAGTCGGCGGCGACGGTACCGCATGGCGCCGGCGTTGCGCGAATCGCACGCGGTTCTGCGGAAGCCGGGCAGGCTGGGGGTTGGTTAAGGTCGCCCGACGATGCCCGAGAACGACCCCCCAGCCGATGCCCGCTTTATCTGGCCCGCCAACGTGGCCGCGGACGCGCGCAACGTCTACGCGCGGTTTCGGCGGGATGTCACGCTCGACGCGGTGCCGGACGATGCGACGCTGGCGATCTTCGCCGACACGCGGTATCGGCTATGGGTCAACGGCAACCTTGTCGGTCACGGGCCGGCACGGTTCTTTCCGATCGCGCCGAAATTCGATTCGTGGCAGATCGCCAAGCACCTGCGGCCGGGGCGGAATGTGATCGCCGTGCTCGTCAACAACTATGGCACGCAGAGCTTCCACAGCCAGCTTCATCGTGGTGGATTGATCGCGTGGTTGACCGGCGCCGGCGAGACGATGGTGGCGACGGACGGGCATTGGCTGGCGTCGCGGGACGAATCGTTCGAAGGCAAAGCGGTGCGGCTGTCGTTCGCGCTGAATCCGGCCGAATGGGTCGAGCGGCCGGGCGAGGAGGCGTGGTGGCAACCGGAGAATCACGTCGACTGGCCCGCGGCGGTGGCGTTGGCGGCGGGCGAGTGGGGGCCGCTTGCGCCGCGGCCAATCGCGATGCTGGACGAGCGTGAGGTGACGCTCGGTGGACCCGTCGCACGATTCTTGGTGCGGCCGAAGTTTGAGGAGCAGGTGCGGTCGGTAATGGTGCAGTCGAAGCGGGCGTTCGACAATCAGAACTGGTTTGCCGCGGCAATTTGGTTCACGCTCAACGCGGCGGCGGACGAGACGGTAACGCTGGCGACGTCGCTGGAGCGGGTGTTCCTGCCCGACGGCAACGAGGTGGAGGCAACGGTGGCGGCGGACGTGCCGGCACACCATCGGCGGGAGTTCACCCTCCGGCTGGCCGCGGGCACGACGCGGCTGCTCGGGTGGCTGCCGTTGCCCGGGGATGTGAACGACCTCGTGCTGGCGTTGCCGACGGCGGCGGGCGTGACATTGCCGAAGGCGGTGGAGGTCGCCGGACCGTGGCGGACGCGGGAACTGGCGGGGGATCTTGTGCCGCGTTTGCCGGGTAGTTTGACCGAGTTTCCGGACGTGGAGGCGACGACGCGGGTTGAGCTGATCGACGGCTTTCTTGCGCCGGCCCGGCAGCGGGCGTGGAGCGACGTGCGGCCCATCGGCGACGGCAAGATGCCGTGTGACCGGGACGGCCTCGCGTTGCTGTACGACTTCGGCGGCCAGTACCTCGGCCGGCCGCTGCTCGAGTTCGATGCCGGGCCGGGCACGACGATCGATCTCGCCTACACCGAACGCCGTGATGATGTCGGGGCGGCGTACCTGCACGAGCGGTCGATGGTCGACATGATGGACCGCGCCCGCGTCGACGGCCAAGGCACCTGGCACGTGTTCCACCCCCGCGGCGGCCGGTTCATCGAGGTGCTGATTCGCGGGCCGCTGAAGGCGTTCCAGGTCAGAAAGCTGTCGGTCACGCAGGCGCTCTACCCCGTGCCGCGGACAACGAGCTTCGCCTGCTCCGACCCGCTGCTCACAAAGCTGTGGCACCTCGGTCGGGAGGCATTGATCGCGTGCTCGGAAGATGCCTACCTCGACTGCCCGTGGCGGGAGCGCGGTGCGTACGTCGGCGATGCCCTGGTGACATGGGACGTTGATCGCGTCTGCCACCACGACCCGCGGCTGATGCGGCGGAGCGTCGAGCTGTTCCTCGAAGGTCAAGGCGAAACCGGCCTGATTCGGCCCGGCGCCCACAGCGTCGCCCCCGGTCGGCACCCGGACTACACGCTGCTGCTGGCCACCTGCGGCCGGCGGTATGTGGAGGACACCGGCGATGTCACGCTCGCGACGCAGCACGTCGATCGCTGGCTCCGGTTGGGCGACGGCATGCGGGGGCTGAAGGACAGGTCGGGTCTCATCGACGGCAGCGGACTTGAGCCGTATATCGACATCGCGCAGCACCGCAACCGCGAGCCGCGGTCAATGGTGATGAACGCATTTTTCGTGATGGGCATGCGCGATCTGGCGGTGCTGCTGGACGCCGCCGGACGGGGAGCCGAGGCGGCGACGTGCCGGGCGGAGGCCGAGCAGCACGCGGTGGTGGTGCAGCAAACCTACTGGAACGAGGCGGCCGGCGTCTTTGATGATTTGCCCGAAGGATCGTCGCCAAGCGTTCACGGCAACACGCTGGCGCTCCTCACCGATCTGGTGAATGACGCCCAACTCGCCGCCGTGCGGCCCTGGCTTCTGGGGCAGCTGCGCGACAATTTCCTCGGCCTCGATCATGCGCCGGTCCGCGACGGCGTGCGAACGAACGCGTACTTCTCACACTACGTCCTGCAGGCGCTGGCGAAGCTCGGCGAACACCAGGCCGCGATCGACTTCATCCGCCACGCGTTCGGTCCCATGGTCCGCGACGGGGCATGGACGACGTGGGAGAGTCTGGGCGGCGACGCCAACGGCAGCTTGTGCCACGTGTGGGCGGCCGCGCCGACGTGGTTCCTGACGACGCAGGTGCTTGGCGTGCGGCTGGCCGATCTGCCGCGAGGCGAGGTGGTGCATGTGGCTCCCAAGCTGGGCGATCTAACTCACGCCGCCGGCGAGGTGCCTCACGCGCGGGGAATGCTGAAGGTGACGGCACGGCGCGAGGGGGACGAGGTGCGTGTGGAAGCCGACGCGCCCGATGGTGTGGAGCTCGTGCTGCCGTGACCGGTCAACCCGTGCGCGTTTCGGGCAGCGGCGTGCGTGTTTGGCCGAACCTGTGGCAGCGGCATCAGGTATGTTGTGGGGGCCGCCGGGTAACTTGATGGCCTCAATGTTTCAGTCCAATCTCGCCGCAACGGGCACGACCGGGAAGGGGCGTGTCCGGCGGCGTCTTTTGTCCTTCGGGGGGGCGGCGTGATCCGGCCGCGGGAGTGGGTCATCGTGGCCGACGACCTGATGGCCGCGGCCGATCTGGCGGGGGCTGCGTTCGCCGCGGGACTGCCGACGTGCGTGGTGCGGCACGATGCCCAGCAGCCGGCGCGGCCCGAGGCGTTGCTGGTGGTGAACGCGGAGCTCGACGGGCTGCGGGCGCGGCGGGCGACGGCACGGTGCCGGGAGGTGTTGCGCTGGCAGGCCGAGCACGGCCGGCGGTTGCTGTTCCTTCATGCGGATGGGAGAGTGCATGGCCGCGGCTGACTACCGGCAGGTGCTGCACGTGCCGATCGCCGGCGACCCGGCGACGCTGGACGACGCGGCCGAGGACGATGCGGCCATCGACGCGCTGCGGCAGCTCGACGCCGCCGCGGGGCCGGTGCGGCGCGTCCGGGTCACAGACGCGGCGGGCGTCGAGGCCTGCGCGGCGGTCACCGAACGTGAGACGCTGCCGGCCGGGGGGCGGGCGTTCCTGGAGGCGTTGTTGCGCGTTTGCTGGCGGACACCGGGACAACCGGCATTGCCGATCCTTGGCGGTCGGTGGCGGCGGGTGTTGCCGGCCGAGGAGTTCAAGCAGGACGGGGCGGCCGTGTTCGTGGACGGCCCGGATCGGGCGCGATGCGACTGCGGCACGTTCGAAGCGGCCGGCGTGCCGGTGGTCGACGTGGCCGATTTTCCAGACCGGCGCTGGCTGAACGTTGCCGCCCGCGCTCTAGCCGACGTCGGCGTGGTGGCGTTATCGGCCGATGCGGCGGCGGCGGTGGATGAAGTGGCCGACGCGACGTTGAAGCTGTTGGCCCGGC
>CAYLSV010000055.1:17078-22131 GCA_964386435.1 uncultured Tepidisphaerales bacterium
AGGTGGGCCGGACCTTTTCCTCAAAACGTCCGACCGCGACTGGCCGCCGTCGCTGCTGGGCACGTTCGCGGCCTCGGGCGAGTTCCGGCCGCGCATGGAATCGGCACTTTTCAAGCCGGCCCGCCGCGCGGCGGCGGTGGGTGCCCACTGACTAAGCCGATGAACGCCACCCCGCCCCTGAGTTTCGAGCTGCCACCGTACCGGTTGCCGTACGAACAGATGAAGCTCGACGGCCGCGTCGGGCTGATCGGCTTGCACTGGGTCATGCTCATCATGCATTTGCCGGCGTACGCGTCGGCGCGGTACGACATCCGCGCCGCCTGCGAGATCGAGCCGGAGCGGGTGAAGGAAGCACAAGCCGCCAACCTGCCGATCGGCGACGTGGAGCGCAACTGGCAGGACTTGATTCGGCGGGACGACGTGGACGTGCTCGACTGCTGCTTCGGTCCCCGCGGCGAGGCGGCCGATCGGCGGCGGGCGGTGGTCGAGGCGGCGGCCGAGGCGGGCAAGCCGCTGATGATCCACAAGCCCCCGGCCATTCGGCTGGGCGAAGCGGTGAAGCTCGCCGCTATCGCCGAGGCGGCCGGCATCCCGTTGGCTGTCAACCAGAACTGCCGGTACAACCCGGCGAACTACGCCGTCAAGCAATTGCTCTCACCCGAACGGATGGGCCGGCCGCGGACAATCGAGTTGCAGTCGTACTGGCGCGGCAGCATCTGGGACGACGGCGACCAACCCGCCACCGTCGGCCACACGACGCACCACGTCGACTTGCTGCGATGGTGGATCGGCCAGCCTTGCGTGAGCGTGTACAGCCGATCACGCAGCAACGCCACGCTGTCGATCTACGAGTTCGCCGATGGCACAATCGCGTACCACCACGAGAACCACTCCGGCGTCGAGCGGCACCGCGTCCGCTGCCACCTGATGTGCGACAACGGCGTGATCAAGCACGGCCACAACTGGAACTGGCACATCCCCGGTGCTGAGGAAGACGAGTTCGTCCACCTGTGGCAGGATTTACGGGCCGGCCCGGTCAAGATGAAGCTGCCGCCGCACATCTACGAGCCGCCGTGGGCCCAGCACAACCCGTACATCCCACATCACGGCCCGTACTACGACCTAGCCGGTCCGATCGCCGGGATGATGGGCTCGCTCGGCAGTTTGCTGCACGCCCATGCCATCGGCGAGCCGCCGGACAACCACATTCGCGGCAGCATCGAGGCCCTGCGGATCTGCCTCGCCGCGCACCTCTCCAGCCGCACGGGAAAGCCGGTGAACCCCGCAGCGTTGGATCTGGACGAAGTCGCGATGAAGTGAACTATCGCACCCGGCGCAGCGTGATGCGCCACCACTCGCTTGGGCAAAAGGTGCGGATCAAGTGCGTGCTGCAGCCTAATCCACGGCCCACGAGCAGCCAGGTGTTGTGCAGGCGGTGCAGGCCCTGATGGTGCGGGCGGCCGAGCGTGTCGTGCATCAGGATCGGCCGACCGCCGGGCAAACAGACTTGCCCGCCGTGGGTGTGGCCGGCCAGCCACAGGTCGGCCCCGAGCGGACCGAGCCGGCGGAGGTTGTCGGGGTAATGGCTCAGCACGATTCGCACGTCGGCGTCATTCGGCCAAAGCTGCTGCAGCAGCGGCCGGGCGGAGTCCGTCCGACACTGCCCCGGCAGGCCGATGAGTTCGAGCGTCGCATCGTCGACGGTGAGCCGGGCGATCTGCCCGTCGATCAGCTTCACGTCGCCCAGCACGTCGGCGGTCAGGGCGACATCATGGTTGCCCCAGATGCCGTAAGCCGGGGCGGGTAGGCGGGCGAGGTGTCGCCGCAGCGTCGACAGGGCGGGCGTCGGGTCGTGGCGGTCGTCGACGTAGTCGCCGGTGATCAGAATGAGGTCCGGCGGGTCGGCGGCCAACGCGTCCAGCATCTTCATGTCCGCCGGCGCGGGCGTCGGCAGGACGTGCCAATCGGTCAAGTGGACGATCCGATACCCGTCGAGCGCCGCCGGCAGGTTCTCGATCGGCAGCTCGACGTGCCGCACCGCGTGCTGCCGGGCGAGTCCGAACTGGAAAGGCCGGCCCGGCTGCAGCGTGGTCGGTCTCACCACCTCGGGCCGCGTCACGGCGGCAGGGTAGCGCCGGCCGACGGTCCGGTTTGGTGCCTCGGGCGGGTGACGTTATCCTGTGGGGCCGTGGCCGCGCCTTCCGCACAACCCGCCCGAACCTCGCACCAGCTGCTGCCGGCGGCATGGGCGGCCGTGGGCGCGGCGTCCGTCGCCCTCATGTGGCTGCTGACCACCGCGTCCCACGTCAGTGCCGCACCGTCACCGCATGCCTCCATCGCCGGCGGGGCAGGGCTGTTCATGATGCCCGCCCAGTTCGGTGACGACTCGTGGGGCCTGTGGCTGCTCGACGTCGACCGCCAGGTGCTGCTCGGCTACAGCGTCGAGCCCGACGACCGGAACACGCCGCAGCTGCAACTTGTCGCCGCCCGGCAAACACGGTTTGACCGCGGTTTGCGCGACTTCAATTCCGCCCCGCCCAGCCCGGGCGACGTGCAGGAGTTGATAGAGCTCGAGGCCGACAATAACCGCGTGCGGGGGAACCGCTAAAGTGCCCGGACCTACCGCGATGACGACGCCCACCCGCACCCATGCTCGCCACCCGCTCGCCACGCCGTTATGGATGTTGGCGGCGTTGCTGACGTGCATCCTCGGCGTGCTGCTGATCCGTTTCGGCCCGGTCACGCCCGCCGCCCAAGCCGCGGCCCCGATGCTGCCGATGGACGCCGACCCGGCGGTGATGCCCGACGGGCTGGCCGAGGGCGGCGAGATGTACGTGATGCCGGGGCAGATCGCCAGCAACCTGTGGGGGGTCTGGCTGCTCGACGTGGAGCGGCAGACGCTCATCGCCTACCAGTACACCAAGGGTGCCCGTGCCCTGGAGCTGATCGCCGCCCGCGACGTGCGGTACGACCGGCAGCTCGACGACTTCCGCAACGCCAGCCCGACGCCCGACGACGTCCGCCGGCTGCTGGAGCGGGAACAAAACGCCGACGCCGGCAACTAATCCCCGACTTTCCGCCCGTTTCAACCACCGAAGGAGCCGCCCCATGGCGAAGATGTTCATCAAGATGACCGAGGCCCAGCAGGAGCTCGGGCTCGACGAAGAAGGCCTCAAGCAACTGGTCCGCGAGGGCAAGCTCCGCGAGTTCCGCGACGGCGGCGAGGTGTTGTACAAGGTCGATCAGGTCGAGTCGCTCAAGGATGAACTGGGCACCGGCGGCGTCGACCTTGCCGACACCGGCGGCCCGATCGGCTTGGCCGACTCCGGCGGCGCGGGGGCCAGCGGCAGCGCGATCGCCCTCGCCGACACCGGCGGGCCTGGTCTGAGCTTGGAGGACACCGGCGCAGCCATCTCGCCCGACGACACCGCGGCCGACATCGGCCTCTCGGGCAGCCTCGGCGGCGACGCCTCCAGCGCCTCGGGCAGCGGCATCAGCGTCCTCGACGACACCGGCTCCGCCGATCCGATGGCCCAGACCGCCATCAGCGGCAGCGTCAGCGACCAATACTCCGTCGAGGCCACCGGCAGCGGCAGCGGTTTGCTCGATCTGACCCGCGAAAGCGACGACACGAGCCTGGGGGCTGACGTCCTCGACGACATCGGCCCCGGCGGCACCGCGATGGGCGGGAGCATGGGCGGCAGCGAACTTGGCGGCACCGGCATCGGCGGCAGCGCCCTGGGCGGCAGCGCCGTGGCCGCGGCACCCGTCGGCGGCACCATGGCCACGCCCGTCGGCGGCGCGGCGGTTTATGTCGAGGAAAACGACGGGTTGTCCGTCGGCCTCGCCGGGGCCGCGCTGGCGGCGGCGATCATCTGCCTCGTCGGCCTGCTGGCCGTCAGCGGCATCGCGCTGGGCCACATGCCCGCCATCCTCGACTTCGGCGACGCCCCGGCCATGATCATCGGCGCCGCCGGCCTCGGGCTGGCGCTGGTCTTCCTGATCGTCGGCCTCGTGCTGGGCAAGAAGTGAACCCAACGGCACCCACCATGAACTTGAACACCAAACTGCTGCTCCTCGCCGCCGTGCTGCCCGTGATGGCCGCCGGCTGCGTGGTGCCCAATGAAAAGTACCGCGCCTTGCGCATCGAAAACGAGGGCCTGCGGGCCCAGCTCGGCGAGGCGCAGGCCGACGTGCTGGCGGCCAAGAGCCAGAGCGAGGCCCTCTCCGGCCAGCTCGACCGCGACGGCCGGTTCGGCCAGAACGCGACCCAGCTCATCTCCAACAAGGACCAGCAGATCGACGCGCTCCGCCGTGAGAACAGCGATCTGCAATCGGCCCTCGACGCCGCCCTCACCGGCCAAAGCGCGCCGCTGCCGCCGACGGTGGTCAACGAGCTCAACCGCTTCGCCTCGCAGAACCCGGACTTGGTGACGTTCGATGCCGAGCGCGGCAGCGTGCGGTTCACCAGCGATCTGACGTTCGACAGCGGCAGTGCGGTCGTCAAGCCGGGTGCCGATTCGGCCATCACCCGTTTCGCCGACATCCTCAACGGCCCATCGGCCAGTGATTACGAGTTGATGGTCGCCGGCCACACGGACAACGTGCCGGTGGGCAACGAGCGGACCCGCCGGCTGCACCCGAACAACTGGTACCTTTCCAGCCACCGTGCCATCAGCGTCGCCGAAGCTTTGATGGGCGCCGGAGTCGGCAAAAACCGACTCGCCGCCGTCGGCTACGCCGACCAACGCCCGGTGGCCGACAACGCCACCACCGGCGGCCGCGCTCAGAATCGCCGGGTCGAGGTTCTCATCCTCCCGACCCGCGCCCCCGGCGAGGTTGCCCCCGGCCAAAACACAGGCACCCGCACCACCATCACCCCCGCCGCCACCACCGGCAACGACGTGATCGACTCGGTTGATCCACTTCCGATGGACGACCCCCGCAACAAGTGACCGGCGGAACCTCTCGTTAATGCAAAAAGCCCGCGGGTTCAACCCGTGGGCTTTGCTGTTTGAATGACCCCAACGGGATTCGAACCCGTGTCGCCGCC
>CAYLSV010000056.1:0-12943 GCA_964386435.1 uncultured Tepidisphaerales bacterium
GTCGCCGATGCCGCAGTCGATGGGGCCGATGTCGCAGCTGGGAACGGGCGACGAGCCGGGGTAGCAGTCGCACCAGGGCTGGCGATCCTCCCGCCGAGCCTTGGCGGCCGCCCGGCGACGGCGGCGATCTTCCTTCGACTCGTACTCCAGCACCTTCAACATCTCCGCGGCCGCCCGGCAGCGGGCGAAGCGGCGACGCATCAACTCGCGGAACCGCAAACACCCGCACCGCCGCAGCACATCGCGGCCGAACTCGCTGCACGACCGCCCACCCCGCAGCAACCGGTGCGGGCAACCAAAACCCTTGCGCGGCGACACCCATTGCCGGTAGCCGTGCACGAGGCCCAGCAGCGACCAATCGATCGGCAGCAACAACGATGAGGCCGGCAGCGTCCGCATGCCGCACCCTAACCCGCGGCAGCGGCGGGGCGATTATGAGCGAGGGTCCTGTTTCTACCACCCTCGGATGCGTGTGTCGCTGAAGCCCCCACCGCTGCCCACGCAGCGGCGGGGGCTTCAGCGATGCGCGTACATCCTCCGGGCGTCGCCCTCACAGCGTCTGCCGCGGGGCGGCGAGCAGGTTCTGCACCTGCTGCTGCACCTTCGGCCGCAAAGTCTCGGCGATGCGGGCCAGCAGCCAGGGCAGGGTGATCGACAGGCGGACCTCTTCCTCATCCACCGTCGCCACGGCGCGGGCGACTTGGCCGAACGCGCCGAGTTCGAGGTCGAGCGTGTCGCCGTCCCATTGGTTGGTCAGGCGGACCTGCTGCAAGCCGAGGGCGGCGGGGTCGATCTTGGCCAGACCCAACGCCAGCCGCTGCTTGGCCTCGGCTTTGCCGAGGCGGTGCGGGATGCGGACGTCCATCGTCTGGGCCATGCCCCAGCGTAGCAGCCGGCTACCGTCGCCGCGTGATCGACACGCATTGCCACCTCACCGACCCCCGCCTGGGCGAGCAGCTTGACGCCGTGCTGCAGCGGGCCGCCGACGCCGGGATCGACCGCGTCATCAGCATCGGCACCGGCCTCGCCGATAGCCGGCAGACGGTGGCCGTGGCCGCGAGTCGGCCGAACGTCTTCGCCGCCGTGGGTGTCCATCCGGCCTACGCCCACAAGAACCCCACTGACCCCACCGCCGAGCTGCGGCTGATTCAGGACGACCCGAACGTCGTCGCCATCGGCGAGATCGGCCTCGAGTACCACTGGGACGACGCCCCCCGGGACGTGCAGCACGCCAGCTTCTCTGCCCAATTGTCGCTGGCGGCCGAGCTGGACCGGCCGGTAATCATCCACAGCCGCGAGGCGATCGATGACACGCTGGCGATTCTTAAAAACGAGCCCGGCGTCCGCTGCGTCTTCCACTGCTACACCGGCACCGCCGACGAGGCAAAGCGGGTCCTGGACGCCGGCCACCTCATTGGCTTCACCGGGGCGGTCACGTTCAAGAAGAACAACACCTTGCGCGAAATCGCGGCCTCGGTGCCTGACGACCGCCTGCTGCTGGAAACGGACAGCCCCTACCTATCGCCCGAACCAGTGCGAAAACAGAAGATTTGCGAGCCCGCCTTCGTCGCCCACATCGCCACCTGCGTCGCCCAGACGCGGGGCACCACCGTGGAAGCACTGAACAAGCTCACGACAAACAACGCAGAACGCTTCTTCCGAATCCCGCCACCCGCAGCATCATCGGCACAAGCTAAGGAATGATCGCTCTACCCTTCCAAGCTTCTCCAGAAGACGAACCCACCTAGTGCTCCATCATGGATCGCGCGACGGATTCTGATCGTTTAGCTTTAAGGTGACTCAGGCACGGAGGCCACGGGTGAAGAAGCTTGATCGGGTGACGCCATCCCTTGACGAACGGCAACAACTCAGATCCCTCAGCCGCAGGGGACACTGCGACGCCCGGCGGCTGCGGCGGGCGCGGGTGCTGCTGTTGGCGGATCAGAGCGAACACGGCTTGGGGTGGCACGAAGCGGCCGTGGCCGACGCGATGGGCTTCGGGCACCGCGCCGTGGAGCGGCAGCGGTGCGTGGAGGACAGCCTCGACGCGGTCCTGGAGAACAAGCCGGCCGAGCGGGTTTGCCACGTGGCTCGGCTATGAGAACAACAACGCCCAGTTCGACTGCCACGTCCACGGCCACCGCGACGACGACGTGCCGCGGTACAAGCTGTCGACGTTTGAGACTGACGGGCTGACCGACCTGCTGCTGGAGCACCTGACGCAGCGGCACGAGGCGGGGGAGCCGTTTTTTTACGGTGTGTTCGGTGCAGCCGCCGCACGACCCGTACACGCCGCCGGCCGACTTCGGCCGGCACAACGCGGCATTGCTTCAACTGCGGGCCAACGTCCCGCCGATCGCGGAGGTTGAGGCCCAAGCTCGCGTCGAGCTCGCCGGCTACTACGGGCTCATCGAGAACCTCGATTACAACCTCGGCCGCATCCGCCAGCACCTCCACACACTCGGCATGACCGAGAACACCTACGTCATCTACCTCTCGGACCACGGCGACCAGCACGGCAGCCACGGGCACTTCCGCAAGATGACCCCGTACGCCGAGTCGATCGACATCCCGTTCATCATCGGCGGGCCGTGCACCAACCACTACCGCCTGCCGCACACGGTCGACGCACCGCTCAACCACGTCGATGTCGCGCCAACAACCCTCGGCCTCTGCGGCATCAAACCGCCCGACGACATGGCCGGGTTCGACTACAGCGGCGTGATGACCCGTGGCCGGCGGGAGGATTCGTCACGCTGGCCAAACGCGGCACTCTTGCAGTGTGTGGTGCCGCCGATGCATGGCCCTTCGGTCGACCGGCCGTGGCGGGGGATCCTGCGGCGGGACGGGTGGAAGTACGTCACGTTTGAGGGGGCGCCTTACCTGATGTTCGACACGAAGGCCGACCCGCGCAGCGCTCGGCGTTGCAGGCGCAGCTGCGGGCGATGCTCGCCGACGTCGGCGATCATCTCGTGGTGCCGGATTAAACGTGCTGCAGCACGGGCGATTGCCGCAAAGCCGACGCGTCGAGCGTCCGTCGTAGCTCCACTTCTGGTAGCCCCAGAGGTTCTCGTTGTTGCCGTTGAGCAGAACGAGCGCCGGGTGGCGGGCCAGGCGGGCGACGTTGCCCCGCGCCTCGGCGGCGACCTCGTCCGCGATCTCCGCGGTCTCGCTGTAGGTCGCGCACGCGAAGGTGAAGTCCTGCCACACCATCAGGCCCAGCTCGGCGCAAAGCTCGTAAAAATCGTCCGACTCGTACAATCCGCCGCCCCAGACACGGATCATGTTCACGAGCGCCGCGGCGGCCTGCTGCAGGCGCTGGCGGTAACGGTCGGCGTCGACGCGGGCGGGGTAGAGCTCGTCGGGAATCAGTTGGCACCTTTGCAGTAGACGTCCTGCCGGTTGATCCGCAGCTTCATCCCGCTGCCGTGGCTCACACCATGGACCGGCCAGTTGGTGTCGTCGGCGTCGGGCTCGATGAGCCTTGGCGTTAGGCTTGCCATTCCCGACGACGTCGTCATGGACTTCAAGGACCGTCTGCTCGGCGGTGGCCTTAACCACGAACGGGCGGATGTCGCCGAGCCGGCCGCAGGTCCAGCCTTCGAGCCGCGTTGCCCGCCAGATGCCACTTGTGGGCGTGGCCGGGCCCAGTCCCAGCCGGTGTCGCAGCTCATGTGGCGGGTGCTGTTGTGCGGCGGGCTGGGTCGGGTCGACCCGCCGGCCCAAGGCATTGGGCCCTGCCGCTCGTCGGCGGCCCATAGCTCCGGCAGCGAGGCAGCAAACCTCACCTCCAACCCGTTGCCACCGGCCCGCAGCGCCGACTTGGCGTCGAGGCGGTACCGCCGATGCATGTTGCGGGTTTGGCCGAGGGTGGTGCCGTTGACGAGAATTCTCGCGAACGTCTCCGAGCCGTCGAAGCAGAGTTCGACGTGATCATGGTTCAGCACCTGCTCATCGATCACGAGCGTGGCGCAATACGACCAATTAGCCCGGCCAGCGACTGTTGAACGTGCTTGGACATGGGCGGCAACATGGCGACGCATCAAACGACGCATCAGTGCCGGCGAAGTTCATCACGCAGCAGCCCGAAGACGAAGCCCGGCCCGTCACCCATGATTAAAGCGAGCTCGCCGTCGCCGTCGAGGTCTGCCGGTTCGATGTTGAACGATTGGGTTTTGGTGCGGATGATGCCGCCGTCTTTACAGCGGAAGCGGCGGGGTTGATCGAATTCGGGCGCATCGTTGGTGCCGATGTTGCGGAGCCAGAACGCCGCGGCGATCCGCAGCGATTGGTCGTAGATCCGGCGGCCCGCGTCGCGTTCGCTGACCGGGACGGTGTTGGCCGCGGAGTTGCAGAGGATGTCGTACCGACCGTCGCCATCCCAGTCGCAGGTGGCGATTAGGTCCGGCCGCTCATGCCGGCGCTGCCCGAGACCTTCAACGGCGAACCGTCGCTGAAGGTCAACGGCCGGAACGCCCAGATACAGCACGGCGTCGAGCACGATGTAAAGCAGCACCGGCCGATCATCACCGGCCAAGCCGTGATCGCCGGGCAGGGCGGTCATGCGCGACCGCCAGCCGACCGGCAGCTTCTGCCCGCCGTACGTGAAGTCGCTGGACCGGACGCTCATCATGTCGCCGGAAACGCGGTCTTGCAGGCGGAGAGTGGCGGTGTTGTCGTTGCGAGGACCTCGAGCTCGCCGTCGGCATCCCAATCGAACAAACCGGGCTGGCTGTAGCTCCAGCCGCGCTCGTGCGGCCTTGAAGGTTGGTGTCGCCCTTGAACATGAGGGGTTGGCCGCTGGTGTCGGTGAAAGTGCGGCTGCCTTGGTACACGAGGCCGTCGTCGGTGCCGGGCCAGGGCTGGTAGTGGCCGGTTCCGTCCCCGGTGACCGGGTCGTGCGGGGCGTCGAGCACCTGCTGCTCACCGTCGGCGTCGATGGTGGCGATGCTACGGCCGCAAAAATTCCCGCGGCAATTCCGACTCGAAAGAAGGCGCATCGTCGAGCCGCAACCGCTCGTTCGGCGGCGGCTTGGCGGCCTGCCGCACCTCCGGCCCGGCCAGTTGGTAGAGACACGTGTTCGACCCAATCAAGGGTGTGCGCTTGGAAGCAACACGTCCGGCGGCCCGTCGGAGTTGGGCAACAGCGACACCGCTGCCCACTGGATCGATAGGGCATGCGTGCCCTGATCAGCGACCTGCAACTGCCGCAACGGGCGGAACGCATGATTGAAGGCCCCCGGCTCGGCCGGCTCCTCGGCCATGACCTCTTCCAGCGTCGCGGCGATACGGACATCCTTGAACCGCAACTCGAGGTCGCCGAAGTTCCCGGTCTAAAGGTCCAGCTCCGCCCCGACACCATCATAAGCGGCTTCAAAGATGGCGTCCGGCTCGAGCACTTCGCGAGGCAATTCAACGTCGGCGAACAGCCACTCTCCAGCTTGTCCGGCCGAATGGACGAGGTGGTGAACTTCGCGATGAAGATGTGCGCTTGGCCTCCGGCCAGCTTCTCATCGAGGGTCCGGCTCGCATTACCCAGGCCGACATCGGCGACATCGGGGCTGGAGATGCCGACGCTCATCGGGCGGTTTTTGACGGCCTTGTCCTTGTTGAACAACTGCATCGAGGCTTGGTCGCTGCGTCGGCCGATGCCGGTGCGGGTGACGGTGTAGCGGAAGAAGAACTCGCCGTCGGCGTCGAAGTCGATCGGTTGGGCCAAGCTGCGGCGGGCCCAGCCCATGCCAACCGCCGCAATGCGCCGCCACCTCCGCTCCGGCAAGGATGGGGCGCTCGACAGGCTCCGCCTGCAGGACCGGATCGCGGCCACCGTTGGCGAGACATCCTGAACCAAATGAGATGGGCAAGCCACATCGTGCGTGCTGCTCAACCTAATCGGCACCGCCCATGGATGCTTGCACCTTCGTGAGGAAACACCCATGCAACTGCGGACGCTAGCCCTCGGCATGGCCGCCAGCCTCACGCTTGCCGCCACGACGCGATCGCCACGCTCATCACATTCGACGAGAGCAACTTTGTCGGCCACCCTTGTGTTGATCCGCCGATCGATTAGGAGATCACCCAAACAGTAACATCCGCGGGCGCCAACCTCATGACTTGCTCCCCCTTCGTGTCGCCAGTTGTTCAGGGAGTAGAGGTTAGTGGTAGTAGGCTCACGACGGGATGCCGCCGCGTCGGCGGTACAGGGAGCGGAGCGACCGGAGCCGGCGACGCGGCAGGTGGCTTTGCCAGGCTCGGGCAGGTCGCAGCGAACGTCGCCGGCGGCAGGTAGCTCAGGCTGCTGTGCGGACGACGGTGGTCGTGCCCCAGCCGCCACGCCGTCGCCAGCTCGCGTGCCTGACGCAGGCCCTCGAACACCTCGACCGCCAGCAGCTCGTCGCACAGCTTGCCGTTGAAGCTCTCGCAGGAGCCGTTCTGCCACGGGCTCGCCGGCTCGATGTAGAGCGTCTCGACGCCGCTGGTCGCCAGCCATCTCCGCCGGGCCGTTGGCCTCCTTCAGGATCAGCTTGTAGAGCGTCAGGTCGAGCGTCAGGTCGAGCGTCAGGTCGAGCGTCAGGTCGAGCGTCAGGTCGGCCACAGCCTTCTTGAGCCGCAGGTTCTCGAGCTCGAGCTCCTTGAGCCGCTTGGCCTCAATCGCCTGACCTGCCACCGAACTGCTGCCGCCAGCGGTGGTACGTCTGCTCGCCGACGCCCAGGTGCTGGATGACGGCCGCGACGGTGCTGCCGCCGTTGAGCCGTGCGTCGGCCTCGCGGAGCTTGACCAGGATCTGCTCGGGCGTGTGTTGTTTGCGTGCCATCTCGGGTTCTCCTTGGGCCTCATCGGCCCGGATGAACTCCCGTAACCAGTGGCGACAGGAAGCGGAGGCAGGTCACTCACGCTGACAAGCCTCCTGACTGTCAGCAGCACGTCAAACCAGTTCGTGACGACCGGCGGTGGCACGAGCATCGGAGATCGTGCCTGGGGCGACTGTGGCGTGGACATACACTCCGATGAAAGCTGTAGCCTTACCTCGATACCGCCAATACGCTCGACTCATTGGATGTAAGGATCATTAGTGGCCGAGACGCTACAACCACGTTTACAAACGGCGTTGAAAGCGAGTCGATCACCATCGCCGCTCCGTCGTCCTCGTCTGTTGATGTCACGTCACCCAGCATTGGGCTGATTTTGATGCGGGCAACACCTCTCGTTGTTGTTACTGGCATTTTCGCCAACCACCCCGGGCAGCTCGGCAGCGTCGGGATCCAGACCACCGTCAGCCCCGGGAGCGAGGTGAACCGCTCGCTGGGCATCATGAACTACGACCTGAACAAAAAAGTGCTCGATCAGGCCGAGGGCAACTTCGTCCTGACCGACGGCAGTGTCCGAGGTTGAGCCGGCGGGTTTGATGAGATGGTGGAGTAAAGGCTGCCGGTCGGCGTCGGCGGCGGCACCGCCAGCACGTCGGCCAAGTTTCGCTTGCCGACGAAGCAGTGAGTACTCCAAAAGATTGATCATGTTGACGCCGCCTGCGTCCCTTCGCTTCGGTGACGCCGCGGCGATCTTTATGTGCTTTGCCCTGACCGCCGCGTTCACGATCTGGTACGGGCGGCGGAATAGGGACATCGAGGGCTACTTCCTGGGCGGCCGCAACATGGCGGGCTGGGTGGTCGGACTTTCGCTGGTCGGGACGTCGACCAGCTCGATCTCCTTCCTCACGCTGCCCGCCGCCGCCTTCGCGCTGGACTGGCGGCTGCCAGTGGGCAGCTACGCCGTCGTCATCGGGCTGACCATGTCGTTGATCTACTTCGTCCCGCTGTTCCGGCCGCTGCCGCACACCATGGCGTACGAGTTCCTCAAGCATCGCCTCGGTCGGTTCAGCCGGCTTTACTGCGCGATCGCGTTCATGTTCGCGTAGATGATCCGGCTAAGCGCCGTGCTCTACCTCGCGAGCATCGCCATCCGCGTTCTGCTGGACTTGAGCGCCGGAACTGTGATCAACTTCGGCGGGTTGTTTGTCCTGATCTACACGGTGATCGGCGGCACCGAGGTGGTCATCTGGACCGACGTGGTGCAGACAATCATGCTCTGATTCGGGACGGCGGTGATGCTCGTGTCCATCGCGGGGCAAATGCCCGACGGCTACTTCGCCGGGCTGGGCCGGGCGTGGCAGGCCGGGAAGTTCAGCCACGGCGAGCTGCAGTGGGACATGGCCCGGCGGACGTTCTGGACGCTTTTGTTCATCGGCGCGTTCGACGCGATCGCCAACAACGCCAGCAACCAGACCGTCGTGCAGCGCTACATCGCCGCCAGCAGCACCCGCGAGGCCCGTCAAGCCGTGTGGATCAGGCTCGTCGCCAGCGTTCTGACGTGGATCTTCTTCTACCTTGTCGGCACGAACTCGTGGGCGCTGTACACCGCGCTTGCGGAGGCGACTTTGGCGGCGATGACGTTTGAGGAGATTGTGCCACACTTCGTGATGAATTATCTACCAGTGGGCATCACTGGCCTGATCATCGCGGCGATCATGGCTGCGGTGATGAGCTCGCTCGACTCGAGGATCAAGGTCGTTTCCACCACCGCGACCACCGACGTCGTCCGCCGCTACCTGAACAAGGACGCGCCGGAGAAGAACTACCTCGTCATCGTCAAGAAGATCAGCGCGGTTGCCGTCGCGGTGATGATCGGGTTGGCGCTGATCATCCACTCGTTCGAGCGGGAGAGCCTGGTGGACCTGCTCAACTTCGTCAGCGGCGTGATGGGCGGCGCGGTGGGGGGATCATCCTGACGTTGATCTTCTTTCGCCGGGTCGGGCCGACCGCGTTGCTGGTGGCGTTGCCGATCTCGCTGATCCCGAAAATCTGGTACATCGCCAGCAGCAACGGCCTGCTCCGCGAGGCGCCGCTCATCCCCGTTCGCGCCTACTGGATTGGCATGATCAGCAACACGCTGACCATCGTGCTGTCGCTCGCCTTCAGTCTCATCTGGCCGCGTCGGCCGGGTGACACGCCGCCGCCGCCCGCCGCCACGCCCTCTGAACCCGCTGAGCCCGCTCATGTCGGACCGCCTTTTCCACGGCATCGTCCCGCCCGTCATCATGCCGTTGACACCCGCCGGCGACTTCGACGCCGACGCCTTCGACCGGGTTGTTCATTACCTGCTCGAGGCTGGCGTGCACGGGTTGATCGTCCTCGGCACCACCGGCGAAGGGTTGGCCGTCTCGCCGGAGATCCGCCGGGCCGTGATGACGGCCGCAGTCGAGCGGGCGGCGGGGCGGGTGCCGGTGCTGGTGATCGACTCGTCGCTCGCGGCGGTGCTCGGGCTCAGCAATTGTGCCGTCGACGCCGGTGCCCGAGCCGTCATCATCGCCCCGACCCAAACCTCCCGACGGCCGCACCCGAGACGGTAGGTTACTTCCGCGCCATCGCCGATCGTCTCCTGTTGCCGACAGTGATCTACAACATCCGGTCCCGCACCCAAGCGATCGGCCTAAACGTGCTGCGGGCGTTGATGACAATTGCTCGGTTCGTCGGCTTCAAAGACATCGGCGGCGACATGGTGTACCTGCACAAGGCGCGGGCCCTGCGTGACACGCATCGGCCCGAATGATTGGTGCCCGTCGGGCCGGAGGAACTTCTGGCCGAGGCGATTCTGCTCGGTGGCGACGGCGGCGTAGCCGGCGGTGCGAATCTGTTCCCGCGGCTGTACGTCAAGCTGTTCAAGGTGGCGCGGGACAGCGACCTGCTCACGGCCCATCGGCTGCACAACGTGGTGATCAAGCTCGTGACCACGCTGTCCGCCAGCGGCCGGCACGGCAGCTCGTTACTCGGGCCGGGCACGAAGCCGAACACCAGCGTCGGCAAAAACAACGCACCATTGCATCTTCTTCCCAGCTTGTTCACCGCCTCGACAACGAGGCACTACCACGACCCATCCGGTGTCCGCCGTTCATGAGCTACCACAGAATCGCCCGTCGCGGCCTTGCACGCTTCAACGGTGCCGCAGTCGGATGACTGCGGAAGGGTCACGAGCGGCGGCGAAGCGGGCGGCGTCGGCCTCGCTTCAACGGTGCCGCAGTCGGATGACTGCGGAAGGCACATCGCGCGTCGCCTGGCACCAAGCCGCGGGCGTGCTTCAACGGTGCCGCAGTCGGATGACTGCGGAAGGCACGCGGTTGTCGGAGCCGTGACGATCGGGTAGGCTGCTTCAACGGTGCCGCAGTCGGATGACTGCGGAAGGTCGAAACGTCATCGCCCGCCACCGAAATCCTCGGAGCTTCAACGGTGCCGCAGTCGGATGACTGCGGAAGGCGGTCGGTGCGACGGCGACGCCACCTGAGCAGCGTGCTTCAACGGTGCCGCAGTCGGATGACTGCGGAAGGCGGGCGGGTCGCCGAACGTGACGAACCACTACGATGCTTCAACGGTGCCGCAGTCGGATGACTGCGGAAGGCGGGCGACGTGGCCGACCGCCGGCAGCTGCTGACCGCTTCAACGGTGCCGCAGTCGGATGACTGCGGAAGGTCGACCCGCGATGAGTCGCGGGCGGGCCACACCAAAGCTTCAACGGTGCCGCAGTCGGATGACTGCGGAAGGAGGTCAACGGCCCGGCCTGCGCCGGCAAGGCCAAAGCTTCAACGGTGCCGCAGTCGGATGACTGCGGAAGGGTCCAGCGTCACGCCGAGGGCGCGGGCGATGCGGAGGCTTCAACGGTGCCGCAGTCGGATGACTGCGGAAGGACCGGGGAGTCTTGGCCCTCGGTGAAGGCGGTATGGCTTCAACGGTGCCGCAGTCGGATGACTGCGGAAGGACAACGGCGGCCCCGTCAGGCTCGGCTACTGGCCGGCTTCAACGGTGCCGCAGTCGGATGACTGCGGAAGGGCGACCTTCGGTCCCTTGGCCGCGTTGGCGAGCAGGGCTTCAACGGTGCCGCAGTCGGATGACTGCGGAAGGCCTTCGAGTGCGTCCAGGCGGAGGGAAGGCAGGCCGCTTCAACGGTGCCGCAGTCGGATGACTGCGGAAGGAGGGGCAAGCCGGTGCTGCCGTACCTGTGGCCGAAAGCTTCAACGGTGCCGCAGTCGGATGACTGCGGAAGGCGGGCTACAAGTCGCTCAACCGCCGCCAGCAGTGGGCTTCAACGGTGCCGCAGTCGGATGACTGCGGAAGGTCTTTGGCTGCGGCACGTGCGGCGAGCAGCCGGTCCGCTTCAACGGTGCCGCAGTCGGATGACTGCGGAAGGGCGCGGGCGGCCTCAACGCGGGCGGCGTCGGCCTCGCTTCAACGGTGCCGCAGTCGGATGACTGCGGAAGGGATCGGATCGGGCAGGCTCACGAAACTGCCAGCGGCGCTTCAACGGTGCCGCAGTCGGATGACTGCGGAAGGGCATCGTGGCCCGCGGCGAACCGATCATCTCCACCTTGCTTCAACGGTGCCGCAGTCGGATGACTGCGGAAGGGAAAGGGATGACGCCGGGCAAACCGGTCACGGTCCCGCTTCAACGGTGCCGCAGTCGGATGACTGCGGAAGGGCCTGGCTGATCCAGTTGGCGGCGGCGGCGAGAATGCTTCAACGGTGCCGCAGTCGGATGACTGCGGAAGGCAGGATCAGTCCGGCGACCACCCGGGTGAGCTTGTGCTTCAACGGTGCCGCAGTCGGATGACTGCGGAAGGATGCCCATTACCCCCACGAATGTCGCGACCTCGTTGCTTCAACGGTGCCGCAGTCGGATGACTGCGGAAGGGGCAACGGCCCACACAACCCCACCCCCACACGGAGGCTTCAACGGTGCCGCAGTCGGATGACTGCGGAAGGGCGGGACGCGAACCTGCGGGACGCGAACCTGCGGGCTTCAACGGTGCCGCAGTCGGATGACTGCGGAAGGGGGCGGACGATCCGCTCGTCTGGGTGCTTGAGTTGCTTCAACGGTGCCGCAGTCGGATGACTGCGGAAGGGTCGAAGTCAACCGACGTGTAGTCCATTTGCAGTTGCTTCAACGGTGCCGCAGTCGGATGACTGCGGAAGGCGGTCGGTGCGACGGCGACGCCACCTGAGCAGCGTGCTTCAACGGTGCCGCAGTCGGATGACTGCGGAAGGCGTCGATCCGCCGGTTCCGCCAGTGGTACGACACCGGCTTCAACGGTGCCGCAGTCGGATGACTGCGGAAGGTCACGTGCCGAAGACATCATCGACATCCCCACTCGAGCTTCAACGGTGCCGCAGTCGGATGACTGCGGAAGGTGTCAGGTGCCCGCTGCGACCATGCGACGGAAAAAACGCTTCAACGGTGCCGCAGTCGGATGACTGCGGAAGGGGGCCGAGGTTGGCAGCAACACCCCTAGCCGGGAATGCTTCAACGGTGCCGCAGTCGGATGACTGCGGAAGGCCTGCGGCTCGACTGTGATGATGAGCGCGACCTGGTGCTTCAACGGTGCCGCAGTCGGATGACTGCGGAAGGAAAACATCTCGCTGCCAATCCCGGCGAACGGTGTGGCTTCAACGGTGCCGCAGTCGGATGACTGCGGAAGGCCGTTTGGACGAACCTGCCACAACTTTTTAACGGTGCTTCAACGGTGCCGCAGTCGGATGACTGCGGAAGGTACAACCGCACGCTCGAGGACACCGGCTACGCCGTGCTTCAACGGTGCCGCAGTCGGATGACTGCGGAAGGGTCAGGCCGGTGCCCTTGTCGGCCGGCCCCTCGTCGGCTTCAACGGTGCCGCAGTCGGATGACTGCGGAAGGAGCACGACCATGCCACGCTTGACGTCGATGCGGTAGGCTTCAACGGTGCCGCAGTCGGATGACTGCGGAAGGCTTCAGCGTGTTCTCGCCCCCGTTCCCGTCGCTCGCTTCAACGGTGCCGCAGTCGGATGACTGCGGAAGGCGGAAAAGCACCGGACCTGAGCCATAAAAGCGGAAGGCTTCAACGGTGCCGCAGTCGGATGACTG
>CAYLSV010000056.1:12959-22092 GCA_964386435.1 uncultured Tepidisphaerales bacterium
CCGCCCGCCCCGACGTTCAACGCTCAACCCGAGTGCTTCAACGGTGCCGCAGTCGGATGACTGCGGAAGGCTGTGTGTCGCCGGTTGGTACGCCTGGCGTTGGGACGAGCTTCAACGGTGCCGCAGTCGGATGACTGCGGAAGGCGCCGACCCGCCGTACAACCAGGCGATCAACTACGGCTTCAACGGTGCCGCAGTCGGATGACTGCGGAAGGGTGGTGCCTGACGGATATGAGGGGCTAGGCGAAGTCGCTTCAACGGTGCCGCAGTCGGATGACTGCGGAAGGCGGCCGGGCAGTCGCGGACCACGGTGCAGCGGCGGCTGGCTTCAACGGTGCCGCAGTCGGATGACTGCGGAAGGCAAGCCGGGCGAAGGCATGGGCCGCCCCAAGCTTGAAGCTTCAACGGTGCCGCAGTCGGATGACTGCGGAAGGCTGGTGCGATGGCACGAACACGACGGAATGGCGTGGCTTCAACGGTGCCGCAGTCGGATGACTGCGGAAGGGGCGGTTGTCGTGCCACGCAACCCGAAGAGGGCCCGCTTCAACGGTGCCGCAGTCGGATGACTGCGGAAGGGGTTTTCAGGAGTTTTTCACCTATTTTTGCGGGTGGCTTCAACGGTGCCGCAGTCGGATGACTGCGGAAGGACGTTATCAGACGACGTACGGCATTGCCACCAGAGCTTCAACGGTGCCGCAGTCGGATGACTGCGGAAGGGTGAGGCCCGCCGCGGGCCGACCTACGCGGCGACAAAGCTTCAACGGTGCCGCAGTCGGATGACTGCGGAAGGCTCATCAAGGAGGACGCCGAGAGCGGCGAGGGGGGCATGCTTCAACGGTGCCGCAGTCGGATGACTGCGGAAGGACTTTCTGGTGCCAGCTCCGACCCGCTCCGCGACGTGCTTCAACGGTGCCGCAGTCGGATGACTGCGGAAGGTGCGCCCATCGCTCGCGTTGAGCTGCGGTAGCTTTGCTTCAACGGTGCCGCAGTCGGATGACTGCGGAAGGTCCAGCAGCGCCCGCGCCTCGGCCGCCTTCACCAGCGCTTCAACGGTGCCGCAGTCGGATGACTGCGGAAGGGCCGCGGTGTCGCCGACGCTGCAACCGCTCGACGCGCTTCAACGGTGCCGCAGTCGGATGACTGCGGAAGGGCGGCAATCCTTGCGGCGGCCACGTCGGACCACGTGCTTCAACGGTGCCGCAGTCGGATGACTGCGGAAGGCTCTCGCACGCCTCTCGCCCATCCATGCCATGCGTGGCTTCAACGGTGCCGCAGTCGGATGACTGCGGAAGGGACTCGGCTCAAATGCCGACGTCCAGCAGCAGCGAAGCTTCAACGGTGCCGCAGTCGGATGACTGCGGAAGGAGTGGACCGATTACACGTTCAACGCGTGGCGTGGCTGGCTTCAACGGTGCCGCAGTCGGATGACTGCGGAAGGCGTGCCGCCGGCTTGGGTTTGGGGCCTCGCTTCGCGCTTCAACGGTGCCGCAGTCGGATGACTGCGGAAGGCTGGCGGTAGCCACCGGCACCTCAACCCTCTCCAAGCTTCAACGGTGCCGCAGTCGGATGACTGCGGAAGGCAATGTGATGGTGACGCAACAGAACGTGGCGAAGGCTTCAACGGTGCCGCAGTCGGATGACTGCGGAAGGGCCCTCGGGTGTAAACCGTGGACGGAGAGATGGTTGCGTCGCGGGTTGCGAGGGGGCATGGTGCATGACGGATGGGCAAGGGCTTTTGGATGGGGGGAGGTGATGTAACTCTTCAATTGCCAAAGACTTCGAGCGGGGGCGGGGGTTTGGCGACCACGTCGCTGCTCGATTGGGGTGACATACCGGGCCCAGAGGTAGGGTAACGGAAACCGGTTCCGCCGGCGAGCTTAGCCGACGACCAGGACGCGGGGGCGGGGGTCGAAGGGTCGGCCGACGGCCTCGATGTCGTCGGGCAGGCCGGCTTGGCGGGGGTCGGCTTTGCCCAGGTCGACGATCAGGAGCTGATCCTCATCGTGGTGGACGATCTGCCGGGCCAGGCCGCGCAGGTGCTCCAGCTCGATCGGGCTCAGCTCGGCGAGGAAGACGCTGAACTGCAGGTGCTCCCCGACGTCTTTGAGCGCGTCGAACAGCTTGCCCCGCCGCTTGTCGTCGGCCACGTCGTAGGTCAGCAGGTACCGGCGTCTCATTGCTACCTCGTGACAATGTTTTGGAAGCGCGGCACGTCGCCGCGGAGCCAGCGGGCCAGCAGCCGGGCCTGAAGCCGTAGGACGGTCCGCCAGCTGCAGCGGTAGTCGAAGAGCGGGTGGGTGACGAGCTGGTCGAGCCGGGCCTCGTACGCGCCGATGATCCCCTTCTTCCCGGCCGGCCGCAGGGCACACGCGCCGGCGGCGACCTCAAAGTGCCGGCCCTTGACCATGCCGGTGTTGATAGCGGTGAGCACCGCCGAGTCGGCCACCAGCGGCCGCAGCGGCTCCATCAGGTCCAGCGCCAGCGCCGGCCGGCCGTGCCGCGGCTTGTGGTACAGCCCCCAATAAGCGTCCAGCCCCTCGGCGATCAGCGCGGTCGTGCACTCCTTGGCGAGCATGGCGTACGTGAACGAGAGCAGGGCGTTGACCGGGTCACGCGGCGGCCGGCGGTTGCGCTGGGCGAAGTCGAACGAGTCGGCGTCGAAGTCGGCCGGGCGGAGCATCGAGCCGAACCGCCGGAAGTACGCCGCCGCGGCCGCACCTTCCAACCCGAGCAGCTGCGGCTCGTCGGTGCACCGCTCGATCTTCGGCAGCAAATCGTCCAGGTCGCGCAGGGCGAGCGTGTGGTCCCGGCCGCGCTCGCCGTTGCGCCGCAGCAGCGTCCGCTGGTTCTGCACCTTGTCGAGCACCAGTTGCCGGGCGAACTCGACGCGGCGGCGGGGGTCGCCGGCGGCGCGGTACTGGGCGACGCGGTCGTAGGCGTTCTTGAGCCCGACGCCGTTCGTCACGCCATAGAACCAGCCGCCGCGCGAGAGGTGCACGATCGGCACCTCGGCCTCGCAGAGCAGTTGCACCGTCGCGGCCGAGACCATCACGTTGCCCATGAGCACCAGCTGCGAGACGTCGGCCAGCCGGGCTTCGGCGAGTTGTTCGCCCTTGAGCTTCACGGTCAGCCGGCCCTTCGTCTTGCCGACGAAGCTGCCCTGCTCCTGGACGTACAACGGCATGCCGTCGGCGCGGGTCGGCACCATCCGCCGCACCGGCTTGCCCGCGATCGTCAGGCCGGTCACCTCTGCACTCTCCCGCAGCCGCGGCACGTCCCGCAGCGCCAGCGTCTCGTCCGGCAGGCAGATCGCGTTGAGCGAGCAGCCGTTGCACTTGGGCGAGTCCTCCAGCGGCTCGGGGATCTGCTCCCGCGCCGCCGCCTGCCGCGTCCGGCGGATGACCTCAAGCGTGAGCCGCTCGAGCGCGTCGTCGAACGGCACGTCGACCCGCGTGCGGCTCCCGGCGTAGTAGATGACGCCGCGGTGGCAGGTGTAGCCGTGCTCGCGCAGGAGCAGGCCCTGGGCCATGAGCTGGACGCGGACGGTGTCGTAGGCCCGGCCGGGGCAATCGGGCACGCGCCGCCGCTTGGTTTCGACCGGCACGGCCTCGTCGCCGTCGGTCTGCACCAGGTCGAGTTTGCCCGTGATGCCAAGCGTCTGCGAGCTCAGCGGCACCGACCGGCTGGTCGCCGGCGGCTCGTCCCCGTCATCGACCGCCGGCAGCAGGTGATCCCGCTCGTCGACCCGGCGGTGCTGGTTGAGCCCGTCGACGGTGAACGCGTTGTCCGCCCACCGGCCCTCGACGTACATGAGGTGGAACCGCCGGGGGCAGAAGACGAACTGCCCGAGCATGTCGAGCGTCAGGGCGTCATCGCCGGCAACGGCGACGTGAGTCGTGGTGCGGGTAGCAGGATTGGACATGGACGGGCCTCTGCCCGAAGTTCTCCAGTGGGACTCAAACCGCGACGGATTCGCTGAAGAACAAGTTCTTTTGCCCGATAAGCCGCTGGCAGCGCATGACGGCGAGGAGTCCGCGCTGCTTGACGACATGATTCTCGGGCTCGTGCTTGACGATCAACGGCGTGTCGAGCAAAGCTCGAACGAGATCGGCCGAGGCGGGACCTTCCCAGACCGGCCAGGAGAACGTCACGCCGCTTCGGCCATCACTGACCGGCAAGCGGGCAAACGCGACCGTCGCAAGTTCTTCGGCTCCGGCGGGAAAGCTCGGCAGCATCTCGAACGCGCTAAAGGCCAGAACGTTCGCCCCAAGTTCAACGCCGCTCGTTTCGGTGTTGGCGCTGCCGACGGCGACTGGGAAGTTTCGGCCATCAGCGGGGTCCCAGCGGAAGCGAGGGTTGCCGCGGGCGTAACGCCAGATGCGGAGGAGCGACGCCGCCACGTCGTCGACCTCCAGGTCCGCGACCATCTCCTTGTAAAACTTGAGCAGGTGCTGTTCCCCCTGGCCGTTGGCGTGGCTGAGGCTTGTTTCGCGGCGCGGTCCGCCGGGTGCTTTCGCTTCCTTGGCAACGGCGTCCGAGGCGAAGCCAGCGATCAGGCGGGCGGGCCGCGAATGTTCGTGGGCAACGCGTGCGGCGTGACCCGACAGCATGCGGAAGCCATTGGCTGACCAGCCCTTAATCGAAGGCGGTTCCGCCCATGCGGGAATGCCGGCGTCCAATTCGCGCTTGATGAGTTGGTGCAGGGCGTCGACCAATTCCTGCGCGCCATCGGCCGCGTGGTGCAGCGTCGGCCGGTAGCTGTTGGCGTATGGCCGCCACGAGAGCTTCGCGTCCGGCCAGCGTTCACTGGCCAACACCAGCGTCCCGAGGGCGGCGAGGAAGCCGAGCGGGTTGGCCCCGTCGAGGCCGTTGAGGGGGATCGGTTTAGGCATCGGCGGCCTCCTTGTTCTTCGGTGGGAAACGGCTCACGTGCTGGTCGGCGAGGCGGACCATCGCCTCGAGGTACGCCAGGCCCCACCAGCCGTGCCGTCGGGTCAGGCGCCAGAACCGTTCGGCAACGCCGCTGCCGATCCGGTGGGGCGGGCAATGTTGTTGCTGCTCGACGGTCAGGGTCACGCCGCCGATCGTGATCTCGTGCGGGTGCTTGTCGATCACGACCGGCGCGAAGCAGCGGGCGTGACCGTGGTGGCTGGCGATGAGGTGCAGGACGAGGTCGGCGGCATCGGCGTCTCGTTGTTGCACGAGCTGCATCGACAGCATTTCGTGACGCCAACCGTTCGGAAGCTTGAGCAACTCGCGAAGGCGTATGTCCTCGGTGCGGCTTGGTTGGTCCTCGCTTTTGGCGAGCATCGCGGCAACGTCAGACGTGACGTGTGGCAGGCTCTCGCCGCGCAGCAGGCCCTGGAAGCGGGCGTCGGCTTTGCCGTCGTCGTGGTGCTGCGCGGCGTCGGCGACCTCCGCGGTGAACGCAGGTGCCGCTTTCCGAGCGAGCTGCACGGCCAAGTCGGTGACCTGATTCTGGTGGACGTCGAGCCGGCGGGCGGCGTTTTCGTGCGTAGCGGCTAGCGAATCATCGGCGTCGGCGAACGGATCGACCGGCATTGGCTTGTCCGGCGGCGGCCAGACAATGATCACACCGCCGGCCGGGTGCAGGTGGTACTGCCAGCCGCCGCGAACGTCGGGTAGTTCTTCGCTCCGCCAATCCTCCGGCAGGTACTCGTGCAGTTCCCGAGCCGCGTGTCGCTTCTCCTCCGCGTCATCGCCCTCGGCATCTTCCGGCCGACCAAGCAGAACTTTGACCCGCGTCACGACCTCGTCCTCGGTGCTCCGCTTGATCCAACACCGACCTGCGGCACGATTGGCCTGGTCAAACCGGTCGAGCGCCGCCTCTGGCGGTTTGCTCCCGAGCACCTCGGGCATGTCGCCGTCGAGCGGCACCACCAGCACGTCGCCCGGCCGCAGGTCGGCATCCGGCGCCAGCACCTCGATCTGCTCCTCTTGCCCGCCGCGGTAGCGGACGATGCGTGGGACGGGCGGCCTGGGCGCACCGGTCAGCTTGAACGATTCAGCCGCGCCCTCGATGTCGGCGTCGGCTGTTAGTTTCTTCCCGGTGAGCCACGCCCGCAGCCGCCCGAGTTTCACCGGAAGCTTCTCGTCCGGTGCCGGTGGACAAAGCCGCACGACCTCCTCCACTTGGTGCGACGTCAGCGCATCCGGCAGGTCAGCGCGAAACACGACCTCCACCTCGGCCACGTCGTCCTGCGGCCCGTGCAGGAACAATGACACCTCCGCCTCGACCGCCGGCCGCGGGTTGGTTTGGCACCACGCGTCGAGGTAGGCCGGCATCATGACCGGGGCGTCACGCTTCGGGCTGAGCAGCTTCGCCGTACCGTCGGCCGGTGGCGTCGCTGCCAAGGCCGCGTCGAGTGCGTCGATACCGAAATCGACTTCGTCGCCGATTGATGCCAACCACTGGTGCGCCCGGGCGAGCGCGTTGCCGTAGATCGGGTCGGCCGCCTCACCGGCTTGATCGAGTTTGGCCAGTTCCTTATCCGTTCTGATGTCGTTCTCGCACGTCATCACGACGGCGGCAACCGACGCCCGCCCGCCGAGCCGGTTGAGTCGGCCGAAGCGTTGCCGCAGCGCGTCCAGGCTCGCGCACTCGGTGACGAGCCCGTCGAAGTCGAAGTCGGCCCCAACCTCTAAGCATTGCGTGGTGACCAACACCTGCGGCGGGCCGCCGCCGTCGTCGTCCTGGCCGACGCCGAACAGCGTCGTCAATTGCGCCACAAGCGAGCCGCGGTCGATCGGCCGCATGCGGCCGGTGAGCAGGTGCACGCCGGCCGCATGCGCCAACTCTTTCTTAAGTGCCGCGGCGCTGGCCAACGCGGAGTCGACGCGGTTGAGCATCACCGCGATCCGGCGTCGTTTGGCCAGCATCGTCTTCACCTGCTCGACCACGGCGGCGGCGACCTTCTTTTCGTCCCGCTTAGCGCCGGTGTTGATCGTCACGAGCTGCGCCGGCTTGGCGGCGTGGCGTCGCTTGTGCAGCAGGTCATGGTTCAGGGCCGCCTCGCGCTGCTCCGGCTTCGGAAAAATCGGCCACGGATCGTCGTCGTCGACCGCCCCCGGCGTCGCGGACATGAACGCGAAGTGCCACGGCGTCTGCACCGGCTCGGCCGCATGCTCGCGGTGGTGCTTGACCCACGCCAACGTCTGCCGCAGCGGCTCGGCGATGTGGGCCTCGTCGAGCAGGATCAGCGAGTCGTTGCCGGCGAGGGCGGCGTGGATCGGCCAACGGTTGGGCGACATGCCGTAGCCGCGGAAGAGCAGCCGGCTGCCAAGCTGGTCGACCGTGCTCGTCAGCACCGCCGGCTGCGTCGGAACCGTCTGCCAGCAGTCGTTGATCGCCTCGCGTTCGAGTCGCTCGTCGCGTTCTTCCATCGACTCATCCGGCGGCACGTTGCCACCACCGCGAAGACGGGCGACCGCCAGCGGCGTCTGCTTCGTCCCGGCAAGCTCGTACAACGACGCCTTGACCTCTGCCAGTTCCTCTTTCTCCTCAATCGCCCGCTGAATCCTCTCCGCCCGTTCTGCGGCTTCGTCGACGACGATCCGGCGGTCGACGACGAACCAGATCCGCCGCGGCATCGTCCGCTCGTCCGGCGGCAGACTCGCCTGGCACGCCATCGCCCAGATGGCAATGTCGATGCACGCCGTCTTGCCGCTGGCCGTCGGCAGGTCAATCAGCTTCGGCCACCGGCCACGCTCCAGCACCTGCTCGGCGAGCATCCGCTGCCAAGGGAACGGCTCGAAGCCATGAATTTGCTTGAAAAACGCCGTGAAGTCGATCATCGTCCGCCCTCCTTAAACGGCCGACAAACGCCCCAGCCGCGATAGCGACCGGCCCCGAGCAAGACCGGCCCGACCACCGGCTCGTTGAACCAGAGCATCGCGTGCGTCTGACGCCGCTTCGAACCGTCCTTGCGAAGCTGCCGCGGGTAATCGTAACCGTTGGGTGCCCCATTGAACGGCGAGACGGGAAACGGCACGACGCGCAGCGGCTCGGGCAGCCCAACCTCCCGGCAGCCGCGGCGGATGATGCCGGCGATCTCGTCCTGCTGACCGGCCGGATCCTTCGACTTGCCGTGACGATCGAGGCTGATCGGCGTGACCGTTGCCCAGCACACTGACCCCTTCTTCGGCGTGGTCCACGTCTCGATCTGCAAACCCCGTCGATCCTCCGCGGCGTCGGCGACACGCACGTCCCACACACCGAGCGGCCCGAGCTTGAGGTGGTCGACTTGGCGTAACGCCTGCACGACGGCCACGCGATCGCTACGCCCGATGTCACGCGGCGAGGCAACGGCAAGGCCGAGCAGGTGGCCGCGGGAGTGGCGGAAGCCGACGTCGGCCAGCGGCAATACCGCCACGTGCGGGCCTTGCAGCGGCCGTGTGTTGGCGTCGTGCCCGCTCAACATCGGCGGGGCGTCGTCGCCGGCCTTGGACAGCAATGCCGCTCGCATCTGCTGGCACACTTCCGGCCCTTTCGCCGCGGAGAGGAAGCGGTACGTCGTCTCATCCTTCCGCGGCGAAAGCGTCAGCACGTACGGCCGCGGGTCGAAGAGCGTGCCGGGCAACTGCGAATCGCCCGCCTCGCGATAACCCGCCGACGTCCGCATCGCCGGCCGCAGCCGCGGCGGGACGGGGTCCGGCGTCTCGCCACGCTTGAGCTTCCGCGGCGGCCGGTCGAAGAACGCCTCGATCGCCCGCTCGTTGAACCGCTCGTCCAGGTCCGCCAGCGAGCCTTTGTTCGTCACGCGCAGCTGCTCGTTCCCCAGATCGTCCGGCACACGCACCGTCCGGTCGCCCGCCTCGACCGGCGACGTCTCGAGCCAGCACTGCACGAGTGACGCCGAATGCCCCAGCCGAGCGACGCTGCTGCACGCCTCGGCCAAGCCATCGACATGCTCGCCCGGATCCACGTCCCATGCAAACGCCACCTCCGGCACGTGCGGCCGAATGCGGGCAAACGTCCGGGCCTGCCGGTTCGTGCGATACTGCGGCAGGACGAGCATTTTCTTAAAGACGGCGTCGCCTTCGATCTTGTCGACGTTCTTCTGCGTCTCGGCGTCGTTGGGCGGCACGAAGACGTCCGGCCGCGACCGCTCGT
>CAYLSV010000057.1:0-21728 GCA_964386435.1 uncultured Tepidisphaerales bacterium
CCGTCCGCTGGCTGCAGGCCACCGCCGCCCTCGATGCCGAGGCCGTCGCCGCGGCGTCGGTGCCGGCGCAGGCCGAGGCGATGTGGCTGCGGATCGAGTTCGTCCGCCGCATCCGCGACGACCTCAAGCCGCTGCTGGACCAGAAGTTCGGTCCCGCCGCCGAGCCCAACCCGCGGCTCTCCACCGACGTGCTGCCGGGCGCCGCCGACCGCGCCCGCCGCGGCTTCGTCAACGTCCGCGGCGACGACGGCCGGCTGATCTTCCCGCCGCACGAGGACGCGTTCCCGCTCAACAGCGACCTCGACGAGACGGACGAGCTGGCCCTGGCCCGCACCGCCGACGGCTGGCGGGTGGACGAGGTCACGCCGCGGCAAATCGCCCAGGCGCCGGCCGACCGGCGGCTGTTGCGGCTGTTCGACGAGTTGCTCGCCGCCGTCCGCGCCGGCACCATCGCCGACCGGGCGACGGCCGAGCACGTCGCGTTGACGCTGGACGAGCTGGCGGAGTTCCAGGTGCTCATCCTCGACGGCACAAACCTCGATTCGCCGAAAGAGCCGCCACCGCCCGTGAGGGTGGAGATCATCCGCGGCGAAGCCATCGAGTTGGATGCCGAGCCGGCCGAAGAAGCCGGCCCGCCGCCGCTGGACCTCCCGGCGTCGGCGGCAGTCGATCGCACCTCGCCCGTCGCCGCGGCCAACGGTTTCCGGGCCGCCCGACTCGCCGGCGACGAGGCAACCGCCCGAGCGCTGGCAATGCCGGGGCAGGAGGAACTCGCCGCCGCCGTTGCCTCGTTCTTCGCCGCCCGATACGCCGAGGAGAACGCCCGCCGCCGCGCCGGGAACGCGTTGTCGCCGAATCTGTCCGCCGACCCCGCCCCGTACCAAACCGAGCACGTGACGCAGGACGGCGCCGCCGCCACCATCGACACGGGCAACGGCCGCCCGATCCACCTGATCCGCGGCGACGACGGCTGGCGCGTCGACGTGGCCGCCAGCGTCGCCCCGGAACTTTCCGCCGCCGGCCCGGCCGTGGTGCGGCAGATGACCGAGTTCCGCCACGCCGTCATCAAGCGGATCGACGAAGGCCGCTTCCTCGACCGCAAGACCGCGTTGCAACTGACGATGAAGCTCGAAGACGCCGCCTGGGCCGCCGCCATGCTCGCCGGCGACGCCACCGCGGCGGATTATCAACGGGCAATCGATGCACGGTGATTTCAACGAGAAGGCGGGGCGACAGATCGAGGCGGCGAACGTCGCTGAAACCCCCACCGCCGTGGTGACGGCGGGGCTTCATCCGGTGCGAGGCTCACACGAATCGTGATTCGAGCACACGTTCTGTAGCTGCCGATACCCGATCCGCAGTGGCGACACAAACTCGTTTCGTGCAGCCGCAGCTTGGACCGGATCGCGAAACCCGCCACGGCGGATCGGGGATCGGCAGCCACAACGACGCACTTTCGAACCAAGTGTTGTGCGAATTGCTCACCTCTTCGAAGCCCCGCCGTCACCACGGCGGATGGGGTTTTGGCGACGCTTGAACGTGGCACACGCTGCCCGCCGTGGCATTCGGCTTGCGGCGGCGTTGGCATGTTCGCCGTCGTGATGTTGTCGATGCTGTGCCTGGCGCCCGCCGATGTGAACCGCTCGACCGCCGCCACCCGGCCGGCGGACGCGGCGGAGGTGCGGCGGGTGGCGGTGGCGTACCTCGAGGCCGCCCAGCGGCGGGATCCGTCAGAAATCGCCCGGTGGGTGCTGCCGGAGCAGGCCGAGTTGGTGCGGCGGCGGTGGCAACAACGGGCGTTGCACAAGGACGTCTGGCTGCCGCTGCTGGAGGCGACGTTCGACCCAGACCCCGACCCGCCGGCGGCGGCGTTGGAGGGCGGCGAGGTGCGGGTCATTGAGCATCAACGACAGCACCCGATCGTCGTCCGTCGGGTGGACGACGGCTGGCGGGTCGACGTCGCCGCCACGCTCGACCCGCGGGTCTCGCCGCCCGATGTCCAGACGTTGCGGCTGGCGAGCGAGGATTTGGCGGTGCTGAGCGAGCGGATCGGGCAGGGCCTGATCGTCGACCATGAGACCGCCCGATCGCTGCTGAACGAGGCGGCCCACATCGCGATCACCCGGCAGCAGGTCGAGGCGATCGGCATGGCGTTGGGGCGGTAGACTGTCGGCCCATGTCGCTCGACCCGCACGCCGTGTATCAGTCGCCGCTCGTGAGCCGCAACGCCGGGCCGGAGATGCTGGCGTTGTTCGGGCAGCGGCACAAGATCGGGCTGTGGCGTCGGCTATGGGTGGAGCTGGCGGCGTGCGAGCGGGAGCTGGGGCTCACCCGCGTCTCGGCTGAGGCGGTGGCGGCGATGCGGGCGAAGGTCGACGACATCGACTTCGACCGGGCAACCGAGCACGAGAAGCGGCTGCGGCACGACGTGATGGCCCACGTCCACACGTTCGAGGAAGCCGCCCCGGCGGCCAAGGGCGTCATCCACCTCGGGGCAACCAGCCAGTACGTGGTGTGCAACGCCGAGCTGATCACCTACCGCCAGGCGCTGCGGCACGTCGCCGGACAACTCGCGGCCGTCGTTGATGCCCTCGGCACGTTCGCCGCCGAGTGGAAGGATCTGCCCTGCCTCGGCTACACGCATTACCAGCCGGCACAGCTCACCACCGTCGGCAAGCGGGCGACGCTGTGGGCCCAGGACTTCGTCGCTGATCTGGAGGAGGTGGAACATCGAATCGAGGCGATGAAGTTCCGCGGGGCCAAGGGCACCACCGGCACGCAGGCGAGCTACCTCGCGCTGTTCGACGGCGACCACGCCAAGGTGGAGCAACTCGACGCCATGCTGGCCGAGCGGTTCGGGTTCGAGGCTCGGTTCGCCGTCACCGGGCAGACGTACCCGCGGAAAGTCGACGCGCAGCTCGCCAGCACGCTCGCCGAGATCGCCGGCAGCGTCCACAAGTTCGCCAACGATGTCCGCCTTCTCGCCGGGAGCAAGCAGCTGGAGGAGCCGTTCGAGAAGGACCAAATCGGTTCCAGCGCGATGGCGTACAAGCGGAACCCGATGCGGTGCGAGCGGGCGACCGGGCTGGCCCGGTTCGTGATCAGCTTGATGACCAGCCCGCACATGACCGCCGCCGAGCAGTGGTTGGAGCGGTCGCTGGATGACAGCAGCAACAAGCGGCTGGCGCTGCCGGAGATGTTCCTGGCGATCGACGGTTGCCTGCGGATCGTCACCAACGTCGCCCGCGGCCTGGTCGTTTACCCGAAGGTCGTCGCCAGCGTCGTCGCCGCCGAGCTGCCGTTCATGGCGACCGAGGACATCCTGATGGCCGCCGTCAAGGCCGGTGGCGACCGGCAGGATCTTCACGAAAAGATCCGCCAGCACAGCCAGGCCGCCGCGGCGAACGTGAAGCAACAGGGCGGGGAGAACGACCTGATCACCCGCCTGCAGCGAGACGAGGCGTTCGCCGGCATCGACCTCGCCGACGTCCTCGACGCCCGCCGCTACATCGGCCGCGCCCCCGAACAGACGACAGCCTTCGTCGCCGACGTCGTCGACCCGATCCGAGCACGCTACGAAGCAGCCGTCGCCACCGAGGCGACGCTGAAGGTGTGAGCCAAGCCACGACGGCTTCATCAATGCCACGCAGTTTGTGCTGCGAGCACCGCTGAGGCCCCCACCGCCTCGTAGAGGCGGGGCTACGCACTACATAGGAACGGGCGGAGGTAGCCCCGCCTCTACGAGGCGGTGGGGGCGTCGGAGGCGGACGTAAGACGATTACGCGTCAGAATCTCTATACAGCCGCTCCGTCGCTGGAGATTGGGGGCTGCGGTCTTTCCGTTAAGGTTGTATGTTGATTGCATGTTGGCCCCGCTAAGTGCTGTGCGGCCGGCGGCTTCACCTTCGGCCGTTGGCGTTGGATCCACCGAACCCCGGCGGTTGCTGTGGCTGCTGGGCGTGGGGCTGTTGGCGGCGGACCTCGCGTTCCTCGTTGGGCACGTCGGCGTCAAGATGTCGTGGTGGGGCGAGGGGTGGAAGTGGTACCTGCACGTCGACGGCGGCTACCCGGAGCTGTTCCAGTACCTCAAGGCGTTCTGGCTCGCCGTCGGCTGCGTCGCGCTCGCCGGGCGGGGGCAGCGGTGGCTGATCGGGTGGGCGGTGCTGTTCGGGATGATCCTGATCGACGATTTGGCGCAGTTTCACGAGCGGCTGGGCCTGCTCTGGGGCGGCGAGGGCCGGTGGCTGGGGCTGCGGCGGCAGGACGTGGGCGAACTGCTGGCCCTCGGCCTCATCGGCGGCGTGGCCGTGATCGGCCCGCTCCTGGCGACTTGGCTGGGTGGCCCCCGCGTGCGCGGCTTCGCCCGCGCCATGCTCGCCCCGCTGGGGCTGCTGATCTTCAGCGGCGTGGTGGTCGATTTCATCCACGAGCACCAATGGATCGCGGCCCGACCGGCGCTGCACGCCGGCATGGTGCTGCTGGAAGATTTCGGCGAGCACCTCGCCCTCACCTGGGCCGTCCTCGCCGCCGCGGCGTGGTCGATCCGCCGCTGAGCCGGGGCGGTTAGAATGGTCCCGGAGCCGCTTATGCCCAGCCCCTTCCCCGGCATGAACCCGTACTTCGAGCAGCCTGGCGTCTGGCCGCATTTTCACAGCGCGATGCTCAACGAGTTCGTTATGCAGATGAGCTCGGCGTTGCCGCCGGGCTACTACGCGACTCAAGAAGTGATGTTGTTCATCCACGAGCCACCGGCGGCGCGGCGGCTGCTAGGACGAGCCGACGACGCGGTGGCAATCGGTGGTCCGGCAGGGACGGGCGGCGACACGTCTGCCGGCCTAGCGGTGACCGAGCCGCAAGCCGTCATGGATGTCGGCGAACCCATCGACATCGAGAAACACCGTTACGTCGAGATTCGCACCACAAGCGGCAAGCGGTTGGTCACGGTGATCGAGCTTTTGAGCCCGTCGAACAAGGTCGGTGGCGACCGCGAGGTTTACCTGTCCAAACGAAACGAGTTGGTGCTTGCCGGGGTGAACGTGCTGCAAATCGACTTGCTGCGGGGCGGGCCTCAACTTCTGCCGACGCCGACGGACCAGCCACGCTACAACGCGATGCTCATCCGTGGCAACGGGTGGCAGCGGGCCGACGTCTGGCTTTGGTCGCTGCCAGAGGCGTTGCCGGTGCTGCCCGTGCCGTTGCTTGAGCCGGACAAGGCGGTGGCCATCCCGCTGCGTGCGACGCTCGATGCGGTCCACGACAAGCACGGCTTCGCCGGCTGGCTTTACAGCGACCCGCCCCAGCCGCCGCTCACGGTGGGCGACGCGGCTTGGGCGGCGGAAGTGCTGGCCGGAATTGAACGCTGAGCGGCGTGGCGGGCGGTTGGCGGATTGGTACAATTGCGGCCATGCCCGAGACTGCCGATGCCGCTGTGAAGAACCCGTTGTCCGACATTGTGTGGGAGCGCCAGCCGCAGGCGTCGGCGTTTGTGCGGGAAGTGGTGGACGACCTTTGCGGCCGCAACGCGTTTGCCGCAGAGTTCGGGCGGCGGGTGGCCGAGGAGTCGGGCAACCGGCTGACGGACTTGGTCGACACGATTTTTCTGGGCAACAAGCCCGAGCGGGTGCAAACGGCCATCGACGCCGGCTGGCAGCAGGCCCGGAGCGAGCGGGGCTGGGATTTGTTTGCCCACCCCGGCGGCATGTTCCCGCGTGTCGCCGTTGATCCGCGGATGAGCGGCGAGACATTGCAGGTGGCGCTGAAGGTCGAGCGGGTCGCTGACCTTTTGCAGGCCCACGGCCTCTCGAAGAAGATCCTCGGCAAGCCGATGGGGCCCTACCGCTGGGCCGAGGTCCACAGCGACGGCCCGGCGACGCTGGCCGCCATTGAGCGGCACGGTCACGCCGGGCTCTTCGCCGAGCGGCAGGCGAAGCTCGACGACGTCGCCGAGATCAGCGAGCAGTTCCGCCTCCGCGATCGCCAGAGCTTCGCCGATGAGGAAGAAGCCTGGCTGAACCTGGAGACAATGGTGGCGAACGCCATCGACAAGCTCGGCCGTGACCTGGCGTGCGACGTTCTCTTCGCCGCCGAGCGGGACTACTGGCAAACCCGCAACGCAGCCGCCCGGTGGCAGAAGGGGCGGCAGGATCTGCTCGGCTTCGGCTGGGCGAACCACGACCACCACACCTACCGCTGTAGCCGCCGGAACTTCAAGCGGCTTGTGGCCCTGTGGGAGCAGCTCGGCTTCTTCTGCCGCGAACGCTTCAGCCCCGGCAAGCTCGCCGGCTGGGGCGCGCAGGTCATGGAGCAACCCGTCTGCGGCCTCGTCACCTTCAACGACGTCGACATCGACCCAGAGGAGCTCCTCGGCGACTTCGCCCACGACGGCCTGGACGACCGCACCGAACTCAAGACGGTCGGCCTCTGGTGCGCGCTGCACGGCGACAGCCTGTTCGAGGCCGGCATGCACCACCTCGAGTGCACGTTCGACTTCGAGAAGCTCCAGCAGCAGATGGAAGAGCGGGCCGGCATCACGACGATGAAGAAGTTCAGCGACTTCCCCCACCTCAAGCAGGCCTTCACCGAGGGCGAGCGCTGGAAGCCGGCCGAGGATCGCCTGGCCCGCTGCCTCGAACTCGGCCAGATCACCGAGCACCAAGCTGAGGACTTCCGCACCCGCGGCGCCCTGGGCAGCCACCTTGAAAACCTCGAACGCAACGACGGCTTCAAGGGCTTCAACCAGGAAGGCGTGACGGAAATCATCCAAGCCACCGACCCCCGCAAACTCGCGGCGGTGTGAGCCGGTTCAACCCGCGAGCACCGGCACCGGGTACTGCGAAATCATCTCGTCACGCGTGATGATCGTCAGTTGGTCCACGAGGGCTTGGGCGATCAGCAGACGGTCGAACGGATCCTTGTGGATCGTCGGCGTCGGCAGGTTGTACACGGCCATCGCATGTCGGATCGTGATCGGCAGCTCGGTGAAGCCGTTGCGCTGCATGAATGCCGGTAGCTCCGGCTCGAACCTGAGTTTCGGCGGGTTGAGCGACGCCTTGATTGAAATCTCCCACGGCACCACGCTGCTGATGAACACGGTGTTCCGCCGGTCCGCAATCTCGCGTCTCGCCTGCTCCCGCACGAGCCGACGATCCTGCAGCCACCAGATCAGGATTTGCGTGTCAAGCAGGTAGCGCTTCATTCATCGGTCCCTGACTCTCCCGACGCCTTACCTCCGGCGAAGAGCTTCACCAACTCCTTTGCCGGTGGCAGTTCGAGGTTGTTTTCGTAGAATGCGTCTTCAACTTCCTTCGGCAATGGGGCGTTGAAGTCCTCCGCCATCCAGATCTTCCCCGCCCACTCGCCGCCCTCACGCGGTGGAAGCGGACTGTCCGGCGCTGCTTCTTCTTCGGGGCGGACAAGCTTCGCCACCACTTGGCCGCCGCGCACCACCGAAACGCTTTCGCCGTTCATGCGGTCAAGCTGCTCGATCAGATCGGCGATGCGTGTGGCCGGGTTGTCGAGGTCGAGGGTGGACATCACGCCATTGTCCGTTCACGTTGGGGCGGCGTCAATCGCTGCCAAACAGCAGGCCTTGGCCGCCGGGTTTCTGGAAGTGCTGGTTCGTCAGCGGCGGCAGATCGCCGTCGAGACCGTGGCGTTGGGTGAAGACCTTGAAGACGCCGGTAATCTGGTCGGCGATCGGGCCGCGGCCGCGGCGGTGCCAGCGGAGGCGGCTGTCATAAAGTTTGCCGCCGGTCGATTGGCGGATCAGCGATTCCACCCGGTCGGCCCGCAGCGGCACCTCGCGGCGGAGCCAGTCGAGGAACAAACCCTTCAGCTGGTGCGGCAGCCGCAGCACCGCACCCGCCGCGCCCCCGCCTCGGCGACGGCCTCCAGAATCCGCGGCACCTCCGCATCGGTCAAACCGGGGATCACCGGGGCCACGTTTACGCTCACCGGCACGCCCGCCGCCGACAGCTCGCGGATCATCCGCAGCCGCCCGCTCGGACTCGCCGCCCGCGGCTCAAGCTTTCTCGCCAACTCCCCGTCGAGCGTCACCAGCGTCACCGTCACCCGCGCCGCCCCCAGCGCGCCCAGCTTCTGCCACAGATCCAGATCCCGCAGCACCAGCGCCCCCTTCGTCATCGTGCTCACCGGCTGCCCGCACACCGCCATCACCTCCAAACACCGCCGCGTCAGCCCCAGCTCCGCCTCCAACGGCTGGTACACATCCGTGATCGCCGACATCACAATCGGCTCACCACGCCAACCCGGCGCCGCCAGCTCCTTTTGGAGCAGCGCCGCCGCATCATGCTTTGCCACGATCTTCGTCTCGAAGTCAAGCCCGCAGGAGTAGCCCAGAAACTCGTGGTAAGGCCTGGCGTAGCAATAGATACAGCCGTGCTCACACCCGCGGTAGGGGTTGAGCGTCCAATCGAACGGCACGTCGCTGGTCGGCTCGACGCGGTTGATCACCCGGCGGGTGGCGTCCGGCAGCACCGTCAGCGGCAGGCGGGGTAAGGCGTCGTGTTCGCCCTCGGCGTGTTGGCGGTCGAGCTCGTCGCCGTCGAGGTGATGCCGCAGGTTCTGGAAGCGGTTGGCCGGGTTCAGACCGGCCGCCCGACGGTGGGCGGGGGCGTGCGGCAGGGCGTCGGCGTACTCCGGCATGATCCGATCATCGCCCTAACCGTCGCCCGCGTCAACGCTTGATCGCATCCTCCGGCGGCGGCAGATCGCGGAGGCCCGAGAGGCCGAAGACTTCGAGGAAGCGCTTGGTCGTGCCGTACAGGATCGGCCGGCCCGGCTCCTCGGCGCGGCCGGCGATTTTTACGAGGCGCTTCTCCATCAGCGACCGCACCGTCTCGCCACACGCCACCCCGCGGATCGCCTCGATCTCCGCCCGCAGCACCGGCTGCTTGTAGGCGATGACGGCGAGCGTTTCCAGCGCCGGGCGGGTGAGCTTGGCGTCGGCCTCCCGGGCGTGGAGCTTGCCCAGGCGATCGCCGAAGCGGGGCAGCGTGAGCATGACGAACCCGCCGGCGACGTGCTCGATGCGGAAGCTGCGGTTGGTTTGCTCGTACTGCGCGTTGAGCTGCTTCACGGCCGGGCGGATCGCGGCGGCGGTCGGCACCTCCAAGACGTCGGCGAGGCGGGCGGCGGTGAGCGGGCCGCGGGTGCTGAACAACGCCGCCTCCAGCAGCGGCAGCTCCACCGCCACCGGCTCCGCCTCGGGCGGCGGCTCGGCGGCGGGGGCGTCCAAGGCCGCGTCGTCCACGGCCGCGTCGTTAACGGCATCGGTCGGTTCGGCAGCTTCCATCACGTCGGGCCGAGCATAAGCGCTGCCGCCTGCGGTGAAGCGTGGATCACAGAAACCCTGTGCGGCGGTCAAAGCCCACGCCCGTGTTCGCCGATGCAAGTCAAGTGCGGGGGCACGTTGTTCCGGAGGCCAATGCGCCACAGTTCACCATCGCCGGCCAACGACGCGGGGCTTCGTGCGCTGCTCGACGTGGTGGCCGCCGGCGCAGACGTTGGCCGGGTGGTCGCCGTGCTGCCGGGGGCGGTGGGGGTGCCGCGGGCGTGGCTGCACCGGGATTTGGGCGAGTCGCCGCCGGCGGGACGGTTGCACGACGTCCGGGCCGCCGATGGCCATTGGCTGGCGACGCTGGTGCTGCCGGAGGAGACCAACCCCGACCGCCGCCGGTTGCGGGCGGCGATGCAGCTGCTCGGGTTGGCGTTGGAGCGGGCGGAGCTGGCGGCGCGGGAACGGGTCGCGGCGATTCACGAGCAGGTCGATTTGCTCACCGGCCTGCCGCACCGGCGGGTGATCGAGAACGTGCTGGGCCGGGCCATGACGTTCGACGCCCGCACCGGCCGGCTGACGGCGGTGCTGCACGTGCACATCCGCGGCTTGGGCCACCTCAACGCCGAGCACGGCCACGACGCCGGCGACGAGGTAATCCGCCACGCCGCCGACCGAATGCGGCTGATCCTCCGCGGCGGCGACACGCTGGTCCGCACCGGCGGCGGCCACTTCATCGTCATCTGCCCGGCGTTGCACCACACCCGCGACCTCGCCCTCATCGCCCGGCGGGTGCTGGACGCGGTGTGCGAGTCGTACGATTTGCCCGGCGAGCTGGAGGCGGTGGTGCCGGCGAACCTCGGGGCGGCGCTTCTGCCCAGCGGCGGGGCGAAGTTGCCGGCGCGGGAAATGCTGCGGCGGGCGCATTCGGCGCTGCGGCAGGCGCGGCTGGCGGGCCGCAACGGGTGGGCCGGATTCGATGCCCGCGCGGCTTCGCGGGCGAAGCGGCAACTGGTTCTCGAGGACGATCTGGCCGTCGCATTGCGCGCCGCGGCGGCGGGGGAGGCAACGTCGTTGCGGCTCGATTGGCAGGCGCGATTCGACGAGTTCGGCCGCCGCGTTGCCGCCGAGGCGCTGCCGCGGTGGCACCACCCGCGAGGCGGCGACGTGGCGGTGCTTGAGGTGGCCCCAACGGACTTGCGGCCGGCGCTGCAGCAATGGGTGCTGCGGCAGGCGTGCGATCAGGCCGTCGCCTGGCGGGCGGCGGGGCAGGCGTGCCGGATCGTGCTGCGGATCGAGGCGGCGGCGGGCGTGATCGCGCAGGCGCTGGCGTCGAGCGGCTTGCCGGGCGAGGCGCTAGAACTCATGCTGCCCGGCGCGGCGGAGCCGGCGACGTTGGTGGCGCTCGACCAACTCGGCGTGCGGCTGACGCTCACCGACTTCGGCACCGGCCCGACACCGTTGGCAAGGCTCGCGTCTTGGCACGCTGTGCGGCTCCAAGCAACCTTGCTGGATCAGGCGGACGAGAAACTGGCCCAGGCGGTGGTGGCCGTGGCGCGGGCGGCGTCGCTGGATGTCGTGGCGGCGGACGTGCGGACGCCGTTGCAGCGCGAGCGTGCCCGGCGGTTGGGCGTCGACGCGGTGCAGGGCGACGCGCTGGCCGAGCCGTGCCGGGCCGCGGCGTTGCCCCCGGCCATTGCCCCACTTGCCACGGCGGCGTGAGTCGGAACAATCGGACTGTGGAGTCGCCCGTTCACGAAGTGATGCACGAGTCGGTGCTGGCCCTGCGGTGGGCGGTGGCGGCGCTGGCGTTGTGGGCGATCGGTTTGACGGCGGTGGCGGGCGGGTTGGTGTTTGCGGCCATGCTCACGCCCGGCGGCCGGTTGATGCTGGTCTACGCCTTGGGTGCCGGCCTCGCGCTGACCCTCGCCTGCATCGCCGGCTGGGTCGCCCGCGAGTTGCTCCGCCGGGTGCCGCGGCGACTCATGGACGCGACGCTGCTGAGCACCGGCCTCCTCACGGCGTGGCTGTTCCTGATGACGTTCGTTTTGCTCAACGCCGGCGACCGCCAGCCGATCCTGGGCCTGCTGGGCGTGGGCAGCTTCATGGCCTGCTGCCTGATGATCAAAACGTTCATGCTGCTGCACGAGGCCCGCCCGCTGATCGACACGCACGTCCCATCGACCCGCCGCGGGTTCGAGGTGTGAGCACTTCGGCTAAACGTCTGTGGGCATGGGCACGGGCACGGCCGGGCCGCGGACGATCAGGAAGTCTCGCAGCGGCCGGGCGAAGCCGGGGAGGACGTTGCCGCCGTCGAGGAGGTCGTCCTCGCCGAGGATGCGGTCGCCGGTGTCGGCGAACACCATGGCCCGCCGGGTGGCCGGCTCGATGAGCCAGACGATTTGCGTGCCCGCCGCCCGCCACTCGGCAACCTTGCCGAGCACGACGCGGAACACGTCGTCGGGCGAGATGACTTCTAGCACCAGATCCGGCGGCACCCGCACGACGCCGGTGAGCATCTCCTCCGTCAGCCGCTCGGTGAGCATCACGACCACGTCGCCCCGGCGTGCCCTTCGCGAATCATCGGGGAAACATGCAAACGTCGTCTCGGCATCAATCACGTCCGCAATCGGATGTTCGTCGAGCCAAGCGTGCAGAAGGAACCCAGCACGCGTGACGACCCGACCTGCAGCGATGCTCATCGTGCGTTTCTCCAGCTTGCCGTCCACCAAGTCGTAGAGACTCCCGCCGTCGCGCATCGCGTCGACGTCCTCCGGCGTCAAAGGTGCCACGGGTTGAGCAATGGCGGCCATCAGAGAAAGTGTATCACACCGGGTTCGGCTTCGCCGGCCGCGCCGCCTGCAGGTGCAGCCAGCCGCCGCCCAGGCACACGCCCGCCGCCATCCCGGACCCGATGCCGGGCACGGCTTGCGAGGAGAAGGTGAACACCACCAGCGCCGTCAGCGGCACCACCGCCGCCGTCGCGGCCAGCACCGTCGGCACCCACCAAGGCATTGGCAACTCCGCCACCGCCCGCAGCCACGCGATCGCCATCGCCAGCACCAGCAGAAACAGCACGACCGCCATCGGCACCCGGGCCCCGGGCACGTCGAAGTACAGTTGCCAGCCGCTCTGCGCCAGCTGGCTTGGCCCGAAGTCCGAGTAAAAGTCCCCGTAGCCCGAGAGCATGCCCGACGGTCGGAACGTCCCCCAGGTCAGGAACATGGCCGCGAAGCAGCAGATCACCGCCAGCGTCAGCCACGCCGCTCCCACCCGCTCCCGCCGCTGCTGGTCCCGCATCACCGCATGGTCCGCGAACGCGGGTTGAGTTGCAAGCGACGGCCGCGTGGCCGACGTGCTCAGTTGCCGCGGCTGTTGTTGAAGAAGCGTGCCACCTCGAACGCGAAGCCCGACAGCACCTTGCCGTCGCCGCCGGGCGTTGGTCCTGCGACGCCTCCCGGTGCCGCACGTCGCTGAAACCGCCTCCGCCTCGTAGAGGCGGGGCTTCACCCGTTGGGTGACGTCGCCGCAGTTCGTGAAGCCCCGCCTCCACGAGGCGGAGGCGGCTTCAGCGATGCGGAGGTGCTTGCGGCCGTCACGGACGCGGTGGTCGCAGATGAAAGCCGCCAGCGAGGGCGTCGGGGTGTTCCTGCCAATCGAGGCCGCAGGCGATGAAGCCCGCGTACATTGTGGCGTACATCACGCCGTCGAAGTAGAGGTCGGTGTTCAATTCGCGGGGGTCGACGATCAGATCGAGAAGCCAAAGCTGAAGGTTCTCGGGCGCGTCGTCGCCGCGTTGGTCGCGGACGACGTTGCGGACCCACCCCATGCCGCAGATCGCGCCGCCGTCGGCTTGGTGGTGCAGGCCAGGCTTGGTGCCCCAGCGGCGAACGCGCAGCGGGTGGCTCTGCCAGTCCGCGCCCACCATCGCTCGAAAGCAGGCCTTTCGACCGGGCGTGGTCTTCTCGACGATGGCGGTGCCGCGTCGCATGAGGTTCACCGCAGGCGGGTGTCGCTGTTGCCGATGCCTCTCAGGGCGAGGTTCAGGGCGTCGACGTTGCTCGCCAGGCGCTTGGCCTCGTTGACGTCGATGATTTGTTGCTGGAACAGCTCGGTCAGGTGCTGGTCGAAGCTTTGGCTGCCGGCCTCGCGGTTGCCGACGCTGCCCTTGAGCTTGTCGAACTCGCCCTCGAGGATGTACTTGCGGACCAAGGGCGTCGCCTGCATGATCTCGACGACCGGCACCCGGCCCTTGCCGTCGCGCTTTTTAGCCAAACGCTGGCAGACGACGGCGATGAGGTTGGTGGCCAGCTGCGTCTGCTGCAGCTCCCGCTGGGCCGGATCGAACAGCGACACGATCCTTTCGATGGTCATCGGGGCGTTGGTCGCGTGAACGGTGGTGAACACCAGGTGCCCCGTGTCCGCGGCCCGCAAAGCGGTGCTGAGGCTGAAGCTGTCGCGGATCTCGCCGACGAGCATCACGTCCGGATCCTGCCGCATCGCCGCCCGCAGGGCGTGGGCGTAGCTCTCGCTGTCCGTGCCGACCTCGACCTGACTGACGAGCGATTTGCGGTCCTGGTGCTCGTACTCGATCGGGTCCTCGACGGTGATGATGCGTTCGTTGCGGGTGGCGTTGATCTTGCCGATGACGGCGGCGAGGCTGGTGCTCTTGCCGCTGCCGGTGGTGCCGCTGACGAGGATCAAGCCGCGGTGCACGTCGGCCAGCTTCTCGATCTGCGGCGGCAGGTTCAGCCCCTCGAAGTTCGGGATCGTCGTCACAATCCGCCGCATAACGATCGCGAACCGCCCGCGACTGTGGAACGTTGCCACGCGGAACCGGGCGGTGCCGTCCTCGAGGCTGTAGCTGGTGTCGCAGCTGCCCATCTCCTTGAGGTTCTGCAGCTTCTCGGGGTCGGTGACGAGCTGCTCGACGTACGACTCCATCTGCGCGTCGGTCATCTCGCCGACATCGAGGAACCGGGCCCGGCCGTCGATCCGCATCATCGGCGTGCTGCCGGCCTGGAGGTGGATGTCGCTGGCGCCCAGCTTGATGCTCGTGCGCAAAAACTTTTCCAGCGTGAACTGCTTGGTCTGACGGTCCTCAACGTGAATCTCCTTCACGTCCTCGCCGCGGTCGGCGGCAGTGTTCTTGTCCAGCTCGTTCAAGTCCACGCCGCTGACGCTGGCCCCGGCCATCGACCCGTTGGCAATGCTGCTCGACATGTCTTCGTTCCCGTCTGTGGTTCCGCGGCGGTGTCCACGCCGTCACGCACCGGACGACGCCTCGGCCCCAGTGTAGCCGATCGCCGGGTTCTCGATCGCCCGCCGCCACGCCAGGACGGCAATGGCCGCCAGCATGATGACCGCGGCCGTCGCGAACGTCGCCGCCGCCGAGATGTCGTACAGGAACGTGGCCAGCAGCGGCCCCACGACGCGGGCCAAACTTGCCGCACCGTTGTACACGCCGTACGTCGCCCCGCCCCGGCCGCCCTCGGCGTACCGACCGATCAGCCCGGCACTGGCCACCGTGTGAATGCTCCGCCCGGTCGCCCCCAGCAGCCCCGCACCGATGAGCAACGGCAACGCCGCCGCCCACGGCAACAGCCCATAGCACGCCATTGCCCCGATCACCAGCGTCGGCCCGACGATCACCAGCGTCCACTCGCCGAAGCGGTCCGTCAGCTTCCCGATCAAACCGCCCTGCACGACGATGATCACCAGCCCCAGCCCCAGGAAGAACAAGCCCACGCCCAGCTCGCCGAACCCGAACACGTCGGCCAGCAGCAGCGGCATCGTCGGCTCGACCATCACGAACGCCAGCATCGCCAGAAACCACGCCCCGATCAGCCACCCCACCCGCGGCTCCCGCACCACCCGCGCCACGTTCGCCGGGGCCAGCGCGAACCCGCCGGCCGACTCGTCCGCCTGCCGCTCGGGCTCCTTGAGCAGCACCCACGCCGCCACGCCGCCGAACAGGGCGAACCCCGCCGCCGCCCACGCTGCCGCCGAGTCGCTCACCAGCGTCAGCACCGCCGCGATGCCCGGCCCCAGCGTGAAGCCGATGCCGAAGCTCGCCCCCAAGAGCCCCAGCGCTCGGCTCCGCGCCGCCTCGTTGCCGCCCGCCACGTCGTTCACGTACGCCTGCGCCGCCGCCACATTACCCGCCGTCGCCCCGTCGATAACCCGGCTCAAAAGCACCAGCCCAAACCCCACCAGCGGCTCGCCCCAATCGAACATGAGGGTGAACGCCAGCAGCACGTACCCCGCCGCGCTGCCCACCTGCGACACCACCAGCACCGGCCGCCGCCCGATCTTGTCGGAGAGCGCCCCCAGCAGCGGCGAGCTCACGAGCTGGCAAACCGAGTAGACGCTGAACAACACGCCCACCGCCAAGGCGTCGTCGATAAACCGCCGACTGATCAGCGGCAAGAGCGGGATGATCATCCCGAACCCGATGTGCCCGCCGAGCACGACGACGAACAACGCCAAAAGCGCCCGCCGATCCAGCGCCGCCGGCTTGGCGTAGTCCAGAACCTGCGGCTCCTGGGTCGATTCGGTCGGGCGGTTGTCCAACGGCCCGCATCCTACCCCCGGCACCCGCCGCGGCATTCGGACGCGTTTGCGGCTTGACACACCACCCACGGCGCGGCAGAATGGTGCAGATGTCGGAAATGGACCAGAAGCCGCTCAAGTCGACCGCCGAGGCGGACGTGTGGGCGCTGCTGGGCGAGCCGTTCCCCAGCCGCGGGGCAGTCACGGCGTTGCAAGAGCGGGTGATCCTGAACCTCCGCCAGCGGCTCCCCGAGCCGGGCGACGCCTTCCTCACCGACGCCGAACTCGCCACCCGCAGCGGTTTGAGCCGGTCAACCATTCGCCGGGCGCTGGTCGATTTGCAGAAAGAAGGCTGGCTCAGCCGCGAGGTCGGGCGGGGCACGTTCGTCGGGCCGCGGGTGCGGCAACTGAACCATTCGGACGAAATCGGCGGCAAGAAGCCCCGCGGGGCCAAGACGCTGCGGATGGGCGTGGTGCTGTTCGACATCGGCGGCCTCTCGGAGGATTGGGTGACGCCGCAGGTCATGGCCGGCATCGATGAAGCCGCCGACGATGTGGGGCTTTCCGTCGAACTGCTCGGTTTGCGCGAACTGGACACCACCTCGCTCGCCAAGCGGCTGGAGCGGAGCCGGCCCGACGTGCTCGTTAGCCTCGCCGCCCAGCCGCGGGACGCGCTGTTCCTGCGGGACGCCACCCGGCTGGGCATCCCGACGCTGGTCGTCGGCACGGCCCACCAGTTCCTGGGCTTGCCGGCCGTGGTCGAAGACAATCGGCAGGGGGCCGATTTGGCAATCGGTCTGCTCCGCGAGGCGGGGCACGAGCGGATCGGCTTGGTCATCAACCGCTGGCCGGGGGCATGGGTCTTCGAGCGGCAGGAATCGTTCGAGAACCGCTTGCTCCAGGACGGCTTGGACCCGCTGGCGGCCGGCACCTGCTGGATCGGCAGCGGCGACCACCCGTTCCACCCCGACCTCAACGCCCGCCGCACTCTCATCGGCGGCTCGAGCCTGCCCGAGGCGTTGCCCTTCGACGGCAGCGAGGAGGCGGTCGCCCGCTGGCTCGACCGCACGAAGCCCACGGCGGTGCTCGCCGGCAGCTACGTCGGCATCGAGATGGTCGCCCGCGCCGCCCGCCGGCTGGGCCTGTCCATCCCCGGCAACCTCTCGGTCGTCGCCCTCGACCAACACCCCAAGGCCGCGCACTGGCTGGGCGTGGAGCCCTCGCTCGCCGAATTGCCATTGCGCGCCATGGGCCGCCAGGTCGCCCGCACCAGCCGGGCCCTGAGCGAAGGCGCCACGCTCCCCGAGGTGGTGCGTGTGCCATTCCGAATCAAGAGGGGCGCGAGCGTCGCGCCCGCCACACAGTGAGGAGTGCAGGCTTTGCACTGCACGGACGGTCATTTGACAATAGTTTCCAACAGCGGAGAGAACATGGATAGCAAAACGAAGATGATGGTCGGTTCCGTAGCGGCCTTTGGATTGCCGGCAAGCTTGCTCGCCGGGCCCGTGACGGTGCCTTACCTTGAGACCTTTGACTCGCCCGCGTCATCTCAGATGACGCTCACCTTCGAAGATATCAACAACAACGCCTCAGCCTCCGGAAGCGGGGTCGGTCCCGGCTTCACGGTCACGGGCGGAGAGTTGGCCTTCTTCAACGACAGCGACTTTTTTGACGTGGCTGCGGCCAACGTCGTGCCGAGCCTTCCTGCCGCCGTGGCGAGTTTTGCAGTCAGTGCCGACTTCGACATCGATACAATTGATTTCAACAACGGACTCATCGGCATCTACGCGTTGGCCGTTAACCCCACCGTCTTTGACCGCGACTTTAGCGGGATCTATGCCTACGTTCGTCAGAATGGGTTTGTGTCCGGCGATTACCAGTTGGTAATCGAGAACAACGATGACATCATTGCCACAAGTTCCATATTCGATCTGACGGACGGGACGCCGAACTTCAACTTGTCGCTGACAGGTGCCTTTGATGCCGCGGGTGATCTCGATGTGACGGCGATCTTCTCTGATGACGGCGGCGAGAACGTGATCGTTCCGCTCTTGGCGACCGTTGATCAGGCCGACCAACTGGTGGGCGGCAACTTTGGCATCCGTGTCTCGCCTCAGGCCAACCCCACAGAGTTCACCGTCGATAACTTCGCATTGAATGCTGTACCTGTTCCCGAGCCGACATCGCTTGCCGCGGTCGGCCTCGCGAGCCTGCTCGGCTTGCGTCGGCGTCGGTGAAGGTCCTCCTCCGCGCTGCCGGGCTTGATCGTCTGGTGGCGTGTTGTGTCCGATGTGGTTGGTGTCGGGAGGGATTCGCTGAAAGGGCGGCACCGGCCGCCGATAACCTTGAGGAGGTTTGACATGGATCGTTTTATCAATCGTCGTCGTTCGGGCTTCACGCTCGTGGAACTGCTCGTGGTCATCGGGATCATCGCGCTGCTCATCTCGATCCTGCTGCCAAGTCTGCAGCGGGCGCGGGAGTCGGCCCAGAGTGTGGCGTGTGCGAGCAACCAGCGGCAGATCGGGCTGGGGCTGCTGATGTACGCCCAGGGTGTCAACCCGGACGAGCGGCTGCCGCTGGGGTTGTCGGGGAGCAGCCGGTGGGCGTTGGCCGTCGAGGCGACCGTCAGCGACCAGGCCGACAACTTCACCGATGAGGTGACGGATTCGGGCACCCGCGAGATGTTCCGCTGCCCGTCGGCCAAGATTTTCTCCGACAACACCGACCGCAGCCACTACTCCGCCCACCCGCAGCTCATGCCCGACGCCCTGTTCGGCCCGAGCGACGGCGGCGCCCGCCCGGCCGATAAGAACACGTCAGTCGAGGGCGACGTGCTCAAGCCGTACAAGTTCGCCCAGATCAACCGCAGCAGCGACATCGTGCTGGTCGGCGACGGCAAGCAGGAACTTGAAGCCGAGAACTTCGTCGGCCAAGCCCGCGACACGTTCGGCAAGATCAACGGCGACCGCATCTTCTGGCAGGGCCTGACGATGAAGCCGTGGCACGACCGCAGCGCCCCGATCGAGCGGGTCCACCTCGACGCCTCGACCCTCAACACGCTGGATTGGCGGCACAACGGCGACTCGACCGTCAACATGCTCCACGCCGACGGCCACGTCACCGGCTACCGCTACGCCGAGAACGACGACAGCGCCACCGGCTACGACGGCGGCGAGTTGCTGTTCCTCAACGTGATGCTCGACCGCTGAACCAAGCAGTCGTCGCGCCCAAACACCGACCGTAGCTGCGGGCCGACGGCCCGCAGGGGGGCGTTGAGCTTCCGGATGACGTCCGCCCGTCCCAGGTCGTCGAGCGCCGCCACTGCGGGCTGTCAGCCCGCAGCCACCTTCGAGTTCGCGATCCCAGTGATTTGCAGGTTTGATGATGAACAACCCCGTCGATCTCAGTCGCCGCGAGGCGCTCGTGGGTGCCGCCGCGGTGGCCGTCGCCGTGACGCTTCGGCCGCTGCACGCATTTGCCGCGCCGCAGGCTGCTGGGCGGTGGGTGCCAATGCCGCTGATCTCGCAGGCGACGCGGGACGAACTCACTGAGCGGGGGTTGCCGAACCTCGGCGGCGAGGGCGGGCAGTGGATCCGGTCGCTCGCGTTCGGCCCCGACGGCCTGACGGCGATCTGGGGCACTGACGTCGGCGGGCTGTTCCGCAGCCTCGACGGCGGCATCATGTGGGAGCCGTGCAACGTCGGGTTCACGCCCCGCGGGTGCAGCTGCGTGATGTTCTCGCCGACGGACGCCAAGCGCATCCTCGTCGCCGCGGGCAACAGCGTCACCACCGACGTCCACGGCCTCTACCTCTCCACCGACCGCGGCGGCAGTTGGCGGCACGTGCTGCCCAACGAGTACGCCGGGGCACGCGACTTCCGCAAGCAACTCGCCTTCGACCCCACCGGCGAAATCGTCTATTGGTCCCGCATCGGCGACGATGATCCGTCGTGGGGCGAAACGATCAACGACCCGGCCCTCTACCGCAGCCAAGACGCCGGCGAGACGTGGGAACGCCTGCCCGATTCGGCCCACCTCGGCGAAGCGGAGATCGAGTGTCTGCCCGACGGCACGCTGCTAATCGCCGCGCCGACCGGGTTGTTCCGCAGCCGCGACCAAGCCGAGTCGTTCGAGCAAATCGACGACGCCCGCTACACCGGTCTCTCCCACAGCGGCGATCGCTTGTACGCCTGCCGTGAAGACGCCGTGCTGCGGTCGGACGACGCCGGCGACTCGTGGCAAGACATCACCGCCGACCTCGCCGAGCCGGAGAAACGGCTGCTGCACGTCGAAGCCTCGCCGGCCGACCCGGACCGCGTGGGCGTGTTCCGCATCGACGACACGTGGACGTGGAAACGCTTCGTCTCCCACGACGGCGGCGCGAACTGGACGGCCTCGGAGATTGAAAATGATCTGGCGTTTCTTCCGCAAAACGTGCGGCACGCCCGGTTCGCTTGGCACGCGACCGACCCAGACCTTTGCCTCGCCACCGGCGGCGACTGGCCGACCCGCAGCACGGACGGCGGCCGCACCTTCCGCTGGTCGGCAGGCGGCGTGAACAACATTCTCGTCGGCGGGGCGTTTCAGTTCTGCCAAGCCGATCCCGACGTGATTTTCGTCGGCAGCCAGGACTACAACGGCGGCCTCTCGACCGACGGGGGGCGGACCTGGACCTACTGCAACGTCAGCGGCGAGGAGTGGGGCGGCTTCACCTACGGCGGCTATGCGGCCGACGAGAAGAACCTGTGGGTCGGCGTCTCGGCGAGCTGGACCGGCGGCCGGGTGCTGCGGATCTCCCGCGACGGCGGCCAAACGTGGGACGAACTGCCCGACGTCGCCTGGGCCAACCAGACCGGCGGCGACCACCCCTTTGGCCTCGACGCCGCGCTGGCCGACGGCGAGGCGTGGTTCGCCGGCCCGTTCCGAAGCGTCGACGGCGGCACGACCTGGCAACTCATGGACGGCTGCGTCGGCGTGTTCAACCGCGTGGTGCGCAACGGCCGGAGCATTCTCGTCGGGGCCGCCCTCACGCCGGAGCGGGACCCGCGGATGCTCGCCCTCAGCCACGACGGCGGCCGGTCATGGCAATCGATCCGCCTGCCCGGTGGCGTCCGGGACGCCAGCTACGACCCGGTGACCGATACCGCACTGGCCAGCGTGTGGGATCGCTTGATTCGCGTCGACAACGTGAGCGGCGACCCGCAGATCAGCGAGGTCGAGACGCCGCCCGACTCCCTCGGCCAGCGGCGCGTCAGCAGCGTCTGCCACGACCCGCGCGATGGTCAAATCGTCTACGCCACCCAGCATCGAGATGTGTACGCCACCGACGTCGCCGCGATGCGCAGCGCCGACGGCGGCCGGACCTGGCAGGTGCTCACGCGGCACGCACCCTTGCCCACCGACCGCCGCGACCCGGCCCAACTCGACGGCGGCCGCGAGGCCCAGCACGTCCGCGTCCACCCAAAGACCGGCGACGCCTGGTTCGCCACCGGTTGCTACGGCATCTGGCGGTACGCTGCCGGATAAACTCCGACCACTCCCATGCCCATCAAGATCGCCTTCATCGGTGCCGGCTCGTTCGGCTTCACCCGCAAGCTCGTCCGCGACATCCTGCTCGTGCCGGAGCTGCGCGACGTGCATTTTGCGCTGCACGACATCGATGCCCAAGCCCTGGACCGCATGGCCGCGATCCTGCGGCGGGAGATCGAGGGCAACAAGCTGGCCGCGACGGTGTCGACCGACCTCGACCGGCGGGCCGCGCTCGATGGGGCGAACTACATCCTCAGCGCCGTCCGCATCGGCGGGCTCGAGGCGTTCGAAGGCGACGTCGACATCCCGCTCAAGTACGGCATCGACCAGTGCGTCGGCGACACGCTGTGCAT
>CAYLSV010000058.1:0-21509 GCA_964386435.1 uncultured Tepidisphaerales bacterium
CACTGCCGCTCGGCGACGAGCTTCACCATGGCCGGCAAGTCGGCCGGGTCGTTCTGGAGGTCCGCATCGAGGAACGCCACCAACGGCGCCCGCGCCGCCGCAATGCCCGCCGCCATCGCCGCGCTCTGGCCGCGGGCGTCCTCCCGCCGCAGCACCACCAGCCACGGCCGCTCCGCCGCCAGCTCCCGCAGCCGCGTTGAGGTCGCGTCGGTGCTGCCGTCGTCGACGATGATCAACTCGGCATCCACGCCCCGCTCCCGCACCGTCTTCTCGACCTCGTCGGCCAGCGGCCCGACATTGTCCTGTTCATTCAGCGCCGGCACGACGATCGAAAGCTGCGGTTCCATCGACGGCCACCGTAGCCGCAGTCCGGTCGGTCCGCGTCCCGGACTGCGACCAAGTGTGGTCGCAGCTACTCACCGTCGTCGGGCGTCGCCGGTTGCGTCGCAGGCTCCTCCGTTGACTCCGGGACGATCTCGGCGACGACCCACTGCTGCCGCAGCGCCTGCCGCAGGGCGCGGCTGGGGCCTTGCCGCGGTGCCCCCCAACTCTGGCGGCGGCCGGCGTTTTGGGGGTCGTCTTCCTCGTCCTCGTCAACCTCGTCCCGGGCGACGACCTGCGGGATGTCGGTCCAGCGGGTGACGACCTTGGCCTCGTGGTCCCGCAGCGTCCGCCGCAGCCAGCCCTCGAGGCGGCGGGCGGGCAGCACGGCGAACGTCCGCCGGCCCTCGGCACGGGCGGCACCCACCACCCGCTCGGCCTCGGCCCGGAAGTGGGCGCTCGTCTTGTCGTCGTAAGTCAGCGCGATCAAATCGAGCCGGCGGGGGTCGATGACGTTCGGGGCGTCGTCCTGCACCTCCTCCGACAGCCGCAGCCGACGCTCCAGGCGGAAGGCGTCGCGGCTGAAGGCGTTGGAGGCGTACAGTTCATAGTCGCCCAGCGTGTCGACGTGCTGCACGAGCCCGCCGGTCGATTGGTGGCCGCCGGCGAAGACGACGCTGCCGTCGGGCACGTTCTGCCGCACCGCCTCGCCCAGGGCCGCGAGGTTGGCGTTGACGGCGTGGGCCCGCTCCAAGGTGAACCCCATGAGAAGCGACTTCTCGTTGCCGTACGCCGCCCGCGTGGTGCCGAGGATGCCCGCGAGCGTGACCACCGCCGCCGCCGCCACCGCTCCGACCCACGGCCGGCCGAAAAACGGGTTCGCCAGCACACCGCGGTGCAACAGGAACATTGCCCCGAGGATGACCGCCGGGAACAGGCTGACGAAGAACCGCACGTAGTTCAGCGTGTCCTCGGGCACGAAGTAGTACGACATGTACAAGAGCAGCTGCGGCACGAGCCACAGCACGCCGACCAGGCCGATCGTCAGCCGCCGGCTCGCCAGCAGGATCAGGCCGACGATGCCGGGGGCGAGGATCAGGATCAGCCCTTCGTCGTCCAGCAGCCGCAAGGTGCGTTCCCAGTTCTGCGTGAGCCAGGCGAGCGTGAACCCGCCGGCCGATTCGTTGCTCGGGTCGTAGCCGGTGGGCGTGCCGAGGGTCACGATGTTGAAGACGAACTGCCCCACGACCGGCAGCCCCCACGCCATCAGCGGCAGCACCGCCCGCCACCCGACCCGCCCGAAGCTCCCCGCGCACGCCACCGCCAGCGACAGCACCAGCAGCCCCTCGGTGTACCGAACCGCAAAGGCGCACCCCAGCAGCAGCCCGCCCAGCACGCCCCGCCACGTCCCGCCGCCCAGCAGCCACGTCATTATGCCGACGAAGCCCCAGGTGACGATCGCCACGTCCACGGCGTGGGACAGCGGGTTGACGGCCAGCAGCATGAAGATCTGCGTGGTGCCCAGCAGGATCATCGCCAGCAAGCCGCCGAAGCTGCCGGCGAACGGGCGGGCTAGGAAGAACATGCCCAGCACCGCCAGCGACGCGGCGACGGGCGAGTAAAGCTGCGCCCCCACCGGCCCGCCGAAGTGACGGCCGATGGCCGAGGCGATGCTCGTGCCAATCGGGTACTTCGGGTACAGCCGGGCGTCGGCGATTTCCTCGGCGTCGCCGACGACGTACATCGGCCCGACGAAGCCGTACGGCTCCGGGGGTTTCACGCCGTAGCCCTCGCCCTGCAGCAGCATTCGGCCGCCGGTGAGGTAGGCGTGCTGGTTGGTGCTAGGGCTCGCCGGCGCCCAGTAGCTGAGGATCATGACGAAGTAGCCCACGGCCAGGGCGAATGCCGCCAGCGTCGCCAGATGCCGCGTCGGCCCTTCGATGACCCGCAGCTCGTTGTCCGGCTTGCCCTGCCACCAGCGTCGGCGACGGAGCACGATCGCCTCGTCCACCACCGGCCTGCCGCCCGGCACCACCGCCACCGGCCGGGCCGGCTCATCCCTGTGATCCAGTTCGTAAACGTCCTTCACCGCCGCATCATGCACCGCCGTCGCCCGGTGTTGCAACCCGGCCGCGCCACGACACCGCGTCCGACGCCGTCCGGGTCGGGCGTTCCGGGAAGCGGGTGCGGCGGGTATAGTCGCCCACGATGGCCGATTCCCCCTTCCCCAATCAAGCTGGCACCGCGACGCTTTCCCTCGACGGCAACGATTATTCCCTCGACATCTACGAAGGCTCCGAGGGCGAGAAGGCCATTGACATCACGCAGCTCCGCAGTTCAACCGGCCACATCACGCTCGACCCCGGTTACCGCAACACCGGCAGCACGACCAGCGACATCACGTTCATCAATCCTGAAAAAGGCATCCTCAAATACCGCGGCCACGCCATCGAGGACCTGGCCGAGAAGAGCAACTTCCTCGACGTCGCCCACTTGCTCATCTTCGACCACATGCCCGACGAGGCGGAGTCGAAGGAGTGGCACGACCTCGTCATGGACAACGCCGGGGTCTACAACCGCGTGTTCGGCATCCTCAACGGCTTCCCGCGGGACGCCTCGCCCATGGCCATGCTCTCGGCGAGCATCAACGGCCTGTGCGGCTACCACCCGGAGGTCATGGACGTCGACTACAAGAACCACTTCAAGCTCTCGGCCGCCAAGCTCATCGGCAAGACGGCCACCCTTGCCGCGGCCATCTACCGCCACCGCGACGGGCTCTTGCCCGAGGACGAGGCGAAGATGGAGCACGATTACGTCCAGAACTTCCTCTCGCTGAAGTTCGGCAAGGGCAAGGTCGAGCCTGCCGTGGCCCACGCGTTGGATCTGATCTTCCTGCTGCACGCCGACCACGAGCAGAACTGCAGCGCCAGCACCTGCCGCATGGTCGGTAGCAGCCACGCGAACCTGTTCGCCAGCTGCGCCGCGGCCGTGTGTGCCCTCTGGGGGCCGCTGCACGGCGGGGCGAACGAGGGGATCATGAACCAGCTCCAGCAGATCCACGAGGACCCGGAGATCGACCCCGACTCCTTCATCGCCGGCGTCAAGGACAAAAAGTACCGTTTGTTCGGCTTCGGCCACCCGGTCTACAAGAACTACGACCCCCGCGCCCGCATCCTCAAGGACCAGGCCCAAACCGTGCTCCGAGCCATGGATCGGCAGGACGACCCGTTGCTGAAAATCGCCCAGCGGTTGGAAGAAGTCGCGCTGGCCGACGACTACTTCGTCAGCCGGAATCTGTATCCCAACGTCGACTTTTACAGCGGCATCATCATGCGGGCCATGGGCGTGCCGACGGACATGTTCACCGTGCTGTTCGCCATCGGCCGGATGCCGGGGTGGATCGCCCAGTACAAGGAAGTGCGTGACCAGGACGGCAAAATCTACCGCCCCCGGCAGTTGTTCACCGGGGCGACGGGTTGAGCCGGTTGGGCGGATTGGGAAGAATGGGTTCGCCTGCTCAGGTGAACCGCCTCACGGTGGGCAGGCCGTAGTGTCTGCCCGGATATGCCCGCCGCCGCCGCAACAAGTCGCCGCGCCTCGTATCGACAAGTTCCACGCCGACCGATGGCCACCACGTCGCCCCAACCCGAGCCGGCCGACCTCGGCAGCCCGCTGGACGACAGCGACGTCCACGCCCGCACCCGCCCCATCCACGCCGTCAGCGTCTCGGCCGACGGCCTGACCGTCAGCGCCGACCGCACCTCGCACAAATCCGACCGCTCCGCCAGCACCTCGGCCATCGACGACCGCCACCTTGGCGATGCCGGCGACTCGACCACCCCCAAGTGGCTGGGCAAGAAAATCGGCCGCTTTCGCCTGCTCTCGCTGCTGGGCGAGGGTTCGTGGGGCCGCGTCTTCGAGGCCGAGGACGGCGACCTCCGCCGCCGTGTCGCGCTGAAGGTCATCCGCGCCCGCGACCGCAAGACCGGCGTGCCCAACGCCGTCGCCGAGCGGGTGATCCGCGAGGCCCGCGCCGCCGCCCGGTTGACCCACCCGCACGTCGTGCAGGTGTACGAAGTCGGTGAGGATCAGAACCTCGTCTACATCGCCATGGAGCTGATCGACGGCGGCACGCTGCGCGACCTGGTTAAAAGCGGCGGCCCGATGGATGCCGCCCGCGCTTGTGCCATGGCCGCCGACGCCGCCGACGCGCTGGGCCGGGCGCATAGCCTGGGCGTTGTTCACCGCGACGTGAAGCCGGGCAACCTGATGCTCAGCCGCACCGGCCGGTGCATGCTCGCCGACTTCGGCCTCGCGACGATTGACGACCCGAACGATTCCCACCGCTACAGCCGCACCGCCGGCACGCCGCACTTTGTCGCCCCGGAAATCGTCCGCGGCAACCCGGCCGACGCCCGCAGCGACATCTACTCGCTGGGGGCCACGCTCTTCTACCTGCTCACCGGCCGCCCGCCCTTCGCCGAGGCCGGGGGCGACGGTTCCAAGGGCAACCGCGACGGCGTGCTCCGCGCCCACCTCGACCGCCCCGCCCCGGACCTGAGAAAACTCCGCCCCGACCTCGACCCCGGCCTCTGTGAAATTGTCGCCAAAGCCCTCGCCAAGGACCCGAGCAAGCGGTTCCAGAAGGCCGAGCAACTCGCCGCCGCTGTCCGCCAGTACACGATCAGCCTGCCGCCGGCCCCGGTCGTGCCCTTGGTCCGCGGCACGCGGTGGCTAGGATTGGGCCTCACCATGGCCATCAGCACCCTCGCCGCCGCCCTCGCCGCCGCCGCCTTGTGGATCAGCGTCGGCGACCCCGACGCCATCACCCAGCCCCCGGTCCGCACGGAGGCCGACCGCCAGCAGGCCGAAGCCCGCATCGCCGCCGCCCCCGCCCCGCTGCTCGACGAGCAGGAGGATTCGGAGGAATCAGAAGACCGGGACGACCCCACCGGCATCGCCGAGTTTGCGCCCGAGGACAAGGCCGAGCTGATCAAGCACGCCGCCGACGAGGACAACGTCGCCGTCGTGGAGGGCCGGGTGACGTACGCCGAAAAATCCTCCACCGGCCGCGTCTTCCGCGTCGGCTTCGAAGGCGTCGACACCCGCGACGGCTTTCACCTCGTGTGGTTCCCCGACGAATTCGACGCCTTCGAAGAAGCCTTCGGCGGCGAAGCCGGCAGTGATTTGCGCGGCCAAACCATTCGCGTCCGAGGCACCGTGACCGTTTACCGCAACAACCCCCAAATGGTCCTGACCCGCCCGAGCCAGATCACGATCGTCGGGGACGATTGACCCGGCCTCCACCGCGGCTACACTCCCGCCCCCCCAGGGCGATTAGCTCAGTTGGCTAGAGCGCATCCCCGACACGGATGAGGTCACTGGTTCGAGCCCAGTATCGCCCATGAAACGCCCCCGCCGTTGCGGGGGCGTTTTCATGGGGTGGTTTATGCGAGGCGTTTCACCGGCGGCGTTGATCCTGATACGCTTTGCTGATGCTCACGTTGCTGATCGCGCTGCTGCTCGCCCCCGCCACGGGGCCCGCCGAGCCGGTTGTGGTGACGCCGATGGTGTGGCAGACGCCGGACGGGGAGGCACGCGGGATGGCCGCCGTGGTGGATTTGTCGGCGGTTGAGGTCATCGTCAGCGGCGGGGACGAGCGGACGGCGGCGGAGCAGACGGTGATGCCGGAGGACACATTCGCCTTCGCCCGCCGCACCGGCAGCGCGCTGGCGGTGAACGCCAACTTCTACGGCTGGGTCGAGGGCCGGCTCGACCCGATCGGGCTGGTGCTGAGCGACGGCGTGACGGCGAGCGTGGCCCGCGAGGCCGGCGGGCAGTTCGGGCCGATGGTGCTGTTCGATGACGGCGAGGGTGAGGCGATCGTGTACGCCGGCCCCACGAGCCGCCCGGCCGATTTCCAGGCCACCGACGCCGTCGCCGGCGTGGGCGTCAGCGGCGACGGCCAATCGCCCGGCACCCTGCTCGCCCTCGACGGCCAAAACCTCGGCACCACCGCCCGCGTCGCCCCGGACAAGCGGCACCCCCGCACCGCCTTGGGCGTCTCGGCCGATGGTCGCACGCTGTACCTGCTCGTCGTCGACGGCCGCCAGCCCGGCCACAGCGTCGGCATGACCCTCCCCGAACTCGCCGACGCGATGATCGCCCTGGGCGCCGACGACGCCCTCAACCTCGACGGCGGCGGCAGCACCGCCATGGTCTACGCCCGCCCCGACGGCACCCTGCAATCCAACCGCCCCAGCGACGGCGACTTCCGCACGGTGAGCACGAGCGTCGGGTTCGTCGTTCGCGTACCATCGCATGATGGCCGCAGCAATTGATCAACCCGTGGTGAATGTCAGTGCCGACGACGATCGGGCGGCGGCGTTTGATCGGATTTTCGCCGATGTGCCGGATCGCACGTCGGTCAGCGTCGTGCTTCCAGATGGCAGGCGGGCAGTCGTGCTGCTGCCTGACGCTGACGAGGACGCGGCCGACTTGGCGTTGATGCGGGAGCGGGCTGACGAGCCGACGTCGTCTTACGAGATGTTTGCCCACGAGATGAACCTCAAGCCGGAATAGCCAAACGTGGCGTACCGCATCGAGATTACCCACAGCGGCAAGCAGGCCATCCGCCGTCTCGACCGTCAGACGCAGGAGCGAGTCAACACGGCGATCCTCGCTCTTGCCGACGATCCACGTCCACCCGCCAGTGAAAAGATCATCGGCGGCACCGATGAGTACCGCCTGCGCGTCGGCGGTTGGCGAGTGCTCTACCGCATCCAAGATTCGGTGCTGCTTGTCGTCATCATCGACGTCAACACCCGCGGCGACATCTACACAAAGCGCCGCCGAACGTGATGCAGCATCCTCACGCTGCCACTTCCCATGCCCGCACCGATGGTGGCGGTACAGGGTCGCCGTGCTCGCGCAACGACTCGATGTGCAGCGAGACAGCTTCACCGATCAATTGCCGCACCTCTTCTTCGGTGTCTCCACACGCGACGCATCCGGGTAAGTCGGGCACGTAGGCGGAGAAGCTTCCATCAGAGGCGGGGTCAATTTTCACGACGTAGCTCATGGCGTTGCCGATTCGACGGCCGGCATCAGGTCGTTGAGTTCCTCGATCCGCATCATGCGGATGTCTCGGACGCACGCTGCGAACCAAGGTAATTGCCGCGACAAATCTTGGGCAGCCATCACACACGTCACGGCGTTAATCTCCTCATCGCCGAAGTAGACGCTGTCCTGCTGCCAACGGAAGCCGTGGTGTTGCAGCACGCGCCGAATCTCGCCGTAGGCGTTGTTGTACTGGTTGCCGTAGTGCAGCCGCAGGAGTTCCGTGTCCATGTCGAACGCGATGGCGTACATCGGCCGGCCCCTCGGCTTGGTGATCTCGCGGATGCCGCGTTGATCGATGGAAGATGCTGATCGCTCAAGCAGTAGCGTCATGACGCCTCCTCATCGGTCCAGCTCCGCCGCGATGACGTTGATGCTGCCCAGGACGGCCACGACGTCGCTGATCGTGTGGCCTTCCATCAGCTTGGGGAAGCTGCTGTAGTTGACGAAGATCGGCGGCCGCGTGCGGACCCGCCACGGGACGTTGCCGCCGTCGCTGACGATGTAGTAGCCCAACTCGCCGTTGGCCGACTCGATCCGGCCGTACGCCTCGCCGCGGGGGGCCTCGAAGCCGCGGTTGGTCATGATGATCTCGAAGTGCTGGATCAGCCCCTCGATGCTGCTGTAGACCTGGTCCTTGGGCGGCAACACCTCCTTGCCCTCGGGCGAGACGTTCACCGCGCCGCCGGGCAAGTCGTCGATCAGTTGGTCGATGATCTCGATGCTCTGCCGCATCTCCTCGAGGCGGACGAAGTAGCGGGCGTAGACGTCGCCGGTGGTCATCACCGGCACCTTGAACTTCACCGCACTGGTGCCCTGGCCGTCCCAGTTGTCCTCGAAGCAGAGGTACGGCTCGTCCTTGCGGAGGTCACGCTTGACGCCCGCCGACCGCGCCAGCGGCCCGGTGAAGCCGTGGGCGACGGCCTCGTCGCGGGTGATCTTGCCGATGCCGCGGGTCCGCTCGACGAAAATTCGGTTGCGGTTGAGCAGCCCGCTGATGTCGTCGATGGCCGCCGGCAAATCGTCGTGGATGAACTTCTTGACCATCCGCCGGAAGATCTTCTCATCCGGCAAATCCTGGTTCAAGCCGCCGGTGCGGGTCCACGAGGTGTGGTAGCGCTGGCCGGACATGTACTCGACGATGTCGTAAATGCTCTCCCGCTGGTTGAAGCCGTAGAGGAAGCCGGTGAACGCCCCGAGGTCCAGCCCCGCCGCGCCGCAGCACAAAAGGTGCGACTGGATCCGGCCCAGTTCGCCGGCGATCGTCCGCAACGCCTTGCACCGCGGCGTCAACTCGATGCCCATGAGCCGCTCGGCGGCGTTGTGCCAGGCGAGCTCGTTGTAGATCGGCGCCGAGTAATCCATCCGGTCGACGATGGTGACGTACTGGTTGTAGTTCAGGTGCTCGCCGAGCTTCTCGAAGCCCGAGTGCAGGTAGCCGATGTGCGGCGTGGCCCGGACGATCCGCTCGCCGTCGAGCTCCAGCACCAGGCGGAGGGTGGTGTGCGTCGCCGGGTGCTGGGGGCCGAAGTTGAGGGTCCAGTGTTGATCCTCGCCGTCCCCGCCGCTGTTGACGCGGGCCTCCTTGGCGTCCATCAGAAGGGCTTCGTCGGCGGTCGTCTCGGTCAGCGAGTAGGGCATCGCCGGACTATAGCGGCGGCCAGGCTTCAAAAGGAACGACGCCTCAGCCGAGCACGCGGTACGGGTCGTGGCGGTAGTACTTCGGCCGCACGTCGAACCGCACGTGCAACCACGGCACGCCCAAGCCGGCGGTGCTGAGCCACGGTTGCCCGCGTCGCCGGGCCGCCTCGTCCTCTTCGGCGACGGTTCGCCACAGGGCCGCCCACCGCTCGCCCGAGGCCGAGGCGGCGAAGCTGGCAAGATGGGCCGCGTCGTCGTCGGCGTCCGGCGTGGGCGCGACGAGCCGGGCGTCGCCCCGCAAGCTGTCGAACGCCACGGCTTGACCCGTCCCAAAATGCCCGGCGAACGCCGACGAATCCGCCCGCCGCTGGGCCAGCCTCGGCTCAGGAACCAGCACGAACTCGAACGCTTGCCCCGCCGCCTGATCCGCCGGGCACGGCCGCGTCTCCCACATCGCCGCCCCGGCCTCGGCGATAACCTGCCGCAACGCCGACAACGTCCGCCCGCCGCCGAGCCAGTCCTGCCGGACCTGGTCCACGGTGAGCGCCCGCCCGGCCACGGCGAGCCGAATCTGCGTCACACCACGCGGCAGCTCCGTCGACTCGATCTGATGCGTCCCCGCCATGACAAGAGTTTACCCTCCGCCGCCAACCGGCGGGCCGTGGTGGCCCGGTGGCGTGTTGATCGGGGTGACCGTGCTCGCCGTGGCGGTATGTTGGCAGCCGCGGGCGTGGCTGCTGCAGGCATTGGTGTTGCCGGGGCTGGCGCTGCTGGTTAGCACCGGCCTCGTCCACGGCTGGCGGGCGGTGGTGGCGCGATGAACGGCGAGGAAGTGCGGGCGTCGCTGAAACCCCCACCGCCGCGTAGCGGCGGGGCTACGCACGAACCTACGTTGCTTGGATTGCGGGAGTAGCCCCGCCGCTACGCGGCGGTGGGGGCTTCAGCGACGTTGCAGATCGAGCGACTGACCGGACTGCGACTCGTTGAGTCGCAGCTACCGTTGCCACTTGAAATTCGCGGGTGGCTAGCTGCTCATCGACTCCACGCCGCCCATGATTTCCGACAGCTCGGTCGTGATCTGGCTCTGGCGGGCGCGGTTGTACTGGAGCTGCAATTCCTTGCCCATCTTGTCGGCGTTGTCGGTGGCGCTCTTCATGGCGACCATCCGGGCGACGTGCTCGCTGGTCGTGGCATCGAGGAACGCCTGAAATACGGCGGCCTTGACCGTGGTGGGCAGAAGGTCGTTCAGGATCGAGGCGGCGTCGGGCATAAAGTCATACTCGGTCTCGGTCGTCACGAGCGCGTCGGCCTGGGCATCGCCGGCGCGGGTGGCGTCCATGGTGCCGGCGGCGAGCTGGGCGTCACGCTCGGCGGCGTCCTGGGCGAGGTTCTCGGTGATGTCGGTCACGCCCGAGAGCGGCAGGAGCGGGTTGACCTCCGGCTTCTGCGAGCCGGTGGTGATGAAGTTCATGTAGGCCATGTGCACCGCGTCGACATGGCCGCCGGTGAAGCGGTCCATGAGCGTCTCGGCCACGCGGTAGGTCTCGGCACTGGTGGGCTCGTCGCTGACGCTGAGGATCTCGGTCGGCTCGATGCCCTGGAAGCGGAAGAACGCCACGCCCTTCTTGCCGTTGAGGTACAGCTCGACGTCGGTGCCGGCGGCTTTCATTTGGTCGTAGGCCCGCTTGGCCTCCCGCAGCACGCTGCCGTTGTACGCCCCGGCGAGGCCGCGGTTGGCGGTGATGACCAAGAGCGCCACCTTGTTCGTCCTCGTGTCGGCGGTAATCTTGCGGAGCAGCGGGTGGTCGACGTTGCCCACGCTCTGGGCCAGCTCGGCGACGAGTTCGCGGACTTTCACCGTGTAAGGCTTGGTGCCGGTCGCCCTTTTGAGCGACTTCTGGAACTTGGCCGTGGCGATCATCTGCATGGTCTTGGTGATCTTGCGGATGTTCTTGACCGCCTTGCGGCGCTTGAGGATCGCACGTGCCTTGGCCATGGGCAGGCAGCATAGCACCCGCCCCGGCGGCGTCTCGACTAAGATGGCGGCCATGAGCGCGCCGACCAGCCCGTTCCCCGGCATGGACCCGTGGATGGAGGCGTTCTGGGGCGACGTCCACACGCGGCTGTGCTACCTGTCATCCACGCTGCTCAACGAGCAACTGCCGGCTGACTTGGTATCGTCGGTGGAGGAGTACACGCTGATCGGCACCACGCCGACGCCGGAGCGGGTGTGGCCGGACGTGGCGGTGCAAGAGCCGGAGGAGCCCGACGCCGGCGGTGTGGCCACCGCGCCCGCGGCCGTCGAGGCGACGTTCGTGCTGCAAATCCGGCCGGGGGCGACGAAGCTCAAGCGGGTGCGAATCGAGGAGGCCGACACCGGGCGGCTGATCACGGTGTTGGAGTGGCTGAGCCCGGCGAACAAGCGGGGCGACGGGCTGCGGGCGTACCGCCGCAAGCGGCGGGGCCTCCTGGAGCGGGGCGTGAACCTCGTGGAAATCGACCTGATCCGCCGCGGCCACTGGCAACGCCTGTACCGCCGCTTCGAGTTCGGCCCCGAGCACGACACGCCTTACCGCGTGGCGATCCAGTTTGCCGCCGAGCCGGATCAGCTGTATCTGACGCCGATCCCGCTCCGCCAGCCGTTGCCCAAGGTGGTCGTGCCGTTGCGGGCCAACGACCCGCGTGTGGCGCTGCCGCTGGGTAACTTGTTGAGCGATGCCTACGCCAGCGGCCGCTACGCCCGCCGCATCGACTACGCCCAGCCGCCGGTTCCACGCCTCGCCGAAGTCGACGCCGCGTGGGCGGAGGGAATGCTGCGGGCGGCCCGATTGCGGTGAGGGTTTGGCGGTCGGGTGGGGGCGGTGTTATTGTTCGGGCATGCTTCGCCTGATGCTCGCTTCGTTGTTGGTCGCCCCCGTGGTCTGGGGGCAGGAGGCCGATCGGATTTACCACAACGGGCCGGTGCTGACGATGGACGACGCTCGGCCGGAGGCGGAGGCCGTGGCGGTGCTGGACGGGAAGATCCTCGCCGTCGGCGAGGTGGACGAGGTGATGCGGCACCGGGGCGAGGCGACGGACGTGGTCGATCTCGACGGGCAGGCGTTGCTGCCGGGGTTCGTCGACTCGCACGGCCACGCGTTCATGATCGGGCTGCAGGCCAGCGTCGCCAACCTCTTGCCGCCGCCGGACGGGGAGGTGCGGACGATGGACGATGTGGTCGACACGCTCAAGCGGTTCGCCCAGGACAAGCCGGAGATCGTTGAGGAACTCGGCTGGATCATCGGCTTCGGCTACGACAACGCCCAGCTCGATGGGCAGCGGCACCCGACGCGGGACGACCTCGACCGCGTCTCGACGGACGTGCCGATTATCATTATCCACCAGTCCAGCCACCTCGGCGTCGCCAACAGCAAGGCACTCGAGCTCGTCGGCATCACGGCCGACACGCCCGATCCCGAAGGCGGCAAGTTCCGGCGCCGCGAGGGCACGGATGAGCCGGACGGGTTCATGGAGGAGTACGCCTTTTTCCGCGTGATGCTTGCCGCGGCGTCGAACTTTGACGAGGAGGTCAGCGATCAATTTGTCCGCGAGGGCTCAAAGCTGCTGGCCTCCTACGGCTACACCACCGGCCAGGAGGGTCGGGCCAACGCCAGCGCGATCGCCGCGTTCCGCCGGGTGGCCGCGGCGGGCGAGTTGCCGATCGACGTCGCGGCCTACCCGGATCTGCTCATGCTCGATGACGAGCAGCCGACGCCCGAGTACGACAACAACTTCCGCGTCGCCGGCTACAAGCTGACGATCGACGGCTCGCCGCAGGGCAAAACCGCCTGGCTCAGTCGGCCGTACCACGAGGTGCCCGAGGGCCAGCCCGCCGATTACGCCGGGTATTCCGCCATCAAACCCGAGGTCGCCCATGCCTCGATCGACAAAGCCTTTGCCAACGGGTGGCAGATTCTCGTCCATGCCAACGGCGACGCCGCGATCGACACGCTCATCGCCGGCGTCGCGATGGCCCGCGCCAAGCACCCCGGCGTCGAGAACCGCCCGGTCTTGATCCATGGCCAGACGCTCCGCCACGACCAAGTGGAGCCGCTGGACCGCCTGGGCATCTTCCCGTCGCTTTACCCGATGCACACGTTTTACTGGGGCGATTACCACCGCGACAGCGTGCTCGGCCCCGAGCGGGCCGAGGACATCTCGCCCACCGGCTGGCTCCTCGACCGCGGCATGAAATTCGGCACGCACCACGACGCTCCGGTCGCGTTGCCCGACTCGATGCGCGTGCTCTCGGCCACCGTCACCCGTCGCAGCCGCACCGGCGACATCCTCGGCCCCGACCACCGCGTCGACGTCGCCACCGCACTCAAAGCCATGACGATCTGGCCGGCGTTCCAGCACTTTGAGGAAGACGCGAAAGGCTCGATCGAAGTCGGCAAGATCGCCGACCTCGTGATCCTCTCAACCGACCCGCGCCAGGTGCCCGAGGCCGAACTGGCCGAGTTGACCGTGATGCAGACGATCAAAGCCGGCGAAACCATCTACACCCACGACCCCCAAGCCGCCGCCGCGCTCACGCCGCCCGCCCTCGGCCTGTTCGCCCAAGAGCCGCACGCTCACCACCATCACCACCACAACAACGCCACCGCCGACGGCTGCTTCAGCCCGGCTATCGATTTGATCCTGCACGCGATGTCGGACTGATCACGCCGCCGGTTCAAGGGCTGGGCGGCCGAGGATCGGGATGTCCACCGGGCCTTCCTTCACCTCGGTGACGCGAACGGCCTTCTTGTCGCGGTACTTGCCCAGCTTGCCGCGGAACTTCGTTTGGCCCTCGATCGTCACGGCCACCTCGCTGTCGGCGGGCTTGTCGAGTGTGAGCAAATCGCCTGCCTGCAGGCCCATGAGGTCGTCGACACTGATCTGCGTGCGGCCCAGCACCGCCCGCATCTCCAAGGGGGCCGTGCCGACGTTGCGGGTCATGCGGGGCAAGTACTCCGTCGCCCGGCTGCGCCGCTGGTAGTTGAAGCTGCTCTGCTGCGAGAGGGCCGGCATTACCGGCTCGATGACCGTGTACGGGATGCACAAACTCATCGTGCCGGCCCGGTTGCCCATCTTCAGCTCGAAGCCGACGACGACCACCGTCTCGCTCGGCGGCACGATCTGCACCAGCTGCGGGTTGCTCTCGTAATCGCTGACGCTGAACCGCACCTGCGTGACGTTCTCCCAACTCTCGGACAAATGCTTCGTCGCCCGCTCGGTGATCCGGCTGACCAGGCGTTTTTCAATCGCCGTCAGTGGCCGCTGGGGGATGAACAACTCGGCGTTGCTGCCGCCCAGCAGGCGGTCGATGATCGGGTAGATGATCAGCGGGCTGATCTCCAGACAGAGCTGCCCGTCGAACGTGTCGCTGCTGACGAGGGTGAAGCACGTCGGGTTCGGCAGCGAGTAGATGAACTCGCTGTACGTCAATTGCTCGATGCTCGCGACGTTGACCTCGATAATGGTCCGCAGATAGCCGGACAGGGCCGCCCCGAAGTTGCGGCCGAAGCCTTCGTGAAGCGCTTCCAGCGCCCGCATCTGGTCCTTGCTGACGCGTTCGGGCCGCTTGAAGTCGTAGAGGGCGACGTCGACGTGGGTCGCTCCGCGGCGGCTGAAGACGGTGGGCGTTTGCTCGCCGGCGGTGTCGTCCAGCGGCTCGTCGCCGTCGTCGGTGAGGCCGCCGCCGGTGCCCTCGACGGCGGCGAGCAGGGCATCCACCTCGTTTTGGTCCAGGAAGTCCGACACGCCTTGGTGTTATCGGACGCCGCCGCTGCCGGGCATGAGATGAAACAGCGGAAACGGGCAAAGCCGCCCCGCCGGGTCGCCGACGCAACAATGGGATGAGCGCGATGATGACCAAGCCGCTCCGCCTGCCCAAATCGATCGCCCACCAACGCCGGGCCCACGAGGTCATTCCCGGCGGCTGCCACACGTACGCCAAGGGCGACGACCAGTTCCCGCAGTTCGTCCCGCCGGTGATCGTCAGCGGCGCAGGCTGCCGGGTAACGGACCTCGACGGCCGCGAATACATCGAGTTCGGCAGCGGCCTCCGCAGCATCACCCTCGGCCATGCCCACCCGGCGATCTGCGACGCCGCGGCCGAGGCGATGCGGGCCGGCACCAACTTCGCCCGGCCAGCGGCGATCGAGCTGGCGGCGGCCGAGGCAATGCTGCGGCTGGTGCCGGGGGCCGAGATGGTCAAGTTCGCCAAGCACGGCTCGGACTGCACCACCGCCGCCGTCAAGCTCGCCCGCGCTCACACCGGCCGGCCGATGGTTGCGGTGTGCCGCGACCACCCGTTCTACAGCGCCGACGATTGGTTCATCAACACAACCGCCATGGACGCCGGCGTTAGTCACGCCTCGCGGGGTGAGACGATCACGTTCCCGTTCAACGATCTGCCGGCCGCCCGGCGGATATTCGAACAACACGCCGGGCTGATCGCGTGTGTGATGCTCGAGGGCGAGCGGGGCGAACCGCCGGCGCCGGGCTACCTGCACGGGTTGCGTGACTTGTGCCGCGAGCACGGGGCGGTGTTCGTGCTCGACGAAACGATCGCCGGGTTCCGTCTCGCGACGGGCGGTGCGCAGCAGTTGCACGGCATCATGCCCGACCTCTCGATCTTCGGCAAGGCCATGGCCAACGGCTTCTCCGTCAGCGCCCTTTGCGGCCGGCGGGAGATCATGGAGCTCGGCGGCATCCACCACACCGACCGCGACAAAGTCTTCCTGCTCTCGCTGACCCACGGGGCCGAAACCCACGGCCTGGCCGCGTTCCTCGCGTCGGCGAAAATCTACGAAACCCGCGACGTCTGCGGCGACCTGGCCGCCATTGGCACCGACCTTATCACCCGCTTCAACGACGCCAGCCACGCCGCCGGCACGGGCGACCATGTCTACGCCGCCGGCCACCCCGCCAGCGCCGTCTTCGTCACCTGCGGCCCCGATGGCGAGCCCGGCAACCAAGCGTTCCGCACGCTGTTCATGCAGGAATTGCTCCGCCACGGCGTGCTCGCCCCGAGCTTGGTCGTCAACCTCGCCCACAACGAGCCGGGCGTGATCGACCAGACGATAGCCGCCGTTGCGGCCGCGTGCCGGGTGGTGCGGCGGGCACTGGAAGACGGCGTCGAGCATTACCTCGACGGCCGCCCGGTCAAACCCGTGTTCCGGCGTCGCAATTAAGGTTGGTGGGTTGATGCGCAACGCACCGCAGTCCAGACCTGCGGCACGTGGTGCCGCGGCTGCCGCAGCACCACGTGCTGCAGGCCCGCCAGCTTACCCGATCGTCTTGCAAAACGCTGCGAAGCCTTCGCACTGGGTCATCAGCCGCGCGTCGGCGTCGAGGTCCGTCAACTTGCCCGAATCATCGAACAACCCGCCCGCCCCCGGCAGGTAGACGCGGGCCGGATACTGGTGGGCGTTGCGATAGGCGAAGATTTGCGACAGCTGCTCCACCGGCCGCAGCCCGCCCCAGCGGCCCGCCGCGACGCCGGTGAACGCGACAGGCTTTTTCTCAAAACTCTCGGGGAACTTGAGCATGTCGATGAAGTATTTCAAGACGCCCGGCGCCCCGCCGTTGTACTCCGGCGTCACCACGTGCAGACCCGCCGACGCCACCACCTTCTCCTGCACCGCCGCCCACCCGTCCGGCTTTTCGGCGTAACTTTTCGGATCGAATAAGACCGCCGGCATGTCCTGCAAGTCATAGACCTCGGCTGCTGCGCCGTAATGCTTCTCGAGCACGCCGGCCACCCGCCGGGTCATGCTGCCGGGCCGGTTGGTGCCGCTGAGGATCAGGATCGGGGCGTCGGACATGCGGCGACCATAGACGGTTGCCGGACGTTGGTTTCAATCGTAGATCAGACTCATGCCGCACCTTTCCCGTCGCCGCCGTGGGTTCACGCTCGTGGAGATTTTGATCGTGGTCGTGATCCTCGGGATCCTCGCCACCGTTGTCGTCGGCGAGATGACCAGTGCGGCGGCTGACAGCCGGGAGGTGGCGTTCGGCACCAACCTGCGCACCTTCGTCCACGCCGGGCAGCTCCACCACGAGCAGACCGCCGCCTGGCCCGAAGACGCCGACTCGGGCGCGGTGCCCGCCGGCATGGCCGAGTATCTTGACGCCGCCAGCTTCCGCGCCGGCTCGCCCGTCGGCGGCTTGTGGGATTACGAACTCGCCGAGCACGGCCTCGCCGCCGCCGTCGGTGTGCACTTCAAGCACGACTCGCCCCCCGACGACGCCTTCATGACCCGCATCGACGCCCGCATCGACGATGGCAACCTCGCGACCGGGGCTTTCCGCAAGCTCGCCGGCGACCGCTTCTATTGGGTGCTGGCGGAGTGACCTCCTCCTGCCCGGGCCAAAGGAGGCGGCGCTGAGGTTGTGCCCCAGAACCAGAAGCCGAGGGGTGAGCGCAGCGAACACCCGGATTTGACGCTGCGATGTCGCAACGCTTGATCCGGGTGTTCACTGCGGCTTCTCCGTGGCCGGTCCAAGCACTGCGGCTCAGGTGGCGGTGCTGTGCAGTTGCTTGAGGTTGGCCAGAGCTTCGGTCACCGCGGTGTGCTGCTTGGTGACGACGGTGACGGTTTCGGGGCTGAGGTTGCCGGACTTGGTGGCGTCTTCGTAGGCGCTGACGGCGTGCTCCTCGCCGCGGACGCATTCACCGAGAATGGCTTTGTCGCCGCTGCCGGTGGCCATGTCCTTGAGGCCCAGCCAGCTCTGGTGGAGGCTGCCGGCGACGCTGCCGCTGGTGCTGGGCGAGCCGCCGAGGGTGGTGACGTGCGTCGACAGCTCCTGGGCGAAGCCGGCGCGTTGGGTGGCGTACTGCTGGAGCGTGGCCTTGAGCGTCGGGTTGTCGGCCCGCTCGGCGGCATAGTCGTAGCCGGTCTTGCCGTCGTGGCAGGTGGTGATCAGGGTGTTCAGCGTGTCGGTGGCGTCGGCCATGTCGTTCTTTCGTGGGGGTTATCGTGTCAGGTTGACGGGCGGCGGTCCGCCCGCCAGGTCGCTGCAAGCGGCGTGCCGTCGCTAGACTGGCGGCATGGTCGGCTTGCTCCTGTCGTTGTTGCCCTCGTTGTTGGTCGCCGCGCAAGCCGAGCCGGGGGTGGCGTTTCCGCATGTGGAGGTTGACCGGGCGGCGAACCAGGTCCGGGTCGGGGCGGAGATGGTGGTGCTCGATGCGCCGCTGGAGTTCGTGTGCGTCGTCAGCGGGACGGCCGACCACGAGACGGTGATCCGCACCGCCGCCCGGCCGAGCCACATCCACGCGGGGCTGCTGCTGCTGGGGCTGGAGCCGGGCGAGCCGATCCGGTGGAGCGAGGCGGCCGAGACGTTTCTGCCGCCCAGTGGGCCGCCGATTCGGGTGATGATTTCGTGGCAAGAAGACGGGCAGACAATCACGCGGCCGGTCGAGTCGCTGATCCGGCGGATCGACTCGGGCGAGGTCATGCCGCCGCGGACGTGGGTCTTCACCGGCAGCCGGCTGGGGCCGCGGGGGGAGTACGCCGCTGACCTGACCGGGCAGGTGGTGTCGCTGGTGAACTTCGAGTCGTCGATGATCGACGTGCCGGCGTTGGTGAGCGATTCGAACGAGACGCTGGAGTGGGAGCTGAACAAACCCGCCGCCCCGCCGGCCGGGACGCTGGTGACGATGATCCTCGAGCCCGTCGGCGACGCCCCGGCGACACGGCCGGCGGCGGAAGAGACTGCGGCGGAGTCGGACGACGAACTGGCCGAACTGCGGGCGACGTGGCGGGCGGCGGTCCTGCCGCGGCAGGACGATTTGCGGACGGCGGCCGAGACGCATTACGCCGTGATCGCCGATCTGCGGGCACGGCAGCAGACGCTGATCACCGAGGTCGACAAGCTGCAGCGGCTGATCGACGAACTGGAGCGGGAGTACCAGGACCTGACGACGCCCCGGCCGGCTCGGGACGAGGAGTAGCGGTCACTCCCCCTGCCCGAGGGAGTAGCCCGGCTTGCCGTCGAAGCGGTAAAGGTTTTCCGTTTTCACCGGGTCGAGGCCGGCGGCGTGGAGCTTGGCCGGCAGGCCGTAGACGTCGGTTGCCGCGACGTCATCGTCGTTGGTGAACCGGCAGCGCCAGTGGTCGGTGCAGAACGTCTCGGCCGCGCCCTCGGGCCAGACCTTGACGCCGCGGTTGGTCAGCATTTTCAGCCTCAGTCCATCGGTGCCGGCGGCGGCGTTGATCTTCTCGGCGAGGGCGTCGGCCGAGCGGTTGGCTTGGTCCCAGTGGAGGAACACGTCGACGCCGACGAGCTCCTTCGTCGCCGGCTCGTGCTTTGGCAGCGGCGGGATCTCGACGCGGGTCGAGTTGCCCGCCTCGACAGTTGCCAGGCGGTGCGGCGTGCAGCCAAGATTGCTGATCACGGCGTCGGCGAAGGCGTCGGTGCCGACCGGCTCGTTCGCCTCGTGCTCGGCGTGGACGTCGCCGGTCCGCACGCCGCTCTCGATGGTGCACAGCCACGCGTTGTGCACCTTCGCCGCCACCTCGCCCATGCCGAGGTGCCGCAGCATCATCGCCCCGGCCAGCAGCAGCCCGCTCGGGTTGGCGATGCCGCGGCCGGCGATGTCGGGCGCGCTGCCGTGGATCGCCTCAAACATCGCGCAGCTCTCGCCGATGTTGCTGCTCGGCGCGAGCCCCACGCTGCCGGCCACCTGCGCCGCCACATCGCTCAGGATGTCGCCATAAAGGTTCGGCGTCACCACCACGTCGAACATCTCCGGCGAGTCGGCCATCCGCGCGGTGCCGATGTCGATGATCAGGTGGTTCGTTTCGATCTGCGGGTACTGCTCGGCCATTTCCTCGAACACCCGGCGGAACAAGCCGTCGGTGAGCTTCATGATGTTGTCCTTCGTCATGCACGTCACCTTCTTCCGCCCGTTGGCCACGGCGTAGTCGAAGGCGTACCGCACGATCCGCTCGCACCCCGGCCGGCTAATCAGCTTGAGGCACTGCGTGACCTCATCCGTCTGCTGGTGCTCGATGCCGGCGTAGGTGTCCTCCTCGTTCTCGCGGACGATGACAAGATCCATGCCCGGGTGCTTGCTGCGGACGAACGGCGCGTAGCTGGCGCACGGCCGGACGTTGGCGAACAGGCCGAGCGTTTTGCGGGTCGTGACGTTCAGCGACTTGTACCCGCCGCCTTGGGGCGTGGTGATCGGGGCCTTGAAGAAGCAGTTGGTGCGGCGGAGCGACTCCCAGACCTCCGGCCCGATGCCGCTGGAGACGCCGCGGTTGTAGACAGCCTCGCCGATCTCGACCTCCTCCAACTCGAGCTTCGCCCCGGCGGCGTCGAGGACGCGGAGGGTGGCGGCCATGATCTCGGGGCCGATGCCGTCGCCGCGGGCGACGGTCACGGGGGCGGGTGAAGTGGCGTCGGGCATCACGGTGGTTTTAGCCCGGGCGAGTGGCGACACGAAATAATTTTCACGATCCGTGAAAGGTCCAGACCGGCCCCGCGACTCCAGGAGCAGCAGCAGCAACCGGGTCGTCCGGTTCGCGCTGCTCGTTCGTCACACGCCCTTTTTCGGGAGATTTCCATGCTTGCCAAACGACTCACCCTTTCCGCCGTTGCCCTCCTTGCCGCCGGTTCCGCTACGTCGGCCGTGCCGGTCGAGGTCACCGTCGAGAGCTTCGCCCCGGCCAACGGCGTCGCGTTCGCCCCCGTCCGCTTCGGCTTCGGCGACGGCACGTTCGACGCCTTCGACGCCGGCAGCGCCGCGTTCCTGCTGGGCCGGCCCGACATCGCCAGCGCCCCGATCGTCACCATCGCCGAGGGCGGCAGCGGCAGCGAGTGGCTGCCGGCGTTCAACGAGGTCGAGCCGAACGCCAACGTCGGCAGCGTCCTGCCGCCCCCCGGCGGGCCGTTCGTGCCGGGCACGAGCAGCTCGATTGTCATCGACGTCGATGCCGGCAACCGCTTCTTCACGTTCGGCACCATGGTCGTCCCGAGCAACGACCACTTCCTGGGCAACGACAACCCGCAGGCGTTCGAGGTTTTCGACGCCGCGGGCAACCTCGTGTTGCCGACGATCAGCCAGACGATCGGCCAGATCTGGGACGCCGGCAGCGAGACGGAGGACATCGCCAACGGCGCGTTCATCGTCGGGGCGACCAACGCCAACCGGGTGAACGAGAACGGCGTGGTTGAGTTCAACTTCGCCGACTTGGCGACGTTCGATGGCGTGGCAACGCCCGCGGGGTACAACTTCGACTTCGACACCCTCGGCAACGCCGGGCCGTCGGCAGAGATCCTGCGGATCAGCTTCGCCGTCGTCCCGGAGCCGGCGAGCATGGGCTTGGTGGCGGCAAGCGGCCTCGGGCTGCTCCGGCGTCGCCGCGGGTGATCCCTGCGGTGTTCGTGCATCG
>CAYLSV010000059.1:0-18798 GCA_964386435.1 uncultured Tepidisphaerales bacterium
CGCCGCGGCTTGGGTCGCTGGTGGGGTTGGAGAAGGTGACGTTGGTGGCCGCCGGGGTGGCGTTCGGGCTGCTCAGCGTCGGCTTGCTGACGGGGCTGCCGGGGCTGGGGTGGGGCGACGTGTTGGGGCTGAAGGTGGTGCTGGCGTTGCTGGCGTGGGCGGCGCTGGGCGGGGCGTCGGTGGGGGCCATCTGGCCGTGGCGGCGGGGGCCGCGGTCGGCGGTGTTGAGTGTGGCTGGGTTCGGGTTGACCGTCGCGGCCGTCGCGGCCACGCAGTGGATGTGAACTTCAGATGCGGAAGATTCGGCTCATCGGGCTCAACCACGCCACCGCGCCGCTGGCGGTGCGGGAGGCGTTCGCGTTCGGCCCGACCCAGACCGCCGACGCCCTCGCCGAGCTGCGGCGGCACAAGCCCGACGGCGAGTTTGTGCTGCTGTCGACGTGCAACCGGACGGAGTTGTACCACGCCGCGGATGAGCCGCTGGACGACGCGGCGCTGGCAGAGGCGCTGGCGGGGCTCAAGGGGCAGCCGTCGGGCGTGCTGGCGCGGTCCGGCGTGCGGGCAGCGGGGCGGGCGGCGGTGGAGCATTTGTTCCGCGTGGCCTGCGGGCTGGGCAGCATGGTGCCGGGCGAGACGCAGATTCTGGGGCAGGTCGGCTCGGCGTACGAGCGGGCACGGCGGGCCGGTTGCGTCGGCGGGCGGCTGAACCCGCTGTTCCAAAAGGCGCGGGCGGCGGCCAAGCAGGTGCAGCGGCAGACGCCGCTGGGGGCCGGGCGGGTGAGCGTGGCGCGGGTGGCGGTCGACTACGCGAAGCAAATTTTCGACGACCTGCCGCGTCGGCGGGTGGCGATGATTGGGGCCGGCGAGATGGGCCGGCTGGTGCTGCGGCACCTCGCCGGCGAGGGGGTGCGGCAGATGACGATCCTCAACCGCAACGCCGACCGGGCGGCCACCGTCGCGGCGGAGTTCGGCGGCGTGGCGGCGGGGCTTGATCAACTGGCCGACGTGCTGGCGAGGGCGGACGTTGCCGTCTGCTGCACCGGGGCGGACGAGCCGGTGGTAACGGCCGATTTGCTGCGGCCGCTCTTGAAGAAGCGGGGCTACCGGCCGTTGTTCCTCATCGACCTCGGCGTCCCCCGTGACGTGGAGGCGGCGGCGGGGGAGTTGGAGAACGTCTACCGCTACGACCTCGACGATCTGCAGCGGGTGGTCAGCCAGACGCTGGACCAGCGGACCGACGCCGTCGCCGCGGCCGAGGCGATTGTGACGGAACACGTCGAGTCGTTCATGACCTGGCAGCGGCAGCGGGAGCTGGGGCCGACGATCGCCGCGCTCTACGACAAGCAGCACGCCTTGGCGAACGAAGAACTTACGGCCCTGCTGGCGTCCATGCCCGACTTACCAACAACGGATCAGGAGAAGCTGCGGCGGGCCGTGCGGCGGCTGGTGAACCGTTTGATGCACGCCCCGGTGCGGGCCCTGCGCGAGCGGGGGCCGCATGAGGCATCAATCTACCGGCACGCCCTGACCGAGCTGTTCGAGTTGTCCGAGGAGTGAGCGGACGAGGTGCCGGTGGGCGTGCTAACTTGTTCGTCCATGCTCCCGCGCACCCCGTTCCAACAGTTCGCCGGCCCCCGCATCGCCGGCAGCCTCAAGCGGCTCAAGCGAGAGATTTGGCACGTTGACACCACCCCGTTGCCGGTGTCGGCGGCGGCGAGCACGAAGGCGCATCACCCGGCCGCCGCGGCGTTGGCGCTGGATTACGCGGCCGTCGAGCCGCACACGCACTGGGGCCGCAAGTACGAGCAGCGGTTCTGGAAGATCGACTTGCCCGAGGCCGCCGACGGTAAGCATTATCTGAGCTGGCAGGACCAGGCCGAGGCGACGATGTACGTGCCCGACGGCGACGGGTTGCGGGCGATCGGCGGGGCCGATCCGGGGCACGATTTTGTGCTGATCCCGGCGGGCACGACCACCATTCACGTCGAGTCGTGCTGCATGCGGACCGGCATCTGGGTGCCTGACGCCAAGCAAGGGATCACCCCGCGCGGCAGCCATTTCGCCGGGGCGTTTCTGGCCACGCGCGACGACGCGGCTTGGCACGCGTATTTCGACCTGGAGGTGCTGGCCGACCTCGCCGGCATGCTGCACCGCACGCAGGTCCGCGGCGAGGTGGAGCCGCAGGCGTTTCCGAACGACGACCTCTTCAACCCCGGCGGCTACCGGACCCCAATTGAAGAAGCCCCGCCGTTGCTGCGCGTGATCCTCGACCGCCTCGACCGGGCGATAGACGTGCTGGAATCTGACGGCCCCGCCGCGTTTCATGAGGCGGCGCAGGCGATTTACAAGGAGCTGCCCGCCGGGCCGCACGAGATCGAGGGCGTGCTCACCGGCCACGGCCACATCGACCTCGTCTGGCTCTGGCCCGAGTCGACCGGTGACTTCAAGGCCGTCCACACGTTCAGCAACATTCTGGCGATACAGGAGCAGTACCCGGAGATGATTTTCGGCTACACCCAACCCGCCAGTTACCAGGCGGTGGCCGCGCGGTCGCCGGAGGTGATCGAGCGGGTAAAAAAACGCGTCGGCGAGGGCACCTGGGAGCCGACCGGGGCGATGTGGGTCGAGAGCGACAACCAACTGCCGTGCGGCGAGGCGCTGGTGCGGGCGGTCGCGCTGGGGCAGGCGGGTCTGGCCGAGTACCGGCAGAACTCGCCGCAGGGGCCCGACAGCAAGGTGCTGTGGCTGCCGGACGTGTTCGGGTATTCGGCCTGTTTGCCGCAGATTTTGGTGGGTTTTGGTGTGCCGTACTTTTTCACGACCAAGATCTTCTGGTCCGGGGCGACGCGGTTCCCGTACAGCAGCTTCATCTGGCGTGGCGTCGACGGCAGCGAAATCGTCTCGCACATCAACTGGATCGCCTACAACAACCGGGCGACGCCCAGCGAAGGGCACCACTTCAGCGTCAACCACCGCCAGGCCCACATCCACAACGAGACGCTGATGCCCACCGGTTACGGCGACGGCGGCGGCGGCGTGACGGCCGAGATGTGCGAGCGGGCCCGGCGGCAAAGCGACCTCGCCGGCGTGCCGAAGCTCAAGTGGGGCCGCATCGAGGACTTCTTCGACCGCCTCGCCGAGCACGAGCCAAACCTGCCGACGTGGCACGGCGAGATGTACCTTGAGTACCACCGCGGCGTGCAGACGACCCACGGCGACATGAAAGCCGCCTACCGCGCCGCCGAACGCGGGCTGCAGGTGCACGAGGCGGCCCACGTCGTGACCGGTCGCGGCCCGATCGACGACGCCGGGTGGAAGCGGGTCTGCTTCCACCAATTCCACGACGACTTGCCCGGCAGCAGCATTCATGAGGTGTACGACGAGGTCGTGCCGGAGCTGGAGGGCATCGCCGCCGATGCGCTGATCAAGGCGAAGCAGGAGCTCGGCGGCAACGGCGACGCGTTGTTCAACCCGCTGCCGGTGCCGACGGTGGCGCGGCATGGCGACCGCTTCGTCGAGCTGCCGCCGCTGACGGCAACGGGTGATTTTCAGGCGGTGCCGGCGACCTCGGTCGAGGCGTCGGCCAAGCGGTTGAGCAACAATCGCATCGTCGCCGACTTCGACGCCGCCGGCCGGGTCACGGCGCTCAGCGTCGGCGGCGAGCCGATCGCACTGACCGCCCCCGCCGGGCTGTTCGTGATGCCCGATCACGAGGAACGCTACCCGGCGTGGGACATCAACCGGGCCACGCTGAGCAACAGCACGGCCCTGGTCGAGCCGACGGGTTCGGCGGTGGACGACGCCGATCCGCTGGTGCCGCGGGTGAGCTTCACCTACCAAACGCCCGGCGGCAGCGAGGTGAAGCTGTCGTACATCCTCGACGCCGCGGCCGACGTGCTGCGGGTGGAGATCGAGACGGATTGGACCGAGCCGATGACGCTGCTGAAGTTCGCCGTGCCCACGGCGTACAGCGGCAAGGACGCGCTCTTCGGCGGGCCGTTCGGGGCAACGCCGCGGCCGAACTGGAGCGGGACGATCGAGTCTGACGCCCGCTTCGAGGTGCCCGCCAGCCGGTGGGCTGTCGCCCGCGACGACGGCGGGGCGGGGGCCATGCTCGTCACCGAGGCCAAGTACGGCTTCGGCTGCCACGAAGGGCTGCTGCACCTCTCGCTGCTCCGCAGCGCCAAGCTCACGCAGGCGCTGGACGACCGCGCGATCCGTGATGTTCCCGAGGGCGACGCCGGCACCTACTCCGACCTGAAACGCCACCACATCCGGTTCGCCCTGGGCCGCTTCGACCCCGCCGCCGACCGGGCCGCGCAGCCGGCGACGTTGTGCGACACGTTGTACACGCCGCCGCTTACCGTCAGCCACATTGGCTCCGCCGGCCTGCTCGGCCTCGACGGCCTGCCCAGCGTTCACGCGACGTGGGCCAAGCCGGTCGAGGGCGGGTTCGTCCTGCGGCTCAACGAGACCCAGGGCCGCCGCGGCACGCTGAAACTGCGGCTGGCCGACGGTTGTCGGGCCGAGCGGGTCGATTTGCGGGACGAACCGGCGGGGGCGATCGATGGCGAGATCGAGGTCACGCCGTTCGCGCTGATCAGCGTGCGCCTCACCAGAAGTTGAGCGGCGACACTTCTATCCGTTTGCCGAGGCGGATGCGTTCGCTACAGGTCTTGTCCGCGCGCGGCCGATAGGGGCGAAGGAAGCGTTTTGTTCCGCCCGCCATGCGTCAGATCAGCATCGACGAAGTTGAAGCCGGTGCCCGCCTCGGCGAGCCCATCTACGGCCCCGGCGGCCTCGTGCTGTTGCAGGAAGGTTGCCGGCTGTCGTCGACGTACCTCTCGGAGCTGCGGGCGCGCGGCATGCAGACGCTGTACATCCAGGACGACGACTTCACCGACGTCACCCGCCCGATGCCGCTGAGCGCCGCGACCCGGCAGAAGGTCGGCCAGCAGATGCGGCAAGGCATGAGTGACGTCGCCGATCGCGTGGGCAAGCTGCGCGAAAGTTGCGGCCCCACACCCGACGTCACCGGCCGGGCGTTCGTCCGCGACGTCCGCGACGCCATCGGTCCCGAGGCCCTCACGCCCATCATCAACGCCGGGTCGGCGATGACCTCCGAACTCAGCTCGGCCGTTGCCGACGAGTCGGTGCTGTCGGGGCTGGGCGGGTTGCGGACGCACGATTCGTACACGTTCGACCACTCGATCGACGTAACCATTCTGGGCGTGCTCTTGGCCAAGCGGGCCGGGTTCGACCGCCGGCAGATGCGGCTGTTGTCCATCGGTTTGCTGCTGCACGACCTTGGCAAAATCTTCATCGACCCGACCATCCTCAACAAGCCGGGCAAGCTGACCGACGCCGAGTTCGAGCGGATGAAAAGCCACCCCGAGGTCGGCTACGGCATGTGCAAGGCCCTGATCGACGACCAAGGCCCGCTGCCGCCGCACGTGGCCTACCAGCACCACGAGAAGCAGGACGGCAGCGGCTACCCCCGCGGCCTCATCGGCTCCAACGCGCTGGCCTCGGTCGGGGCCGGATCGATCCACCCATTCGGAAGCTTCGCCGCCGTCGCCGACGTCTACGACGCCCTGGCCAGCGACCGCCCCTACCGCTCGGGCATGCCCGCCGACAAGGCCTGCCGCATCATCCACCAATCGGCCGGGGGCCACCTCAACCGCGAAGTCGTCGAACTTTTTGGCGAGATCGTGGCCCCCTACCCCACCGGCGGCGAAGTGGTCATCGAGAGCGGCCGCTGGGTCGGCCACACCGCCGTGATCGTCAGCCACGGCAAAGCCACCTTCGGTCGCCCCAAGGTCCGCCTCTTCGCCGACGCCGCCGGCGACCGCGTGCCCCCGCAAGACATCGACCTCGCCATCGAAGAAGATGTGAAGTTCAGCGGCACCACCGCCCGCCGAGCCCGCGACGTCGCCGCCGCGGCGTGAGGGATCTTAAAGCGCCACGTGCCCGTTGGTACCGAATGCGGTACTATAAGTTCCCGAGATCACGACGCACGTCGGCTTTGAGTGGGACCCAGAGAAGGAGCGGGCGAACCTCGCCAAGCATGGATTGAACTTCACGGACGCCCAGAACGTGCTGTGCCACCCGTACCGCGATTGGCTGCATTTCGAGGAATATGACGATGAGCACAGTACCGAAGACGAAGACCGCTGGGCCACGATCGGGCCGCACCCGTTCCGGGCCGACCTCCTCGTCCGGGTCGTCTGGACGCCCCGCGATGGCTCGACGAGAATCATCAGCGCCCGCAAGCTCAATCGCCGGGAAGGCGCAGCGCACCGGCAAGACCTCGCCGGCCGCTGACGTTGAGGCCAACGTGGTGCGTCGCCCAGCCGAGCTGGTGCCCCCGACCGCCGCCGACGCCGAACGACTCGCCGCCGCCGTGGCCCGCCCGGATGAGGATCAATTGCAACGTCCTGCCGGGCCGATCCGCATGGCGTTGCTGCGGGCGGTGCGGCCCGACGGGCTGACCAAGTACCGCCTGTGGCAGCTCGCCCGTGAGCATCGGCCGGAGCTGGGCAAGAGCCAAGTCTACGAGTACCTCCGCGGCGAGCGTGAGCTGTCGGCCCCGGCACTCGAGGCCCTGCTGCTTGCGGCCCATCTCGAAGTCAAACCAAGGGCAAGGCAGCCTCGTACTGATTGAGGCGCGCCGCTGCCGCCTCACACGGTGTACCACGCTAAGTTGAGGTGATCGCAGGCGAGGGTGCTGATGGGGCGTATCAGTTGCATATGGGCGCGTGATCTACCTGCCGCCCGCGAACCATGCTTCAATCTCAGCCTCGCTTAGATCCCGCCGAACGATCTGATCGTGCGGCCAACGCCGCTGGAACGTCGGATCATCGCCGCTGTCGGTGGTGTGGTCGATCAGCGTGCCGGTGCGGTCGAACGTTGCCATCGGCGGGCCCGACGGGAGGAACAGCAGGGTGATCGGTGATTCGCCGACGTGACGCAAACGCGGCGTGCCGTTGGCGTCGAGGACGATGTCGTGCGATCGTGCCGGGCCGGCCCACGCGAGGTAGCCGGCGTAGCTCGTGGCTGTCGCCGGCGGCTCCCGCTGCGACCACAGCATGCCGCCGCAGTCGAGTAGAACGATCAAGATGGCGCCGGCGATGAGCCACCGCCCCCAGTTGATCTTCGGTTGATCCTTGGGTTCAGGCATAGCGCGTCGGGTCGGGCACGCCCGCCTCCTCGAACCCTTTCTTCCGCAGCAGGCAACTGTCGCAGCGGCCGCAGGCGAGGGTGTCGATCGGGTCGTAGCAGCTGTGGGTCGCGGCGTAGTCGACGCCGAGGGCGATGCCGCGTTCGATGATCTGGGCCTTGGTTAAATTGACGAGCGGCGTGTGAATCGTCAGGTCCGGCATCGTCGTGCCGAGGCGGGCGGTTTGTTGGAAGCTGGCGATGAACTCGGGGCGGCAGTCCGGGTAGCCCGAGTAATCAACAGCGTTGACGCCGATGAACACGTCGCGGCAATCGCCCACCTCGCAGGCGGCCAGGGCGTAACTGAGAAACACCGTGTTGCGGGCCGGGACGTAGGTGATCGGGATGCCGTGGCTCATCTCGCTCGCCGGGCGGTCCTTGGGCACGTCGAGGTCGGCGGTGAGCGCGCTGCCGCCGAACTGCCGGAAGTCGAGCGTGACGACGCGGTGCCGGGCGTCATATGTCGCCGCCAACGCCGCCGCCGCGGCCAGCTCGTGGCGATGCCGCTGGCCGTAATCGAACGCCAGCGTGTGCAACGGCGAAAACCCATCGGCCGCCGCGATGGCGAGGCAGGTCGCGGAGTCCAGACCACCCGACAGCAGGATCAACGCGGAACGCGGCATCGGCCGAGGGTACGGTCAACGTCCGTGGTCCGCCGCTGATGGCGCTTCTCGACGAAGATGCCACGGACGCCGGCCTCAAGCCGCTTGACGCAGTGCGGCTTTAGCGGGGGTCTGCTCAATGACGCCGTACCAGCCGAGGCCTTGATACGTTTCGTAGCCGGGGGTTTGGGCGAAGCCGACGAGGGTGCCGCTCGGTTTCTGGTAGAAACCGGTGGATTTGCCCGCGGCGTCGAGGGGGTAGGTTTCGCTGAGCTGGCCCTTGCCGTCGCTGGCGACGAGGATGCGGCGGTTGCTGTCGAGCAGCATGCAGCGGGTGCGGGGCTTTTCCTCGTCGGTCAGCCGGACGCGGCCGACGACGTCGGCCGATTGGGCGTCCCAGTCGAAGAAAATGCCCAGCGCGCCCAACGGCCGACCGGTTTCGCGGCCGCCCTCGCGGATGGCCGCGGCCCACGTGCTGACGCCGGCGCCGAGGTGCGGGTTGCGGGTGACATCGTCGACCGCGAATTCGCCGCCATTGCGGGTGGCCATCGCGTTCTTGAACCACGGGGCGCTCGCGACGCTGGTGCCGACGATGCCGGGGTACTTGTCCGGCCGGCCGTTGGCGATCACTTTGCCCCCGGCGTCGGCGACCCACAAATCGAGGTACACGGTGTAGCTGTCGAGGATCACGCCGAGGCGGCCGCTGGCGTGTTGGCACGCCTCGGGCGTGGCGTTCTCGGCGGCCTCGACCATGGCCGAATCGGTGGCCCACCACCGCACGTCGCACGACCGCTCGAACAGGTTCCGGTCGATGATGTCGATCATCATCAGCGACAAATCGGCCAAGCGGGTGCCGCGGGCCTCGACCATCAGCGACTGGCTGATCTGGTCCATCTCGGCAAACTTCTCGTCGAGCTGGCTGCCCAGGCTCTCGGTGATCGTCTGGATCTTGCCGCTGATCCGGCCGACCTCGTCGGCGACGATGGCAAAGCCCTTGCCCCTGTCGCCGGCGTGGGCGGCCTCGATGCTGGCGTTGGTCGCCAGCATCTTCGTCGCCCGCGTCACGCCCTGGATCTCCCGCAAGCTTTGTCCCGCGACCGTGTTCACCTCGCGCGAGACCTCAATCATCCGTTCGTACATGCTTCCCCCATCGGCACGAACCGGTGCGCGGATTGGGGCGAGATAGCAAAACGATTATCAGCCGCCGGTGAGTCGGGCGATCTCCTCACAGTCTTTGTCGCCCCGGCCGCTGAGGTTCAGGACCAGCGTCTGGTCGGCCGACATGGTCTTCGCCAGCTCCCGGCCGTGGGCGAAGGCGTGGGCGGTCTCCAGGGCGCACAGAATGCCTTCGCACCGGGCGAGTTCGCCGAAGGCGTCAAGGGCGGCGTCGTCGGTCACGGCAACGTACTCGACCCGGCCCGAGTCCTTCCACCATGAATGCTCCGGACCGACGCCGGGGTAGTCGAGGCCGGCGCTGCAGCTGTGAACGCCGGCGGTTTGGCCGTCGTCGTCCTGCAAAACGTAGCTCAGGCTGCCATGGAGCACGCCCGGCGAGCCGTAGGTCAGCGGGGCGGCGTGGCGGCCGGGGCCGGTGCCGTCGCCGCCGGCCTCGACGCCGATCAACCGCACCGAATCGTCGCTGACGAACGGCGCGAAGATGCCCGCCGCGTTGCTGCCGCCGCCGACGCAGGCGACGACAGCGTCGGGCAACTGGCCGGTCAACTCCTTGCTCTGCTGGCGGGTTTCGTCGCCGATCACCCGCTGCAGATCGCGGACCAGTGCCGGGAACGGGTGCGGGCCGACGACGCTGCCGAGGATGTAGTGCGTCTCGCCGCTGCTGCCCATCCAGTCGCGCATCGCCTCGTTGGTCGCGTCCTTGAGCGTCCGGCTGCCGCTGGTGACTTCATTCACGACGGCCCCCATCTGCCGCATGCGGAACACGTTCAGGTTCTGCCGCCGCACGTCCTCGGCCCCCATGTAGACCTCGCACGGGATGCCGAACAGCGCGCACGCCGTCGCCGTCGCCACGCCGTGCTGCCCGGCCCCGGTTTCGGCGATGACGCGGGTTTTGCCCATGCGCTTCGTGAGCAGGGCTTGGCCGATGGTGTTGTTGATTTTGTGGGCACCGGTGTGGCACAGGTCCTCGCGCTTGAGCCACACCTGCGGCCCGCCCCAGGCGGCGGTGAGCCGCTTGGCGTGGTAGAGGTTCGTGGGCCGGCCGACGAATTCCCGCAGAAGTTGCCGGTACTGCGTCCAGAACTCGTCGTCGAGCTTTGCCGCTTCCCACGCGTCATGCAGTTGTTCGAGGGCCGGGACGAGGGTTTCGGGGACGAACGTGCCGCCGTAGGGGCCGAAGTGGCCGGGGGCGTCGGCTGAATCGACTGGTTGGAGGGCGGGGTCGTCGGGGCGGGTCATGGCTGATTGTTACGCCGCGGACCGGGCGTCGGGTTCAGGAGTTGCCGGTGCCTGCTCGGCTTGCTTTTCTTCGACTTCGGCCAGCGCTTTGGCGTCGGCGGTCTTGCGCTGGCTGATCCGCACGCCCCAGAACACCGCCGCCGGGGCGACGGCCCACGTCAGCGGGGCGACCCTCGCCAGCGGCCCGAAGTAGCCGCCGGGCAGTCGCGTGACGCTCATCGGCTCCGAGGTGCTGCCAAGCAGGTAGCCGCCCACGGCCGGCAGGAGCGGGGCGAGCCAGTACCAGATCGTCGGGCGGGTGGGGAAAAACCGGTGCGCCGCGAACCCGCCGGTCACGCCGCCGATAACCACGGCCGCCAGCGTCTGCTTCGGCCCGTCGTCCCGGGCGACCAGCAGCACGATGAGGGCACAAAATAAGGCCGCCGTCGCCGTGGCGGCGAGCTTCATGCCCAGCTCCCGCTCCTCGCCCTCAACGTGCTGCGGCTTTGACGACTGCCGGGTGAGCGTCTGGAACGCGAACCACGTCGCGGCGATGATCGCGTACAGCACGACCACCTCCGCCAGCAGCGTCAGCCACACCCCGCCGTCGCGGCCCATGACCTCCTCCCGCATCGGCCCGCCGCGCAGACACAGCGCCGCCATCCCCGCCACGCCCGCCGCCCAGCCGGTCTCGCGGTTCGTCACCGCCGTCAGCACCACGCCGATCGCGATGGCGACAACAAGCGTGAGCGTGATGGCGACCACGGCAACCGCGGTGCCGGGCTGGGTGAACAAGCTGATGCTGTCGCCGGGAAACGCCGGCACGCCAACGAGGCCGCCGACAAGCCAAAAGAGCGCAAAGCTGGTGACAGCCGCGACCCAGACGTGCAGCTTCGTGTGGTCCAGAAACGTGATCAGCGGGCGGCGCGGCGGCAAGGTGGGGCGAGTGTAGCGGAATCGCGTTGTGCTTCGACGCGGCGCCGGCTAAGATCGAACAACGCCCTAACGAGCTTGCCCGTGCCGACGAACGCGCTGTTTCCCGAACTCGACCTCGAACTCCCCGCCGAGCCGACGATGGGGCCGCGGCGGGAGTATTTCGCCGGGGTCGCGCTGGAGCAGAGCGTCGACAAGGAGCTGGACTACGACGTGCCGGCGAAGCTGTGGGACGAGGTGAAGCTCGGCCAGCGGGTGGCCGTCCCGCTGGGGCGGGGCAACGGGCGGGCGTTCGGGTACATCGTCGATCTCCACCGCGATCGGCGGCACCCGAAGACCAAGCCGATCCGGGCGCTCACCGACCCGCGGCCGTTGGTGGAGGGCGACCTCTTGACGCTCGCCCGGTGGATCAGCCGGTACTACGTCTCGCCGCTGGGCACGGTGATCGACAGCATCATCCCGTCGGCCGTCAAGAAGCAGATCGGGCTGGGCTACCTGACGATGGTCCGCGTGGCGCTGGAGCCGGGGGCGTTGCAGGACCAGATGGAGGCGACGAAGGCCCCAAAGCGGCGGGCGATTTTGGCGCGGCTGCTGCAGTTGCGGGAGGGCGAGGAGATCGAGCTGGTCCGCCTGGCCGGCGAGGCGGGCGTGAAGCCGCCGACGGTTCGGAAGCTGAGCAAGCTGGGCGTCATCACGCTGCGGACGATCCCCGATCTGCCGGCGCTCAGTTTGCCCAAGGCGTGGGACGGCGGCGGGGCGGAGACGCCGCTGACGCTCACCGAGGACCAGGCAAAGGCGCTGGCGGCGCTCAAGCCCAACCTGATCGACAACCAGTTCGAGGTCAGTCTGCTTCACGGCGTCACCGGCAGCGGCAAGACGGAGGTGTATTTGCAGGCCATCGCCGAGGTCGTGGCGGCGGGGCGGCAGGCGGTGGTGCTGGTGCCGGAGATCGCGCTCACGCCGCAGACGGTCCGGCGGTTCACGCGGCGGTTCGAGCGGGTCGCCATCCTCCACAGCGGCTTGACCGCCGGCAGCCGCCACCGCTACTGGCAGCAGATCAAGGCCGGCCAAGCCGACGTCGTCGTCGGCGCCCGCTCGGCCGTGTTCGCCCCGGTCCCAAAGCTCGGCGTGATCGTCGTCGACGAGGAGCACGAGACGAGCTACAAGCAGGACCAGGCCCCGCGCTACAACGCCCGCGACGTGGCCATCAAGCGGGCCCAACTGGCGAACTGCCCGGTGATTCTGGGCAGTGCGACGCCGTCGCTGGAGACGTATGCGAAGACGTCCGGTCCCGGACCTGCCGCACGTGGTGCGGCGGCTACCGCAGCGGGAGAACCCGGTGCCTCCACCGCGGGAGCCGCGGCACCACGTGCGGCCGGTCCGGGATCGTGGAATTATCTTCCGCTGCCGACCCGCGCCACCGACCAACAACTGCCCACGATCGAGGTCGTCGACCTGCGGGTGGCCAACCGCGACCGGCCGGGAATCCACTTGATCACGCCGCGGCTGGAGGCGTTGCTCGAGCACACGATGGACCAGAAGGAGCAGGCGATTTTGCTGCTCAACCGCCGGGGGTATGCGAACTTCGTGTTCTGCCCGAGTTGTTTGGAGCCATGCAGTTGCCGGTTCTGCGACGCGACGATGACCTACCATCGCAGCGGCACGGCAAATGCGCGGGGGGCGACGTCCGAGGAGGGCCGGCACACGGGGCAACTCCACTGCCACTACTGCCTGGCGGTGAACCCGCTGCCGCCCAAGTGTGAGGCGTGCGGCCACAAACTTTCCCTGTTCGGCCTCGGCACGCAGCGGGTCGAGGAGGAGATCAAGCGGAAGTTCCCGGAGTTGAAGTACGAACGCGTCGACTCCGACACGATGCGCAGCGGCCGGGAGTACGAGGACGTGCTGGCAAGGTTCGGCCGCGGCGAGATCGACGTGCTGCTGGGCACGCAGATGATCGCCAAGGGCTTGGACTACCCGAACGTCACCCTCGTCGGCGTCATCAGCGGCGACACGTCGCTGGCGTTGCCCGACTTCCGGGCCAGCGAGCGGACGTTCCAGCTCGTCACCCAGGTCGCCGGCCGGGCCGGGCGGGGGGCGAAACCGGGGCGGGTGGTGCTGCAGACGTTTCTGCCCGATGACCCGAGCATCCGCTTCGCGTTGCGGCAGGACTACAAAGCGTTCGCCGACCACGAGCTGCCGCTCCGCCGCGAGATCGGCTACCCGCCGTACAAGCGGCTGGTCCGCATCGTCGTCCGCGATCAGGACGAGGACAAGCTGCTCAAGCGGTGCGACGAGTTGCTCAGCGACCTCGCCCCCGCCGCGGCGAAGGACCCGCACGTCGAACTTCGCGGCCCGGCTCCGTGCGCCATCAACCGCATCAGCGGCTACTGGCGCCACCAGATCCTGCTCACCGCCCCCGGCCCCGCCCCGCTGCAGAAAGTGCTGGCGGCGGCGAGGCACCGCGGCACCTTCGCCACGAGCGACAAGATCGCCGTCGACGTCGACCCGGTGTCGCTGTTGTGACGTGGCGATTCGCCGGACACGCGGCCGCAACTTCTCCGGCAAATCAACACGTCACACTTCACCACGTCAAACTTCAAATAGCCCCGCCGTACTCCGTCGGCAGCAGCAGCACCGGGATCTTCGTGTTGCGGATGAGTTCCGCCGGCACGTTCCCCGCCAACATCCGGCTCCACACGCTCCGCCCGGTCAGGCCCAAGAGCAGCAGCGTCGCCTTGCGCTCCTCGGCCACGTTCAGGATCGCCCTCGGCACGTCGTCGGCGAACAGCAGGAGCGTCTGCACGGCCACGTCCTTCACCCGCACGTGATCGGCCAAAACGCGAACGGCCTGCTCGCCGGCGCCTTGGTCGTCGTCCTTGCCGGGGCTGCTGGGGCGGGAGACGTGGACGACCACCACCTCGGCGTCGAGCCGGCGGGCGAGGTCGGCCACCGCGTCGCCGATTCGCCGCGAGGCCAGCGGGCTGCTGACGGCGACGAGGATTCTGCTCATGCGAGCACCGTAGGACGCCAACACAGAGCCGCGTCTTCCCTCACGCCGCCCGCTTCGCTTGCCGCGGGGCGTGCTCGGTGATCCAGTCGCGCAGCGTCTGCGACGTGCCTTGCCACTTGCCGCTGCAGCGGGTGTCGAGGAAGGTCTCGTACATGCCGTCGAGCACCGCGAAAAACTCGCGCAGGTGGGCGATCCGTTCCTCGAACAGCACCCGCGGCGAGTCGGCCTCCTCCACGTCCGGCAGCCGCAGGCCGCCCACGGCCAGCCGCTCGGCGGCGAGCGTCAGGCTGTAGGTCTGGCCGTCCTTTTCCAGGATCAGCCCGGCCTTGCGGGGCACCTTGCCACTCTTGAGGGCGTCGAGCGCCTCGGGCATTGCCGCCGGGCCGTCGCCGCGCAGGGCGTCGCGGCCGGTCATGCCGTAGGTGCAGTCGAGGTCGAGCGCCTTGTCGAAGAAGATGGCGGTGTCGGCCACCATGCCGCCGCGGTGCTGGGCCTCGTGCCACAGCCACAGCAAAAACTCGTTGCCGAGGAAATCCTTCGCCTCGCCGCCCTTGGCGACCCACGGGTACTCCGCCTGCTGGGACTCGCCCTCGGGCCCCAGGGCGAACCGCGTCGGCCGGGCGTCCTCGTAATCCCGCCGCCGACCGGCGGGCTCGAGGTGCCGCAACGCCACGATCCCGCTCGTCAGCGGCACGAGCTTCAGGTTCAGGCTCTTCTGGAACAGCTCGTTCATCTTCGTGAACACGCTCGGCGACCCCGGCCCGTACAGCGTCTGCCGGGGCACGTCCCACAGCAGCGGCATCATCTTGCTCCGCCGGTGCTTGCCCTCCCGCAACTCGTCGTCCATGAGCCGCCCGGCGGCGTCCTTGGCGTCCTTCTTCTGCGCCTTGCTCAAGAAGCCCGCGTCCGTCCGGGCCGCGTCCTCCTCCATCGCCGTGTACGCCCGCTTGAGCTCGCCCGGCACCCGGTTCGTGTCGATCCGCAGCCCGACGTGGATCGCCTCGTCGTAGACGCAGTTCTCGAAGTCGAATCGGGCATCCAAGACATGCCGCCCGCCACAGAACCCCACCTCCACCTCGTCCGGCACCCCCACGCCGCCGCCCTCCAGCCGAAACTCGGCCAGCGCATCCAGCATCCCCTCCGTCGGCGTCTTCCCCGCCTGCCCGATAACCGCGTAGCGCTGACAACTGACCGACCCGGAAGCGAATGGCATCTAACGTCTATCGGCCCACCACCCGTCCGAAGGTCACCGGCACGTGAGGTAGCTGCGGCTCTGCCGGGGCGCAGGTTGTGTTTCAACCACACCAAGAGAATGCAGGCGTTCTTCGTGTGTCGATCATCCTTACTGCGGCCCGGCGGGGTTGCAGCTACCTGATCTGTTGAGCATCAGACCTCGCACATCACCCGGTGCGACTTTCGCCTCGCCTTCGGGTACAACCGCTTATCATGCCCGACATGTGTAACCCGCTGGCCCTGATCGGCTCGAACAAGTTCGACGACCGCCTGACCCGGCTCGCCGTTGTCACGCTGCTCATCTCCCTCGGCGGCGGGGCGGTGCGGGCGGAGAGCGAGGCCGCCCCGACGACGCAGCCGGGCGAGACGTTCGAGGAAGCGGCCAAGGAGGCCGAGGAAGGCATTGCCGACGCGGCCGTGACCGGCGGCGGGGGGATGTTCCCCGAGGCGACGCCCGAGCGGGTGACGGACGTGACCACCGAGGTGTTTCCTGCCGTCGTGCGGCTTGATGTTGCCCAGGAGATTTACGAGCGGGGCAAGCGGACTTTGCAGCGGGGCATCGGCAGCGGCGTGATCTTCTCGCCGGATGGCTACATCCTGACCAACTACCACGTCGCCGGGCGGGCCGCGGAGATCAAGATCACGCTGGCCAACAAAGAGCGCGTCAACGCCACGCTCATCGGCGACGACCACTGGACCGACCTTGCCGTCGTCCGGCTCGACATGGACGAGCTGAAGGAGAAGGGCATCGACTTCCAATACGCCACGCTCGGCACGAGCGAAGGCTTGGTGCCGGGGCAGGACGTGATCGCCATCGGCACGCCTTTCGGCCTTAGCCGGACGCTGACGCTGGGCGTGGTCAGCAACACCGAGCGGACCTTCTACCCGCAGGAGCAGGACATCGACGGCTACGAGACGGGCAGCTTCAGCAACTGGATTCAGATGGACACGCCCATCGCCCAGGGCAACTCCGGCGGGCCGCTTGTCGACCTCAACGCCAAGGTCGTCGGCGTCAACACCCGCGGCATCCCCGGGCAGAACCTCAACTTCGCCATCCCGATCGACACGGCCAAGCGGGTGATGGAGGAAATCCTGGCCACCGCCGAGGTGAATGACGACGGCAGCGTCGAAACCAAGGGCCGGGTGACGCGGGGCGACCTGGGCCTTCAGCTGCAGCCGTTGCAGGATCTGGAGAGCTTCTTCGGCGTCGACGTCAACGAGGGCGTTCTGGTCGGCAGCGTCGACCGCGGCAGCCCGGCAGCCGAGGCGGGGCTGCGGCCGCAGGACATCCTCATGTCCATCGACGGCCAGCCGACGAACGTGCGCTTTCCCGAGCAACTCGCCGCCGTCCGCCGGATGATTGCCGGCTTGGTGCCCGAAACCGAAGTCAGTTTGACGGTGCTGCGGGAGGGCGAGGAGCAGACCTTCACCGCGACGACGGGCAAGCTCGAGAGCCGCATCGGCGAGGAGCGGGAGCTGGAGGAGTGGGGCATGAGCGTCCGCGACGTGACCCGCGTCTTCGCCAACGACCGCCGGTTGAATGACGACACCGGCGTCGTCATCACCAGCACCCGCGCCGGCTACGCCGCCGATGAAGCGGGCTTGCAGAACGGCGACGTCATCCGCAGCGTCAACGGCAAGGCCGCCGAGGATTTGGAGGCGTTCATGAGCCTCTATGAAGCCGCCGAGGAGAGCGGCCGCGACCGCATCCTGCTCCGCATTCAACGCGGCCGCGGCATCAGCGACACGCTGCTGACGGTGAAGCAGGACTGACCCAGAACCGCGACTCCGGGCGGTAGCTGCGGTGCAACGCACCGCAGTCCGGACTGCGGTGCGTTGCACCGCAGCTACCTGTACCCTCCAAACTCCACAAGCACAATGAAGTTCTCCCTGATCTCGTCCCTCACCCTCGCCGCCGCGCTCGCCGCGCCGGCGGTGGCCCAGGTTGATCCCGCGTTCGTCCGCGTCGTCCAGCAGTCGGCCGAGGAGTCGATGGTCATCGTGGAATTCGTCTACGACTTTGAGCTAGGCCGCCAGGAGTTGCGCGGCAGCGGCATTGTCATCGACGACGAGGGCACGGTGATGGTGCCCATCGAGTTCATCGCCGAGCAGTTCCCGGACCAATACCTCGTCGACTTCAAAATCATCCTGCCGGCCGACGAGGCGGGCGCGGAGAAGATCGAGATCGACGCCGAGTTCGTGGGCCGCGACCCGCGGCACGACGTGGCGTTCGTCCGCCCCAAGCAGGACGAGCCGACCACCCAGCCGACCACCCAGCCGACGACCCAGGCCGCCACGCAGGAGGCCGATGACACGCCCGAGATCGATTGGCAGCCGATCACCTTCATCGACGCCCAGCCGGCCAACGGGGCGCCGCTCGTCAGCATCGGCCGTATGGGCGAGCCGGCGGCGTACCAGAGCTACGTCACCACGCCCGTCACGATGGCCACACTCCGCGGCCCGCTGCCACAGACGCTGGTCAGCCCCGCCGGCCTCGGCATGGTCGGCTCGCCGGTCTTCAACACCGCCGGGCAGGCCATCGGCTTCGTCCATGCCAACGCCGGCATGATGCCGTTCATGGACGTGCAAGGCGCGGCGATGGACGCGGCGATGAGCGAGCCGCCCCGCATGTTCACCCTCGCCCGCGACTTCCTGCCGGCGCTGCAGAACCCGCCGACGGTGGATGAGCCGGTCCGCGTGCCGTGGCTGGGCGTTGCGGCGTTGCAGGGCGTGGAGGAGGACCTCGCCGAGTTCTACGAGATCGAGGGCGTGACGGCCGTGACCGTCGGCGACGTCATCGAAGGCTTCGCCGCCGCCGAGGCCGGGTTGCAGAACGGCGACATCATCGTCGCCGTCAACGGCGAGGAGTTGGAGAAGGGCGACACGCCCGAAGAGGCCCCGCAGATTTTTCAGCGGGATCTGCAGCGCATGCCCATCGGCACCGAGGTGACGCTCACCGTCGTCCGCGCCGGCAACGACGGCCCCGAGCAACTCGACGTCGTCGTTGAGCTCGCCGAGCGGCCGCCCGTCGAGGGCAGCGCCGCCCGCACGTACTTTGAAGACCTCGGCTTCACCGTCCGCGAGATCGTCTTCCAGGACAACTACCAACGCCAGCTCGACCTCAACACCACCGGCGTCGTCGTCAGCTTCATCCGCCCGCAGAGTGCCGCCGCCAGCAACAATCTGGGCAACAACGACCTGATCGTCCGCATCAACCAGACGGACGTCGAAAGCCTCGAGCAGTTCACCCAGGCGTACGAGACCTTCCGCGGGGAGCAGCCGGACGAGGCCGTGGTGATGGAGGTGCTGCGCGGCATCGACACGCAGATCATCCGCATCGAGCCGCCGAGGGAGTAGGGCGGAAGTACCGAGTAATGAGTACCGAGTAGCGAGTGCCGACAACCTCCG
>CAYLSV010000059.1:18808-21248 GCA_964386435.1 uncultured Tepidisphaerales bacterium
GGTACTCACTACTCGGTACTTCCGTCTACCTCACCTTCACCGTCGCCACCGCCACTGCCGCGAGCATGGCGGCGACGAGCCAGAAGCGGACGACCACCTGGCTCTCGGCCCAGCCCTTGCGCTGGAAGTGGTGGTGCAGCGGGGCCATCAGGAACACCCGCCGGCCGGTGCCGGTGCGGCGGCGGGTGTACTTGAAGTAGCCGACTTGGATCATGACGCTCACCGCCTCGGCGACGAAGACGCCGCCGACGATGAGCAGCATCAGCTCCTGCCGCAGCACGATGGCGATGTAGCCCAGCAGCCCGCCCAACGCCAGGCTGCCGGTGTCGCCCATGAACACCCGCGCCGGCAGGCAGTTGTACCACAGGAAGCCCAGGCACGCCCCGACCATCGCCGCCGCGGGGATCGCCATCTCGCCGGCGGCCGGGATGTTGTGGAACAGCAGCGCCACCGCCGCCTCCCGGTCGCCGATGACCAGCGCCAGCACCATGAACGCGAACGCCGCGATCGCCCCCACGCCCGCCGCCAATCCGTCGAGGCCGTCGGTCAGGTTCACCGCGTTGCTCGTGCCGACGATCACCACCGCCGCGATGCCGACGAAGATCATCGGCCCGAAGAAGCCGAGCTCGTGCAACTGCACCGCGAAGTCCTTGAAGAACGGCACGTAAACCGTGGTCACCTCCGGAATGTTCCGCCCGTACCGCCAGGTGAACAACGCGAGCAAGAGCGCCAGCCCGAACTGGAACCCGAGTTTTTCCCGGCCGCTCAGCCCCATCCGACCGCCGCCGCGGCGGGCGGCGGTCAGCTTCAGCCAGTCGTCGACCGCCCCGACCGCCCCGAGCCAGACGAGGCAGACGAGCGACATCTGCACGTAAAAATTCTCGAGGTTCGCCAGCAGCAGCACCGCCGCCGCGATGGCGAAGACGATGAGCACGCCGCCCATCGTCGGCGTGCCGCGCTTGCCGGCCATCAGCTCGTTGAGCGTTGCTTGATCGAACTCCGGGTTGTCGCCGATCTTCTGCCGCCGCAGCCACGCGATGGTCGGCCGCCCCAGCAGCAGGCAGGTGAGGAATGCGAAGAACGCCGCCGCCGCCGCTTGGAACGTCGTCGCCGTGAACACCCGCAAGAATCCGAAGCCGGCGGCGTCGAGGGCATCGAAGTAATCACGGATCAGCAGGTAGAGCATGAGACGTCTCGGACGTCAAGTATCGGACGACGCGAGTGCGTCAAGGTAACTGCGATCACACCTGACCGAAGTCCGATACCCCGGACTGCGACCACGTGTGGTCGCAGCTACCCACCGAAGTTGACACTACTCAACCACACGCACCAAGCTCGCGCCGGGCTCGAGCAGGTCGTAAAGCTTTTCCACGTCCTCGTCCAGCAATCGGATGCAGCCCATGCTGGCGTTGGTGCCAATGGTGTCGGGCTCGATGGTGCCGTGGATGCCGTAGCTCGGGCGGCCGGTGGCGTCGCCTTCGATGCCGTCGAGGGCGATCCAGCGCTCGCCCAGCGGGTTCTCCGGATCGTCGCCGGCGACGACCTCGCCGGTACGGGGGTTGGTCCAGGTCGGGTTCTCCAGCTTGCCGCCGGGCCGGACCCGCCATGTGCCGGTGGGGGTGGAGGAGTCCTCGCCCAGGCCGACGCGGAAGGTTTTGAGGTACGTGCTGCCCGCGCCGCCGGGGGCGCCGAGGTAGAGGTCGAACGTGAAGCGGTCCTTGTCGACCACGCCATGGAACGGCCCCAGCGGCGTCTTGAGCCGCTGGCCGGCGCGGATGCTGCGGGGGTTCACCTGGTTGATCCGCGCGATGGCCTGCCACGGCACCCGGTAGCCGCGGGCCAACCGCGCCAGCCGGCCGCCGGGGGGCACCTCGAAGGTCATTTGCAGATTGTCGTCCTCGAACGGCCGCACGCCGAACGTGAGCACCTCGGCGATCTCCGCCAGCCGGCTCTTGAGTTGATCTTCGTCCGCCCGCGTCAAACCGCCGGCGAGCAGGCGGTCGTTGAGAACCGCCCGCGCCTCGACCAGCCGATCGGCCGCCACGAGTTCCGCCGCCCGGTCAAGCAGCCCCCGATCCAGCGGCTCGGGCGTCGACGCCACGGCCAGCGTCGAGTCCTCGATCGCCCCGCCCGGCGTCTCGCCCGCCGGCATGGTTGTGGCCAGCAGCGGCACCCGCCCCGGCTCGGCCCACGGCCACGCGAACCACAGCGTCGCCCCCGCCAGCAGCACGATGAGCCCGCCGGTCCAGAGCACGGCCAGCGGGCCGAACCGGTCGCGTCGTTTTCTGCGCAGTCTCGCCATCGGCGGCGAGTGTAGAGCAGAAGCCGGCGGGGATCATGGGGGAACCGCCGGGGCGTCAGCGTCGCACCCCGACCGGCCGGACCTCCGCCGCGTGGCGACGGGGCTGATCCCGCAGTCCGAGCAACTCGCAGTTCAGGC
>CAYLSV010000060.1:0-18192 GCA_964386435.1 uncultured Tepidisphaerales bacterium
CCCCGCCGCCACGCGGCGGAGGTCCGGCCGCCAAGTCTTGCGGTCCGACATCCATGTCAACGTGCCGGTAAAGCTCCGCGTCTACGAGGCGAAGGCAGTTTCAGCGGCACCCGCATGCCATTCATGTTGAGCGGCGGGTGACGAACTGTGCCAGCGCCCGCAACGGATCCGCCCGCTCGCTGAGATCATTGACTGCCGCCAAAGCGGCGTCCCGCTGCTTCACCGCCTCGGCTCGCGACCGCTCGACGCCCAGCAGGGCCGGGTAGGTGTTCTTGCCGCCGGCCCGGTCCTTTCCCGTTGCCTTGCCCATCGCCGCGGCGTCGGCGGTTTCGTCGAGGACGTCGTCGGTCATCTGAAACGCCAACCCGAAGTGCCGGCCGTAGGTTGTGGCGGCGTCCAGCAACGTGTTGTCGCCGCCGCCGGCAATCACGCCCAACCGGCAGGCGGCGGTGAAAAGGGCACCCGTCTTGCGGGCGTGCAGGTCACGCAGCGCCGGCAGGTTGAGTTTTTCGTGCTCGTTGGCGATGTCGATCATCTGCCCGCCGATCATGCCGACAGGCCCGCTGGCGGCGGCGAGTTCCTTCACGAGTGGGCCGACCCTCGCCGGCGTCGCCCGGTCTGCCAGCACTTCGAACGCCAGCATCGTCATTGCGTCGCCAGCGAGGATGGCCGTCGCTTCCCCGATCTTCGGGCGGCCGCCGTCGCCGTGCAGGCGCTGAAAATGCTTGTGGTTCGTCGGCACGCCGCGGCGCAGGTCGTCGTCGTCCATTGCCGGCAAGTCGTCGTGGACGAGGCTGAACGTGTGGATGAGTTCGATCGCCAGCGCGGCCGCTTTGGCGTCGGTTGTCACTTCGCCGCACGCCGCCGCCGACCATCGCAGCACCAGCGTCGGCCGCAGCCGCTTGCCGCCGGCTTGAAGCGAGTAAGCCACCGCCTCCACGATCCGCGGCGGGGCGGTTGCGGTCAGGTTGTCGATCAGCGTGTCGATCTCCTGCCCGATGATCGCCCGGTCCTCGTTCAATATCTGCTCGACATCGTTCATAGCGTGCCGATACGCTATGCCGACGCCGATGCCCGTGGCGTCTTGACCCTGCGGTTGGCGGCGGCCTAATCTGTCTGCCCTGCCCGCGCCAATCGCGGGTTGTTTTGTCCGCCGATGTTCTGACCTCGCCGCCATGCTCCCTCCGCAAAAAGTCTCCAACACCCGCAAGCGCAAGCGGCGTTCGCACCACGCGCTCAAGCCGGTGCAGTACTCGATGTGCCGCCAGTGCGGCAGCCCCAAGCGGTCGCACGTGGCCTGCGGGGCGTGCGGGTTCGTCACGACCAAGCTCGCCCTGAAGAAGGTCGAGACCGGCGAAGACGACGATTAAGCCCGCCGCTCACCCCGCGCCAAAGGCCGCCAACGTGCGTTTTGCCATCGACGTGATGGGCGGCGACCACGCCCCCGACGCCATCCTCAAAGGTTGCCTTGACGCCGTGCCGCTGTTGGACGACGGCGACATCATCGTGTTGGTCGGGCTGCCCGAGGTCGTCGAGCCGGCCGCGGCCCAGATGCCCGGCAAGCTCGAGGCCGCTGCGGCGTCGCAGGTGGTGGCGATGGACGACTCGCCCGTGGCGGCCGTCCGTGGCAAGCCGGATTCGTCAATCGCGGTGATGACCAAGCTCGCCAGCGGCGGCGAAGCGAACGGCATCATGCCGGCGGATGTGGCGATCAGTGCCGGCAACACGGGGGCGTGCGTTGCGGCGGCGCAGCTGCGGATGCGGACCCTGCCAGGCGTTGCGAGGCCGGGTATTGCCGTGACGTTCCCGACGGCGAAGGGGCCGGTGATCCTGTGCGACGCCGGAGCGAACCCGACGCCGCAGGCCAAGCACCTTCACCAGTACGCGATTATGGCCGGCGTCTACACCGAGGCGGCCGCGGGCGTTGAGAAGCCGAAGGTCGGGCTGCTGTCCATCGGCGAAGAAGAGAGCAAGGGCAACAGCCTGACCAAGGAGGCGAACGCGCTGCTCGCCGCCACGCCGGGCATCGAGTTCCTCGGCAACGTCGAGGGCCGCGACGTGATGACCAAGGCGAACGGCGTCGACGTCATCGTCTGCGACGGCTTCGTTGGCAACACCGTGCTCAAGTTCGCCGAGGGCATGGTCGAGATGCTCGTCGGCATGATGGGCGAGAGCGGGGCGGGGCTGTCGAAAAAGCTCGATTGGCAGCAGTTCGGCGGCGCCCCGCTGCTGGGGGCGGCCGGCTACCTCATGATCTCCCACGGCTCCAGCGGCCCCCGCGCGATCACCAACGCCATCCGCTCCGCCAAACAAGTCGTCGCCAGCGGGGTGAACGAGACGATCATTCAGAGAATCGGCGGAAGTACCGAGTAGCGAGTACCGAGTACCGAATCCCCGAACAACCAATCGTCTCCGGCACTCACTACTCGGTACTCACCACTCGGTCCTTCCCCCATGTCTCGCCCCCGAGCCATCCTCGCCGGCACCGGCCGCCACTTGCCGGAGAAGCGGCTGACGAACGCCGAGCTGGCCGAGCGGGTGGAGACGAGCGACGAGTGGATCGTCCAACGCACCGGCATCCGCGAGCGTCGGGTGGCCGCCAGCGGCGAGACGAGCGCGACCCTCGGCAGCCACGCCGCCACGCGGGCGCTGCGGGCGGCGAAGATCGAGCCGAAGGATCTGGACCTGATTATCTGTGCCACGATCACGCCCGAGCTGGTCACGCCCAGCACCGCCTGCTTCATCGCCGCCAGCCTCGGGCTCGACTCGACACCGGCCTACGACGCCAACGCCGCGTGCAGCGGCTTCGTCTACGCCCTCGACCAAGCCGCCGCCTACATCGAGAGCGGCCGGGCGACGAACGTGCTGGTCGTCGGGGCGGAAACCCTTTCCCGCATCGTCGACTGGTCCGACCGCACCACCTGCATCCTGTTCGGCGACGGCGCGGGCGCGGCCGTCCTGCGGGCCAGCACGCCGAGCGACGACCCCGACCGCGGCCTGATCTACAGCGAGTGCCACAGCGACGGCGGCGGCTGGGAGCTGCTGCACTGCGGCCCCGGCAGCCGGTCGCCGGTGAACGAAAAACTCCTCGCCGCCGGCGGCATCTACCTAAAAATGCGCGGCCGCGAGGTCTTCAAGTTCGCCGTCAGCAAGCTCAACGAGGTCGTCGACTCCACGTTCCAAAAGACCGGCGTCGACCCGGACGACGTCAAGCTCGTCATCCCGCACCAAATGAACGCCCGGATCATCACCGCCCTCATCGACCGGCTCGGGCTGCCGCCGGAGAAGGCGGTTGTCAACATCGACCGCTTCGGCAACACCTCGGCCGCCAGCATCCCGATCGCGCTCGACGAAGCCATCGAAGACGGCAAATGTCAGGCGGGCGACCTCGTGCTGTTCCTCGGCGTCGGGGCCGGCCTGACGTGGGCGAGCACGTTGATGCGGCTGTAGTTGCTGCTATAGATGCCCCCATGAGCCAAGAGACGCACATCCTCTGCCCCGGCCAAGGCGCCCAAGCCGTCGGCATGGGCCGCGACTTCGCCGCCGCCCACCCGGCGGCGCAGGCGGTGTTTGATCGGGCCGATGCCGTCCTCGGCACGAAGCTCAGCGACCTGTGCTTCGACGGCCCGGCCGACGTGCTGAACCAGACGGATGTCAGCCAGCCGGCGATCTTCATCACCAGCCTCGCCTGCCACGCCGCGGCCAAGGAGGCGGGCAAGCTGCCGGAGGTGCCGACGAGTTACGCCGGGCTGTCGCTGGGCGAGTACACGGCCCTGCACCTGGCCGGCTGCTTCGACTTCGAGACGGGCCTGAAGCTCGTGCAGGCCCGCGGCCGGTACATGCAGGAGGCCGCCGTCGCCCAGCCGGGCGGCATGGTCAGTTTGATCGGGGCCGACGAGGAGCAGGCGATCAAGCTTTGCCACGACAACGCCGGCGGCAAGGCGCTGGTGCCGGCCAACTTCAACTCGCCGGGGCAGATTGTCTGCAGCGGCACCCAGGAGGGCTGCGATCGCCTTGCCGCCGCCGCCACTGAGGCCGGGCTGCGGGCGATCCCGCTGACCGTCGCCGGGGCGTTCCACAGCCCGCTGATGGAATCGGCCGCCGACCGCCTCGCGAGCGATCTTGAAAGCATCACTTTCAAGCCGCTCGGCGTGCCGGTGTGGTCGAACGTCACCGCCGAGCCGCACGAGGGCGTCGACGACATCAAGCGGCTGCTCGTCGCCCAGGTGACGGCTCCGGTCCGCTGGAGCCAGACGATGCAAAAGCTCGCCGCTGGTGCAGACGGCCCGCAATTCGTCGAGCTCGCCCCCGGCCGCGTGCTGACCGGGCTGATGCGGCGCACCGACCGCCGCGCCCCGGTTACGACGCTCGACACCGCCGCCGCCCTTCAGTAAGTACCGATTATGCCCAAGACCGAGCAGCGTGTGTCCCTCGTCACCGGCGCCAGCCGCGGCATCGGCCGGAGCATTGCCACGGCCCTGGCCGCCGACGGCCAGCACGTCGTGTGCGTCGCCCGCAACGCCGACAAGCTGGCGGAGGTGGTGGCCGAGATAGAAGCCGCCAGCGGCCGTGCCGAGGCCCGAACTTGCGATCTGTCCGACCACACTGCGGCGGCGAAGTTGATCGAAGAAGTCGCCGACGCCCACGGCCGGCTCGACGTGCTGGTGAACAACGCCGGCATCACCCGCGACAATCTGCTCCTGCGGATGGAGGACGCCGAGTTCGACGACGTGATCTCGACGAATTTGCGGACCGTGTTCGTCCTGACCCGCGCCGCCAGCCGCCACCTGATGCGGAGCAAGAGCGGCCGCCTGATCAACATTGGCAGCGTCAGCGGCGTCGTGGGCAACAAGGGCCAAGCCAACTACGCCGCCAGCAAGGCCGCCCTCGCCGGGTTCACCAAAAGCGTCGCCAAAGAACTTGGCGGCAAGGGCCTGACGGCGAACGTCGTCGCCCCCGGCTTCATCGAGACCGACATGACCGACGTCCTGCCCGACGAGATCAAGGAGGGCGTGAAGCAACTCGCCGCCCTCCGCCGCATGGGTCGCCCGGAGGAAATTGCCGCCGCCGTGGCGTTTCTCGCCTCGGAGGGGGCCAGCTACATCACCGGGCAGGTCCTGTGCGTCGACGGCGGCATGGCAATGTGATCCCAACGAATCTTCGGCAGTGACCGCTGTTAGCACGGCGTTTGCCGCCCCTATCGCCCCGGCTATAGTCGGCGCTCGACCGGCCCCGCCGGCCGATTCCCCAACCCGAACCACCCGAACCAGGTATCAACGACATGGACGAGATCGAACAGAAGGTTATCGAAATCGTGAGCGAACAAATGGGTCGCCCGAAGGAAGAGATCAGCCGCGAAACCCACTTCATCAACGACCTGAACGCCGACAGCCTCGACACCGTCGAGCTGGTCATGGAGTTCGAGGACGAGTTCGAGCTCTCGATCCCCGACGAAGAGGCCGAAAAGATCCAGACCGTCGGCCAAGCCATCGACTACATCAGCACCCACGGCAGCAAGTAAGCCCGGCGTAGCCGGGCGTTCTTGGTTCTTTGTCATTTGTCCTTGGTCCCGAGCCGGACCAAAGGACAAAGGGCCAAGAACAAAGGACCAACAACCACCACCATGTCGCGTCGCGTCGTTATCACCGGGTTGGGCGTCATCACCTCCATGGGCGAGGAGGTGGGCGTCTTGTGGGAGAATCTGCTCGCCGGCAAAAGCGGCATCGGGCCGATCACCCGCTGGCCGATCGAGGAGTTCGCCGTGAAGTTCGGCGGCGAGTGCACCGAGTTCCGCCCGGAGAACCACGGCATCGACTCCCGGGAAGCCAAGCGGCTCGACCGCTTCGCCCAGTTCGGCATCGCCGCCAGCAAGAAAGCCGTTGATGACTCGGGCATCGACTTCGCCAAGGGCAACCCGTTCCGCCAGGGCGTGCTCATCGGCACCGGCATCGGCGGCATCGAGACGCTGCAGGAGCAGAGCCGCATCCTGCTGCAAAAAGGGCCCAAGCGGCTCAGCCCGTTCACCGTGCCCCGGCTCATGGGCAACGCCGCCAGCGGCAACGTGAGCATCCTCTACGGTTTGCGCGGCCCCAACACCGCCGTCGCCACCGCCTGCGCCACCGGGGCCAATGCGATCGGCGACGCGATGAAGCTCATCCAACGCGACATGGCCGATGTCATGATCGCCGGCGGTGCCGAGGCCGCCCTGTGCGAGCTGGGTCTCGGCAGCTTCATCGCCGCCCGCGCCCTTTCCACCCGCAACGACGCGCCGACCGAAGCCAGTCGGCCGTGGGACGTCGACCGCGACGGGTTCGTCCAGTCCGAAGGGGCGGGCATCGTCATCCTCGAGGAATTCGAGCATGCCAAAGCCCGCGGCGCGAAGATCTACGCCGAGGTCGCCGGCTACGGCATGACAGCCGACGCCCACCACATCACCGCCGTCATCGAAGACGGCAGCGGGGCGGCCCAGGCGATGCGACTCGCCCTCGACGACGCCAAGCTCACCGGCGAGGACGTCAGCTACGTCAACGCTCACGGCACCAGCACGCCCATCGGCGACCCAGCCGAAACCGCCGCCGTTAAAAGCGCCTTCGGCGAAACTGCCGCCAAGAAGACCATGCTCAGCAGCACCAAAAGTATGCTCGGCCACAGCCTCGGCGCCACCGGCGGCGTCGAGACCGTCATCTGTGCCCTGTCGATCAAGCACGACGTCATTCCCCCGACCATCAACCTCCACCACCCCGACACCGAGCACGGCTGCGACCTCGACTACACCCCGCTGACGGCCCGCCAGACGCCGGTGAAGGTCGCCATGAACAACAGCTTCGGCTTCGGCGGCCATAACGCGACGCTGGTGATGAAGAAGGTGGATTAGTCATTGGTTCTTTGTCCTTTGTCTCTGGTGCCGAAGGACAAAGAACAAATGACAAAGAACAACCCGCCCTTCGCCCGATAATGACGCCAGGAGCCGCCGCCTTGCCAGTCATTCACCCCGAGACCGACCCCCGCGCACCCGCCGACCGTAGCCGCGTGCTGAAGCTGCGGGTGCCCGTCACCGTCCAGCTCGGCAAGCGAAAGCTCAGCGTCGGCGAAGTCCTCCGCCTCGCCGTCGGCTCGATCATCGAAATCGACAAGGGCCACGAAAAGCCGCTTGATTTGCTCGTCAACCGCCACACCATCGGCCGCGGCGAAACAGTCAAAGTCGGCGAAAACTTCGGCCTGCGAATCACCTCGATCACCACACCCCATGAGCGAGTCCAGGCGCTGCAAGACGCCGCATGACCAAGATCACCGCTCAAAGAACTGGCAAATCGTCCGGTCACTGAAATTCAGCCTGAACTTTCACATGCCGCTCATGAACCGCGTGCATTGCTGAACCCGCCTCCGCCTCGTAGAGGCGGGGCTGCTCGACCCATCCAGAGTTCGCCCGCTTCCATGAAGCCGCGCCTCCACGAGGCGGATCCAGCGATGCCGAGGCTCCCTTTGAAGCGTTGCAGGCTGTCGGCTCATAGAACGCATGTGATCGCCCGTTACTCGGGAGGGATTTCAGACGGTTGGGCAGGAATGGCAGGTAGTTCGGCACAAGGGCGGCTGACGATGGCGGCGGGCGGTTGTGGTCCAGCTCGTACAGGCGGCTCGCCAACAACACGGCCGCCTGTTCGCGGCGGGAGCGGTGGGCAAAGTGTCCCTCACCAGCACCCAGCCATGGGAACGACAAGAGTGACACCAGCGACTGCGGGTCTCGGTCGATGGCAGCGGCCACCCGCCGGTCGGCCTCTTCGAACGTTGCTCGCGGCAGCTCGTGGGCGGCCGCGGCGTCGAGCAGCGGCGTAGCGATCTCGAGTAAGGTCACACCCTCTGCCGCCGCCGTGACGCGGGCGGCCCAGGCGTCGAGGAAGTTGCCGTTGCCCTCCAGGTTGAGCACCTTCAGGCCGTCGTCGAAGAAGTCGCCGGTGATTTGGCCGCCGCTAAGAACGAAGTCGACCGCGCTTTGCTGCCCGGCCACTTCGCCGACAACCGCCAGTCGCCACGCCGCCCAATCGGCATCCCGGTCGAGCAGCAGCGCAACCAGCGCTTCCGCCTGCTCCCTCGGCAACTCACCCGCACCGTCACCGACGATGAGGTGCGGCGTGATCTCGTTTAGGCACCCGACCGCGTACCCCTCGATTGCCACCGCCACGAGCCGGCCGAGCAAGAACGGGTGGCTCGCGCCCATCGCGTCGGCGAGGCCGATCATGCGCTCGATGTCGTCGTGCCGATTCTCGTGGGCGGCCAGCCGCGCCCGCCAGCCGAGCCACTGCGAGAGCGCACGGGCCTCGCCCAGCTCCGGCAGGATCACGTTCATCAGCAGCCCGTCCTCCGGCTCGGCGAGGTTCAGGCCGAAATCGGCCCGCACCCGCTTGACCTCCGGCCGCAGCTTCGTGAGCACGTTGTCGAGCGGCTTGAAAACCGCAGCGTGCCGCTTGACCATGACGGCGACCTCGGCCCACGTGGCGTCGTCCGCCGCTTGGCCGATCTGGGGCCGTTCATCAATCGCGAGGTTGTCGAGCCGGACCCAAATCGGCTCCTCGCCGACGGCCGGCAATGCCTTAAACGCGGCGGAAAACTCCACGTACGGGTTCGCCGCGTCCGGCACGTCGCCGACGAGGTTCGCCAATCCTGCGGCCGTCATCGGCTCGCCCCGTGCCCGCAGGACGGCCCGCTCCCGTTCGAGCGCTTCCCGCGACGCCCCCATCTGCACGTCCAGCGGCGGGGCGGTCAGTAGGCACAGCGACAGCAAGATCGTCCACATGCGGCCGCCATCATGTCAGGCAGGTCAGCCGCCGGCAACCGATGGGCATCAAACCGCCACAGGTTCGGACACGGGCAAATGCTGCCGTTGCCAATCGAGCAAACGGCGCAGGCCTTGGGCGGGGCGCACTTTGGGGTGCCAGCCGGTGGCGGTGGTGAAGGCGCGGTGGTCGCTGACGTACCAGCGTTGGTCGCCGGGTCGCCAGTCGCCGAAGGTGCGGGCGATGTCGTCGCCGAGCGCGGTTTCGAGGTGGCCGAGGACCTGGAGGAGGCTGACGGCCTGCTTCGGGCCGCCGCCGATGTTGAAGGCTCGGCCGCTGAGGGCGGGCATGTGCTGGTGGGCGGCGAGCAGGGCGTCGACGAGGTCGTCGACGAACAGCACGTCGCGGACCTGGCAGCCGTCGCCGAACAGGTTCACCGTGTCGCCCGACAAGCCGGCTCGGGCGAAGTGGGCGACCCAGCCTTGGTCCTCGGTGCCGCACTGGTGCGGGCCGTAGATGCAGCTCATGCGGAACACGATTGCCGGCACGTTCATGCAGCGGGCGTAGTCGATGACGTACTGGTCGGCCGCCCCCTTGCTGCAGCCGTAGGGGCTGTGGAAGTCGAGGTTGCGGTTCTCCCCGACGCCGAAGCGGGCGAGGGCGGCGTCGGCTGGCGCGTACTGCTCGTCGCCCAGTTCCAGCGGCACGTCGTCCATGCCGCCGTAGACCTTGTTGGTCGAGGTGAACACCAGCGGCACCCCGCCCGCCGCCCGGCTGGCTTGCAGCACGTTGAACGTGCCGCGGCAGTTGACGTCGTAATCATGTTCCGGGTCGTCCAGACTCGTCGTCACGGCGACCTGGGCGGCGAAGTGGAACGCCCGCTTGGCCCGTTTCATCGCCCGCTTCAGGCCGAACTCGTCGAGCACGTCGCCGCAGACGAACTCGACCTGATCGCCGTGCGTGTCCTGCAGCCAAGCGAGATTGTCCTCCACCCCCGGCCGGCTGAGGTTGTCGTACACCAGCACCCGCCGCCCCTCGCTCGCCAACCGGGCGGCCGTGTTGACGCCGACGAAGCCGGCGCCGCCGATGACGAGGTCGACTTTCTCGTCCGTCGCCGGGGCACGAGCCTTGGTCCGGCGGTTCCACTCGGGCAGCGCGCCCACGCCCTTGTCCCGCCAGAGCCGACCGAGGAGCTTGTCACGGTTGCTGGCGGTTTTGAGGCCGAAGTGGTACTCGCGCTCGTCGCTGTGGAAGCCGTCGACCGTCGGGCGGTCGGGCGACAAATCCTGCAAACAGTACCAGTAGACGCGTTCGACCGGGGCGGCGGCGGCGTCGATGAAGTGGGCGAGCTGCGGCTGCTCGTCGTGCCGCCAGGTGGAGTAACCGGTCTCCGTGATCCAGATTTCGGCGTCTGAGCCGCACCAGTCGAGGCGTTCGCGGAGCTTGTGGACCCGCTTGGCCCAGCCCTCCCAGTAGAACTCGAAGCTGTGCGGGAAGCCGTGCACGCCCACGGCGTCGAACGGCTCGAGGTGGCCGTGGTCGTGCATCAGCGACAAAAAGTTCGGGTCGGCGTTGGCGAGGCCGCCCAGCAGCATCTTGTGGCCGTGGAGCTTTTTGCCCCACCACGCCGCCGTGCCGACCATCTCGGCGAACTTGGCGTAAGCGGTGTCGTTGGCCGGGTTCCATTCGCGGTGGTTGTCCGGCTCGTTCCACAGCTCGGCCCACTCGTAGTGCCGGCCGAGAAGCTCGCCGAAGTAGCAGACGAAGTCGCTGTAATCGTTCAGGTTCCGCGGGGCGGCGTTGGTGCCGGCGAACTCGCCAAGGCTCGGCGGAGTGTAGCTGAAGCACGGCAACACATCGAGCTTCGCCGCCAGCATCGGCAGCAGCCACTCGTACCACGTCCGCCCCTCGGGCCGCAAAAAGTCGGCCCAGCTCACGCCCGTCCGCAGCCGCTCGACACCAAGCGCCAGCAAATCCTCCACGCAACGCTCGGCCCGCTCGTGATCACCGAAGTGGAACCATTCAAGAATGCCGACATCGGCTTGGCGTGGAGCGGGTTGGGGCAGGTTGCTGTGGTGGCTCGTCATTTCGTACTTCCGAATCATCGACGGCTCCTCAAACAGTCAACCCACGCTTGGCGAGCTCCGCGCCCGCGGCCTCGCATTTATCGTCGGCGTCCTGCGTGCCCAGCCACTCGGCCAGCTCACAGAGGCCGTCCTCCCACGCCACGCCCGGCTCGTACCCCAGCACCTCGCGGGCGGCCGTGATGTCGGCGAAGCAGTGGCGGATGTCGCCCACGCGGTACTTGCCGGTCACGCGCGGGGCGATGTCCTTGCCCATCACCTCCGCCAAGCTCGCGGCGACGTCCAGCACCGTCCGGCTCACGCCGCTGCCGAGGTTGAACACCCGGCCGTCGGCGGCGTCGGTCTCCAGCGCCAACCGGCAGCCGACGGCGAGGTCGTGGACGCTGACGAAGTCGCGCATCTGCTCGCCGTCCTCATACACCAGCGGCTCGGCGTCGTTCATCAACCGGCTGGCGAAGATCGCGAGCACGCCGGTGTACGGGTTCGACAGCGCCTGCCGGGTGCCGTAGACGTTGAAGAACCGCAGCGCCGTCGTCGGCATGCCGTAGGCCCGGCCGGTGATCAGGCACATCTTCTCCTGATCGTACTTGCCCAGGGCGTAGATGCTGGCGAGGTCCGGCTGCTTCGTCTCCGGCGTCGCCAGCGGCTTGAGCGGGCGGCCCTGACGATCCAGCGGCTCCCACTCGTGGGCCTTGAGCTGCTCGGCCGTCCGGGCGGTGCCGGCGAGGGTGCGGCCGTCGGCATCTTCATACAGGCCTTCGCCGTAGAGGCTCATGCTGCTGGCGACCACGAGCTTCTCCACCGGCCGCTCGATGAGCGCTTCGAGCAGCACGGCGGTGGCCATGTTGTTCGTCGCCGTGTAGTGGGCGATTTCGTACATGCTCTGCCCGACGCCGACCGCGGCGGCAAAGTGATAGACGGCGTCGACGCCATCGAGGGCCAGCCGCACGTCGTCGGGGTTGCGGCAGTCGCCGACGACAAGGTCGACGCGTTTGTCGAGGTAGTCGGGCCGGCGGGCGTTCTCGCCGTGGACCTGCGGGGACAGGTTGTCGAGCGCCCGGACGCGGTAGCCGTTGGCGAGCAGTTCGTCGGCGAGGTGGGAGCCGATGAAGCCGGCGCCGCCGGTGATGAGCACGAGCTGGCCGGTCGGGTCGATCTCGGGCCGGCGGTTGGGCCAGTTGTTGCTGGTCATGAGGCCAAGGGCTTCCTCGCGGCGGGGCGGCCGCGGATAAGGTCGTGAAAGGATTGCGGCCGACCGCGGCGGGGCGCGGACGGACCGGGTGAACGCCCGGCCCGTGGGGCCGCGTCGCGTCCTTGCCACGGGATCCGTGCGGGGCACGAACCGTGGGGTGCGGCGGCCGGACGGGGAAGAACCTTGCACGAGGGGTGCCAGCCGCCGGATCTTCTACGCCGACATGCCGCCGCGGAGTCGACGTAACTGGCTGGGAAGCAACAGCTTGTCCATCGGTTGATGCTCCGGAGGAAGAAGCGCACGATCATCGGTGACATTGCGACGCGCTGCGACAACCTGGCAGCACGGCCCGCAGAAGTCCGTCGTATTCACGTTAACGGATCAAAGGCCGCTGCGGCCCCTGTCCCTACCGTGGCCCATGCCGCCGCCGAAAACCTGTCAGTCGTGTGGCCGGGCCATCGAGTGGCGGAAGAAGTGGGCCCGGGATTGGGAGCACGTCAAATATTGCTCCGACGCCTGCCGCCGCCGAAAGGTGCGGCCGACCGACGCGCAGCTGGAAGCGGCGATCCTCGATCTGCTAACCGCCCGCGCCGCCGGAGCCACCATCTGCCCCAGCGAGGCCGCGAAGCGGGTGTGGCCGGACGACTGGCGAGACCACATGGAAGACGCCCGCCGCGCCGCCCGCCGCCTGGTGACGATGGGGCGACTCGAGATCACCCAAAGCGGCCGCGTCGTCGACCCCAGCACCGCCCGCGGCCCAATTCGCCTGCGGCTGGCGGCCCCATAGCAGCAGGATTCCGTCGCTGCAATCGTTACAACCGGCCCCATTCTCCATGGGTCTCGCCTTACACACCTGATTCTGGCTAATTTCAACGGGATTGTTCCCCCCGCCGGCGGCGGTCGTCACAACAATGGGTGTTCCCACGCTGTCGCTCCAGCGCCTTTGGTTGAACATCTAGAAGGAACATGCACCCATGAAGCAAAGCATCATCGCCGCCGCCGCGGCCCCCGTCCTGTTTTTCGCCTTATCGTCCGCCGCTGTCGCCGCACCGTCGCTTGACAACACGATCAGCGGGCAGGGCAACGTGATCGCCGGCTTCGACGGCGACAACATCACGAGCGTCGAGGGGTTAGGCAACTCCCCACGCCGCGTCTCGTCGCCGACGATCGTCTACGACACGCTCACCGGCAACGCGCCCACCACGGCCATCGGCAACGACCCAACGGGTTCGCGCTACGGCGACGTTGTCGGGCTCGCTGACACAGGCATCCTCGACGAGGTGTCGATCGACATCTGGGCCAACAGCACCAACACCGGGAACATCGATTCGGGTGTGGTGAACCTGAGCTTCTACTCGCTGGCCGATTTCACGGCCGGCGACTACGCAACGGGCTTCCTCGGCGGCTTCAACGGCGGCTTCGACCTCTTCGATGAGACTAACCCGCTGGACACCGGCTTGCAGCCCGGGTTCTTCACGACCTTGACCTACTCGGGCCTGCAGGATCTGGAGATCGACATCACCGAAACCGAGGTCGTGTTCGTGATGCAGTACAACGAGCTGGTGGTCAGCGACGGCACCGAGGCCGGCGCGGGCACCATCTTGCGGGACGCGCTGAACGTGGGCGGCAGCTTCGTCGGCGGAAGTGGTCAGGATCTGGTGTACCAGGACTTTGCCCCCGACGGTGGGGCGGACGCCGGGTTCTACACCATTGGCACGCTGGAAGGCTTCGTCACCGCGCGGATCACGCTCGTGCCGGAGCCGGCCACGCTGGGCTTGCTTGCCGCGGCGGGTTTGGGCCTGATCCGTCGTCGCTGAAGCAACTCCCTGACTCGGCACTTGCCCGAAGCGCCCCGGCCTCGCGGTCGGGGCGTTTCGTTGCGCAGGGTGATTCGGCGGTGTCGGGCGGCCGCGGAGGGGTTATGCTCCCCGGCGATGGAGGCCACCACCAGCAATTCGTCGGCCGGGTTCTCGCCCGAACTTGTTCCACCCCGGCCCGCGCCGTTGGCGAGTGAGGAGGGGCGGCCCGTGGTGGAGCCTTGGCTTTTTGAGATCGGGTGGGAGGTGTGTTGGCAGCTGGGCGGCATCTACACGGTGTTGCGGACCAAGGCCGAGGCGATGACGCGGCGTTGGAAGGAGCGGTACTGCCTGATCGGGCCCTACAACGAGGCGACGGCCCAAGGCGAGTTCGAGCCGCGGCAGCCGGAGGGCTGGGTGGCCGAGGCGCTGGAGGATTTGCGGCATTTGGGCGTCGACGCCAAGTACGGCGAATGGCTCGTCGGCGGGCGGCCCAAGGTGCTGCTGCTGGACCACCGCCGCGAGCTGTGGCGGGTGGGCGAGTGGAAGTATTTTCTGTGGCGCGACCACGGCATCGAGGTGCCCGAGGGCGACGGGCAGATGGACGAGGTCGTCAGCTTCGGCTTCTGCTGCGCCGAGGCGCTCGCCGCGCTCTCCCGACACGCCCTGGCCCCGATCATCGGCCACTTTCACGAGTGGATGGCCGGTGTCGCGCTGCCGCGGCTGGCGCACTGGCGGCACCATGATCCCAAGCGGTTCGGCAAAACCGTCGCCACGCTGTTCACCACGCACGCGACGCTGCTGGGGCGTTATTTGGCGAACGACGTCGATGATCTGTATGACCACTTGCCCCACATCCACGCCGAGGCGGCGGCAAAGCATTATAACATCGCCGGCCGGTTCGGCATCGAGAAGTCGGCGGCCCACTCGGCGCACGTGTTCAGCACCGTCAGCGACGTCACCGCCGGCGAGGCCCAGCACCTGCTGGGCCGCCGACCCGAGGCGATTTTGCCCAACGGCCTCGACATCAAGCGGTTCGAGGCGCCCCACGAGTTCCAGTTCCTCCACGAGCAGAGCAAGGAGGAGATCCACAAGTTCGTGATGGGCCACTTCTTCCCCGCCGGGGCGTTCGATCTGAACAACACGATCTATTTGTTCACCAGCGGCCGGTACGAGTACCGCAACAAGGGCATCGACGTCTTCATCGAGGGGTTGTGGCGGCTCAACGAGCGGCTCAAGCGGCAGCGCGGCAGCGGCACCGAGCCGCCGACCGTCGTGGCGTTCATCGTCACCAAGGCCGATGTGAAGAACATCAACGTCGAGACGCTCAAGAACCAGGCGTTGACGGATGACCTTTCGGCGTTTTGCAAGGAGCTGTCGGAGAATATTTACACGACGCTGTTCCGCGCCGCCGCCGCCGGGCGGATGGTGCACCGTGGCGAGCTGATCGACGCCGACGCCGAGATCAAGTTGCGGCGGGCGATTCACGCCCGCACCGTCAGCCGGCACCCCAGCGTCTGCACGCACGACCTTGTCGACGACGCCAACGACCCGGTCCTGCAGCACCTCCGCCACCGCGGCTTGCTCAACGACCCGCACGACCCGGTGAAAATCGTCTTCCACCCCCAGTTCATGACCAGCACGTCGCCGCTGCTGGGCATGGACTACGAGCACTTCGTCCGCGGGTGTCACCTCGGCGTGTTCCCCAGCAGCTACGAGCCGTGGGGCTACACGCCGATGGAGTGCATCGCGCTGGGCCTGCCGGCGGTAACGACGGACTTGAGCGGCTTCGGCGGCTACGCGCTGTCGACGAGCGAGCCCGACCGCGACGACGGCGTGTTCGTCCTCAACCGCCGCCGCACCGCGTTCGATCAGTCAGCCAGCGCGTTGGCCGACTTCCTTTACGGCTTCAGCCGCCAAACCCGCCGCCAGCGGATCGAGATGCGCAACCGCGTCGAAGCCTCCAGCGGCCGCTACTCGTGGGACAGTCTGGTCCACCACTACCACGCCGCCCACGACCTGGTGCTGACGCGGGCGGCGAGCGGCAAAATTCAGGTGGAGACCGTTTGATGCGAATCTGCCGCATGTGCCGACTTGGTCAACCTGATCCGTCGTGCGGGCGTCGCTGAGGCCCCCACCGCCGTGGTGACGGCGGGGCTACGCCCGAAGCGGGAGTTGCTCGATCAGGGCGTAGCCCCGCCGTCACCACGGCGGTGGGGGCCTCAGCGACGTTGAGCGGGAGGTCGTCGTTCGACGGCAGGTTCGACCGTTCACTCCGTCGGCGACACGTAATCCTCGTGGTGCCGCACCGGCACGTTCTCCACCCGCACCTCGCCGTCATAAATCGGCGTCGCCTCCACCCGCCACAACGCCGCCCCGTGATCCGGCCGCAGCACCATGGTGGCCGTCGCCCCCGGCGGCACGGCATCGGCGGGGGCTGCGTAAGTGACCACCCGCCGTACGTCGTCGTAACTCGACATTGCCTCCTGAAGCGGCACCTCCACGCCGTCGATGGACAACAACACTTGATGATCCTTCAGCCGCGGCCACTGATCGGTTGCCACACGGACTGACGCCGATAAAGCTTCGGTTGTCCCGTGGCTTATCGGCGGTAGCACGCGCAGTTCGCAGCTCACCGCTCCCGGCGGCGGGACGAACGTCGGCCGATCATCCAGCAATGGCTGCTCAGCCTCGGCCGGCCGCACGTCCACCTGCACCCGGAACGTGTGCGGCCGCGTGGCGATGAGCAGACGGTCGGTGATCACGTTCGGGTTGTCTTCCAAGACGCCCACCACCGCGTCGATTTGGAACTCGTGCCGACCTGTTGGCCAAGCGGCCGTGTCTTCACCGGCAATGGCCGTGCCGGGGAAGTTGCGTGATCTTCGTTTGGTGCCAATGCGGGTATCGGGCGTCTTGTCGGGCACCGGCGGCCCAAGGCGGATCGTGACGGCGAACCACTTCGCGCCGCCGCGGTCGTCGCCGCCGAAGCCGCCGTCATGGCCCGGCAGCACCAGCCGCAGCGGCAGCGGGTCGCCCTGGCGGATGATCGGGCGGCTTTGCAACTCCGGCCAGAAGATGTGCCGCAGGTAAACGTTCCACCGCTCGTCATCCAGCCGCCCTGCATCCCACGCCGCTTCGATGAACTGCCCGGCGGCGAGGTGCCAGGGCTTTTCGAGGTCGGCCTGCCGAGCCAGCAGCTTGTCGGCGGCGGCCTCGACTGTCGCGTCGTCGAGTTGCCTGGCCTCCAGCTTCGCCCGCAGGGTGTCGGCGGCGGCGATGAAGCCCGTGTCGCCGTCGAGGTCGGCGATGAGCCAGGTGGCGGGTTTGAGGTTCTGCCAGTCGACGGTGGCGGTGGCCAGCAGCAGGGCGAGCGGGAGGATCAGCAGCGTGCCGCCGAGCCAGATCAGCCGCGGCCGACGCCGGCGGCGGCCGATGACCGTGCTGGCCGAAGTTGACACGTCGCGGCCGCACTCGGGGCAGAGGTCGGACTCGACGCCGAACAGGTCGCGGCCGCACCGGCGGCAGTGCGGGTGGTCGCCGACACGGCGGCCGATCAAGCCGAGGACGGTGAGGACCAGGCCGGCAATTGCCAGACATGTCAAGGCTGCGGTCACAACGACATTGTGCGGGATGTTGCGGGACACCTCAACTGCGACCTGCCGCCACTTGCACCTTCGGTTGACTGAGTTAAGCCGCGTGCGTCGCTGAGACCCCCACCGCCGCGTAGCGGCGGAAGGGGTTTCAGCGGCGTTGAGGTGGAACGCCCAGCGGAAGCCACGCCAATCTAAACGTTGCCGCACGATCTGCCTGCTTTGGGCGTGGGATCCGCACGCCGCAGGTCCGGGGCTACGTTGTGGGGACGTGGTCTCGCCTGATTGGAAGCAACAACTCGCCCGGTGGTGGCGGCCGCTGAAGTGGGTGATTCTGCTGGCCGTGTTCGGGCTGGTGGGGTGGACGTTTGTTCGGTTGCTCCGCGGGGTGGACTGGGCGACGGTGCGGCCGGATTGGCGGTTTGTCGTGCCGTCGATGCTGGTGGCGGCGTGCGTGTTTGTGGTGATGGCGGCTGGGTACAAGGTGCTGCTGGCGTACACGTTCGGTCATCGATTGCGGTGGCCGACAATGTTCGCCTCGGCGTGGGTGCCGCAGCTGGGGAAGTACGTGCCGGGGAAGATCGCGGCGGTCGGGGCGGCGGTCGGGCTGCTTCGGCGGGCGGGTGTGCCGGCAGCGGTGGGGCTTTCGTGTTACGTGATCCTCGACGGCGCGACGGTGACGCTCGGCCTGATGCTCAGCGCGCCGCTGCTGACGGCCCCGGAGGTGCAGGACAAGGTGCCGGGCGCGGGGCTCATTGC
>CAYLSV010000060.1:18202-21092 GCA_964386435.1 uncultured Tepidisphaerales bacterium
GGGTGATCCTGGCGGGGCTGGCGGTGTTCGTGCCGCCGGTGTTCAATCGGCTCGTCGGCTTGGCGCTGCGGCTGACCGGCCGGCCGCCGCTGGAGAAGCGGCTGGGGCTGCTCGATTACGCGACGCCGCTGGCGAGCGCGGCGGTGCAGTGGTGCCTGTGCGGGTTGAGTTTGTGGCTGATGACGAGCAGCCTCACGCCGCTGCCGCTGTCGGCCTTGCCGGGCTGCCTGAGCACCGCGGCACTGGCCATCACGATCGGCTACCTCGCCTTCTTCGCCCCCGGCGGCGCCGGCTTCCGCGAGGCGTGCTACATCGCCGGCCTCAGCGCCCACGGCGTCGACCTGGAAACCGCCGCCATCGTCGCGTTGCTCATGCGGCTGCAAAGCGTGATTGTTGAGGCGACGCTGGCGGGGGTGGGGCTGTGGCTGATGCGGCGGGCGTAGTTTGTCCTTTGTCATTTGTTCTTTGTCATTGGCCCGATGACCCTCCGGTCGCCGCAGGTGATGATCAGACCAAGAACAAATGACAAAGGACCAAGAACAGAGAACCTCCGTAGCATGCCCCCGTGCCCCGGCCGGACCCGAACACGCCGCAGCGTCGCGTCGCGCGGATTGCGTTGCTGTGGTGCGTGGCGGTCGCGTTGCTGCTGGCCGGGGCGGTGTTGCTGCCGCGGGGGGAGCGGGCCGAACAACTGCCGCGTGGCGGCGTCCAACTTAAAGAACCGCGATGAAGAACCGACTTGCCACCCTGCCCGTCCTGTTGCTGTCGCTGCTGCTTGTGCCCGTTGCCCTCGCGCAGCCGGCGGCCGAGGACGAATTGCTCGGCGAGCGGTTCGAGAGCCAGACCAACGGCATCACGTTCCGCCCGCCGGCTGAGCTCTTGCGGGTGCCGGCCGATCTGGGTGAGGTTGCCCGGTATGTCCACCCTGACGGCCCGACGCAGGGGCGGTTCGTCGTCAGCCGGATCGAGCTTCAGGGCGAGGGCATGCCGCTGCGGAACCTCGATCTGCCGGCGCTGAACGACCAGAAGGCCGTCCGCCGCCCCGGCCTGCTGGAGGCCACCGCCGAGCAGCTGCTGAAGGACACGCCCGGCACGCTGCACCGCAAAGACACGGTGTACGTCAACAACGTCGAGGTCGGCACGTTCATTCTGGAGCAGGCCGCCCCCAGTGGTCGGCGGCTGGCGCAGGTCGGGCTGGTGCGGGTCAGCGACCGCATCTACTTCCGGCTGCTCCACGTCAAGCCATTGCCCGAGGACGTGCCGCTCACCGACGCCCCCGAGGCCCGGCGGGCGGCCGAGGTGTTCGCCGCCATGCTCGATTCGGTAAGCCTGGTCGATCGCAGCGATCTGCGGGCCCAGCAGGAGGATTGGCTGATCAACACGCGAAATCTGCTGGTCCACTGGGACGAGCAGCGGGTGACGGACGCGCTGGTGCCCATGCGGTGGCTGCGGGTCCGCGAGGCCGGGCGGGATGTGGGGTACATGGTGCTCGTCGAGGAGCGGGCCGACGATTTGCCGAGCCCAACGGGCGGCCCCGCACCGGGCGAGTCAGTCTCGGGCGACGGCGTGCGGATCGGCGTGCGGTCGCTGCGCAAGTCGCCCGACGGCACGATCACCGAGCGGGAGCAGTGGAGCTACTTCAACCTCAGCGACCGCGACCAGCCCGACGCCCGCCCCGAAGGCGCCCGCGGCCCCAGCGGCTGGACCCGCGACAACGAGCGGTGGAACATTCTGACCGCCACCCGCGCCCCCGGGGCCGAGCCGGTCTATGCCGTGGAGCTCGGCCACAGCCAGCGCCGCAATCGCGTCGTCGCCGACCCGTTCGCCGGCGGCGAGGAGAACCCCGGCGTCGCGATGCAGCAGACGTACAAGCTGCAATCGACCCGCGAGCGGCCCAACAACACCGGCCAGATCACGACCACCGAGGAGGTCGAGCGTGATCTGCCGGCGTTTTACCAGCCGCAGGCGCTGGCCCACCTCGCCCCGCGGCTGTTGCCGCTGGGCCGGCCCAGGACGTACATGATGGCCCAATGGGTGCCGGCACAGCAGGAGGTTATGGCTCGCTACCTGGAGGTCACGCCCCGCCGCGACGTCGAACTCGCCGGCCGCACCGTGGAGGCCGTCACGGTGAAAGACCGTTTGGGCCTCGACGGCATCGCCACCGAGCACTACTTCGACCCCGCCGGCAATTACCTCGGCAGCCGCACCCCCGAGGCCCGCCTCGAAGTCACGCCGATCACCGAAGAAGAACTGGCGGAACTCTGGGTCGGTGAGAACATCGGCGCCCCCGCCCCGATGGCCAACGAGTGAAAAAGTTGCTCGTTCATAGTTGTTGGTTGTTGGCTGGCTCCAGCAACCAACAACTATGTACCAACAACTTCTTACCCGCCGAACATCGCCGCCACGCCGGCGGTGGCAATCAGGCTGCCGAGCACCGCCCGCCACGTCGGCCGCTCGCCGAGCAGGGCGGCCATCGGCAGCACGAACAGCGGGCTCGTTGCCAGCAGCGTCTGGATGACCCCGGCACTCTCGCCGCGGTCGTAGGCGACTTGCATCAGGTAGATGCCGATTGCCGTGCCGAGGAACGTCGCCGTCGTGAACAACGCCCACAGCTTTACCTGGCCCATGCTCACCTGCGGTCGCCGCGGAGCTCGCGCCGCGCGTCCGGCGACCCGCCACGCCCCGACCCCGCGCACCAACGGGTACACCACCGCCAACACCGCCACCCCCGCGGCGATCCGCACCACGGCCGTCAGCACGCCGTCGGTCTCGTCGATCAGCAGCGCCCGGCGGTTGTAGATCGTGCCGATCGCTTGCAGCGCCGCGGCCATCACCCCGGCAACGACGCCGAAGGCCAGCCCGCCCGTCGGCGGCTCCGGCACGGCGACCG
>CAYLSV010000061.1:0-19902 GCA_964386435.1 uncultured Tepidisphaerales bacterium
AGCTTCGGCACCAACGACCTGACCCAGATGACCTTCGGCTACAGCCGCGACGACGCCGGCGTCTTCCTCCGCGAGTACGTCGACAAGGGCATTCTGCCCGAGGACCCGTTCCAAAGCTTGGACACCACCGGCGTGGGCGACCTCGTCCGCATCGCCGTCGAGAAGGGCCGCAGCGTCACCCCCGACCTCAAGCTCGGCATCTGCGGCGAACACGGCGGCGACCCGGCCAGCGTCCACTTCTGCCACAAGGTCGGCCTCGACTACGTCAGTTGCAGCCCCTTCCGCGTCCCCATCGCCCGCCTCGCCGCCGCCCACGCGGCGCTGGAGGAGTGAGGGCTCCCCTAAGTTGGAAACACAAGAGCCTGCGGCGCCACGCGCCGCAGGCTTTTTCTTTGACACCGCCCAGCCGACCGGACCTCCGCCGCGTAGCGACGGGGTAGATTCCGCAGTTCAAGCGATACGCACTTCGGGAGCAGCCCCGCCGCTACGCGGCGGAGGTCCGGTCGGTGGTGCGACGCTGACGACTCACGCCGTACCGTGCGTCGGATGCGTTCTCCCGAAGACGAGCCATCGGTGTTGGCATACGAGGCGCGGCACTGCCGCACGCCGGCGGAGTATGCCAAGATCGATGCGCGGCGGGTGTCGGCGTCGACGTGGACGGTCGGGTTGGCAGCGCTCGTGATCGCCGGCCTCTGCATCGCCGTCGCGATGGGCTTGGGCAGCGTGATAGCCGCGGCACTTGGGCTGGTACACATCGGGCTGGCGTTCGTCGCCTTTCGTGGCGGCCGGCTGCTTTGGCGGCTTGACCCCGCCGGCGCCAACCCGGCCGCCCACGCGGCAACCGGCATGGCGATGGTGGCGAGCGGCATTGTCATCTGGTTTGCCATCGCCCTCTTTCGCAACGGCACCGGCGACGAAGGCCCGGCCGCCGGCGTCGCGTGCTTCATCGGCTTTTGGGTGCTCGCCCTCGTCCGCCACGTCATCGCCGTCGGCAAAGCCCGCCACAGCCTCCGGAGACTCCACGAGATGCAACTCGGCGGCGGCTGACTGTTGCGGAAGCACAAGAAGCCCCCACCGCCTCGTAGAGGCGGTGGGGGTTTCTCGTGTGCCTGCATCTCAAAGCGAGTCGCCCTGCCTGCGGATCTACCATCCGCGCATGAACGATTCTCGCCTGCATCGGCTCGACGCGCAGCGGGTGGCGGTGCGCAACGACTTCGGGGTGCCGGCGACGCTCTTTGCCAACGATGACGTGCCGATCGAGGCGGCGGCGGTGGATGAGTTGCAGGGCGTGCTGGGGTTGAGCGAAACGGTGGCAACGCTCAGCGGCGACTATGGCGTGGAGCGGGTGGCGCTCACGCCGGACTTCCACAAGGGAGCGGGCATCCCGATCGGCACGGTGCTGAAGACCGTCGGCTTCGCCGTGCCCGCGGCGATCGGCAACGACATCAACTGCGGCATGCGGCTGCACACCACCGGCCTCGCCGCCGAGCGGGTGCGGGGCGAACTCGACGCCATCGAACACCGCCTGCGGAACCTCTACTTCGAGGGCGGCCGCAGCATCCCGATGACCCGCACCCAACGCACGGCGTTGTTCCGGGAAGGGCTTGTCGGCCTGAAAAACAGCGTGCCGAAGTCGCAGCAGGACGGGCTGTGGCGGGACTTCCACCGCGTGCCCGACGCCGAGCACGAGCGGGTGCATCACGGCGGCTCGATGCAAGCGGACGCCACGCCCGGCCTCGACGACTTCCTCGGGCCGACCGACGGCTCGCTGACCCGCGACGGCCAAATCGGCAGCATTGGCGGGGGCAACCATTTTGTTGAGCTGCAGGAAGTCCGCCGCATCCTCGACGGCCCCACCGCTCACGCCTGGGACCTGAAGCCGGGGCAGGTGACGGTCATGGTCCACTCCGGCTCGCTGGGCGTCGGCGGGCAAGTCGGCACCCGCACCCGCCAGTTGCTGCAAACGGCATGGCCCGCCGGCGTGAAGCAACCGGCCAGCGGCATCCTGCCGTTGCCGGCGGGCGCGGCGCTGGATTCGTTCTGGACGTCGATGAGTAACGCCGCCAACTTCGCCTTCGCCAACCGATTGTTCCTCGCGCTCATGGCCCTGCGCGGCCTCGCCGACACGTTCGGCGAGTTCGCCAACCAGACGCTGTACGACGCCCCGCACAACCTCGTTTGGCGGGATGATTCGGGCGGCGTGCCGACGTTTTTGCACCGCAAGGGCGCGTGCCCGAGCCGCGGCTTCGAGGCGATGGCCGAGACGCCGTTCGCGTACCACGGCGAGCCGGTGCTGGTGCCGGGATCGATGGGTGCCAGCAGCTTCATTCTCGCCGGCCGCGGCCATGCCGAAGCGCTCGAAAGCGCCAGCCACGGTGCCGGCCGGCAGCTCTCCCGCGGCCGGGCGCTCAAAGCCGATGACGCGCAGTTTCGTCAGTTTCTCCGGGATTTTCGAGTCGTCACGCCAATCGACCTCAACCGCCCGGACGTGAAGCACCGCCGCGACATCGTCGAGAAGAAGCTGGTCGACCTCAAGAAGGAGGCCCCGTTCGCCTACAAAGGCATCGGCCCTGTGATCGAGACCCTCACCGCCGCCAACCTCGCCCAGCCGGTGGCGGAACTGACGCCGCTGCTGACGGTGAAGGCGTGAGCGGGCATCAATGAAGTCGCGTCACCGGATCGAGAGCTCCCGGCCGAAGAAGTCCTGCTTCATGGCCGCCTTGCACAGCGCCAGCGTTTCCTCGGCCACCTCGTTGGCTTGGCGGGTGCCGTCGCGGAGGGCATCCATCACATCGTCTGGGCGGGCTTCATACTGTTGGCGTCGGTCGCGGATCGGCGTCATGATTTTATCGAGCGAGGTTAGAAGCGCCTTCTTCAACTCGCCGTCACCGGGGGCGGCGTCGCCGCCTTTGGAGTATCGCTCGGCCCAGTCTTCGACTTGCTGCTGATCGCCGTGGAAGCTGCGGAGGTAGGCGAACAGCGGGTTGACGGCAGGGTCGGGGTTGCCGGCGTCGGTCATGTGGACACGGGCGGGATCGGTGTACATCTTTTGAATCTTCTTCTTGACGGTCTTGGGATCGTCGCCGAGGAAAATCGCGTTGTTCAGGCTTTTGGACATCTTTTGCAGCTTGCCATCGACGGGCGCGCCGGTGCCCGGCAGGCGGCCGACGCGGCCGATCTTGAGCTGCGGGACGGGCAGGACGCCAGCTTTGTCGGCGTCCTCGGCTTGCGGGTCGACGCCGGCGTAGAGCTGGTTGAACCGCCGGGCGACCTCGCGGGTCATCTCGAGGTGCGGGGCCTGGTCCTCGCCGACCGGCACCACGTCCGGCCGGAACGCCAGGATGTCGGCCGTCTGGCCAACGGCGTAGAGGGGGAAGCCGAAACTATGTTTGTCGCCCAGCCCTTTGTCCTTGAGTTCTTGCGTCAGTGTCGGGTTGCGCATCACCCGGTTGAACGGCAAAAGCATGGCGAAGAAGAACGTCAACTCGTCGATGGCCGGCACCTCGCTTTGCACGAACATCGCCGACTTCGCCGGGTCGATGCCGATGGCGAGCCAATCGGTGGCGACGTCGATCACGCTCTGGCGGATGTCGGCCGGCGAATCGGCGCGGGTGGTGAATGCGTGCTTGTTGGCGATCAGAAAGAAGCAGTCGTGACTGTCCTGCATCGCCAAGCGGTTTTCGAGGCTGCCGACCCAGTGGCCCAAGTGCAGGCGGCCGGTGGGCGTGTCGCCGGTGAGCAGGCGCGGCTTCGTCGGGGCGTCGGCGGGCATGGCGGAGCGTATCAGGAAGTGTGACGTGGTGAAGCGTGACGTGGCGATTTGCCGGAGAGCATGACACTCTTTCCGGCAAATCATCACGTCGCAGTTTGCCGCGTCACCTTTCAATCGCCCGCCGCAGGCGGCCATCGGCGGCGTGCAGCTTCTCGCGGGCGGCGTCCTTGTCGACGCTCAGCTTGTGCATGACGACCGCCACCTTCACGTGGCCGTCGGCTTGGCGGAGCAGGTCGAGGGCGTCGTCGCGGGGCAAGTCCGTGAGCATCGAGACGATCCGGCCGCCGCGGTCCCAGAGCTTGGCGTTGGTGGCCTTGAGGTCGACCATCAGGTTGTCGTAGCACTTGCCCAGCAGGATGAAGGCGGTGGTCGTGATCTGGTTGAGCACGAGCTTGGTCGCCGTGCCGGCCTTGAGGCGGGTGGAGCCGGTGAGCACTTCGGGGCCGGTCAGTGGGGCCAGGCGGACATCGACCTCGGCTTCGTTCGGCGTCGGCGGGCAGCAGGCGAGAAAGACGGTGTACGCGCCAAACTCCTTCGCCCGACGGAGCGCGCCGTGGACGTAGGGCGTGGTCCCACCGGCGGCGATGCCGAGAACGACGTCGTTTTCTGCAACATTTTGCGCATCAACGTCAGCCGCCCCGCCTTCGGGCGAGTCCTCGGCTCCTTCCTGCGCGACGAACATGGCCGCCTGGCCGCCGGCGATGAGGCCGACAATTTGCTCTGGGTCGGCCCGGAACGTGGGCGGGCACTCGGTGGCGTCGAGGACGCCCAACCGGCCGCTGGTGCCGGCGCCGAGGTAGATGAGTCGCCCGCCGAGTTTCAGCCGGTCGGCGACGACTTGGGCGACGGTCGCCACGTCGTCGCTGATCGCTGCCGCCGCCGCCGCCGCGACGGCGTCCTGCTCGGCCATGACCTTGACGATCTCGGCGGCGCTCTTGGCGTCGAGGCCGGCCGACTCGGGCAAACGGGTTTCGGTGAGAATCTTCGAACGATCGGCGGAAGGCGTCATGCTCGAAGCGTAGTGGGCGACCGCCCGTCATGAACCCGGCTACCGTCGGGCGTGACGCGGCGCATCGACGTGAAGCTGGCGGGCGGAACCTACGGCGTGGACGTCGGCCGGGGGCTGTTGGCGTCGCTGGGCCGGCGGGTGCGGGAGGTCGCGCCGGCCGGGCGGGCGGTGTTGGTGGTCGATCCGAACGTGGGCGGGCATGCCGACGTGGCGGAGCGATCGTTGCGGGCGGCGGGGTTTGAGGTGGTGCGGGTGGCGCTGGCCGGCGGCGAGGCGGGGAAGACGCTGGACGGGTTGAGGCCGGCCTTCGACGCGGCGCTCTCGGCGGGCATTGAGCGGGCGACGCCCGTGGTCGGCCTGGGCGGCGGGGTCACGACGGACATGGCCGGTTTCCTCGCCGCGACGCTGCTGCGGGGGGTGCCGTTGGTGCAAATGCCGACGTCGCTGTTGGCCATGGTCGACGCCAGCGTCGGCGGCAAGACGGGCGTTAACCACACGGCCGGGAAGAACCTGATCGGCGCGTTCCACCAACCGAGCCGGGTCATCATCGATGTCGATGTGTTGCGCACGCTGCCGCCGCGGGAGATGCGGTGTGGGCTGGCCGAGTGCATCAAGCACGACGTCATCCGCGACGCGACCCATTTCGATCAGTTGGCCGACGTGCTGCCGCGGGCGCTGGCGGCGGAGCCGGACGCGCTGGTGGAGCTGGTCGCCCACAACGTCGCGATCAAAGCGGCCGTCGTCGAGCAAGACCCGCACGAGCGCGGCGTCCGCGCGCACCTCAACCTCGGCCACACCTTCGGCCACGCGATTGAGAATGTCACGCACCACCGCGTGCCCCACGGCGAGGCGGTCGCCTTGGGCTTGTGTGCCGCGGCCGAGCTGGCGACGCTCACCGGCGACATGACGCCCGACGATGCGGAACGGGTCCGGCAAACCGTAGCACTTGCCGGCCTACCAACCGGCGGCCTCGAAGCCGACCCGGCGGCGCTGGTCCAGGCGATGCGGTTCGACAAAAAAGCCCGCGCCGGCCGCCCGCGTTTCGTGCTGCCCGTCGGCTTGGGCGCGGCCAAAGTGGCCGAGGAGGTGCCCACCGAGCGGGTACAGGCGGCCACGGCGTCGATATGTGCGGCCGGCGGGCGACATGCGGTCTAACCGGATCGGGTGAAAAAACCTGCCCTTGCCGTCGGATGAGCGGTTGACGGCGCGTGCAGGAGCGGCAACAATGCCCGCGTGCCGGCCCGCAAGGGCCTTGTCCATCCCGCGCACCGGCCTTGCCAGGCCGTCATGCGGGCTTCCACGAGAACGTGCGACCTTGCCGAATCTGGCCGCCCCGCGGTCGAGTCGGCGACCGGCTGACCCAAGGGATGGGTCGGTCGGCCCACCGCGCGTCCCCGCAGCCGGCACCACGGAAGCAGGAGAACCAAAGGATCTGAACCCAGCGTTCCACCCGCCCCGGCCGTCGCCGGGCGCGGCATGACATCATCACCCCGGCCGATTTCGCCCGCCTCCCGCCGACCGTGTCGGCAGCACCCGGTACACCGCCGCCCGCGCAAGACGGTGGCGGCCGACGCGAGCGCGCCCGGCGGCCTGCCTCCGCAACATCCACCAAGTCGCACCACACCCTGTCGCCAAGTTGATCCACCCATGATGAGTCGCAAGCGCAAGCGCACCGGCCTCGGCCCGCCGCCGGTCAAGCCCGCCGTCACGTTGCAGGCAGTTACGCCCGCCGCCCAGCAGGAACACCTCGGCCGCGGCCCGCTGCGGGGGGCCCGCCGGGTTTCGCCCCGGCCCGCGGCCGTCCTCGAAGTCCTTGGCGGCGGGGGCGACGGGCAGCAGTTCAACGTCATCACCCGCGACTCGGCCGAGGGCGGCGTGGCGTTCATGCTCAAACGCGAGCTGCCCATCGGCCAGGCCTGCACCCTCACCCCCGCCAACGCCACCGCCCGCGTGGCGGCCAAAAGCGTTGAGGTTACCCGCTGCCGCCCGATCAGCCAGGGCCGCTACGAGTGCGCCGTCCGCTACGTCGCCCCGGCGAACTGAAGATCAAATGGTGCCGACCGGCCGGACCTCCGCCGCGTGGCGGTGGGGCTGAGCCCGCTGTCCGAGTTGCGCCCGAGCCGAGCTTCGTTAAGATTCCGTGCGGGATGGGGCACGACGCTGGGCCGCGGGTCCGCGTGGGCTACGCTGGCGCATGCTCGCCCTGCTGCTCGCGTTGCTCGTTGGCCCGGCGTCCATCGATGGGGAGGTTCAGCAATGGGACGGGCCTGCCATTCTTGTGGGGCCTGAGGCGGTACGGGTGCGGCTGGCGAACGTGGGCGAGCGGTCGCTGACGGGCGGGGCGGAGAACGTGGCGCTGCTGCTCGACCTTGATGGCGATCCGTCGACGGGTGGTGATCTGACGGCCGAGGGCGGGGTGCCGGGGATTGATTTGCGGATTGACTTCAACGCCATCTGGCCGACGCCCGCGCCGGGCGAGCGGGGCCGACGCGGCACGATGGTCACCGGGTTCTACGCCGGCGGCGGGCCGTTCGAGATCCACCAGTACGACCTCGCCCTCACCAGCGCCCCGACGCACGCGGCCAGCGACTTTGAAGTTTACCTGCAGCCCGGCAACATCCGCCGGTTGCCGACCGCGACGGCCGAGGCGACCGGCACGTTCCTGATCGTCGACCGCGGCAACAACCGCACCGTCGCCCGCGGCCCCCGCCTCGCCGCCGAAGTGTACGAGCCGGAGCCGATCGCTTCGGCAACGCTGCCGGAGGTTGCCGACGGGGCGGTGCGGGTTATGGCGTGGAACGTGCTGTACGAGGGGCCGATGGCGAACCCGGAGCCGTTCGGGCGGATCATCAACGCGGTCGGGCCGGACGTGATTCTGGTGCAGGAGTGGAGCCGCGACCCGATCGACGACGCGCTGTTGGAAGGTTGGTTTGCCGAGCACGTGGGCGGCACCTGGTTCGTCGAGACGGCGGCCGCCCAAGGCGTGGCGGTGGTCAGCCGCGGCGAGATCACGGCCCGCGGCCCCGACGCCCCAGACGCCGGTGGCCGCCACCCGGCCCGCATCGCCGCGGCCACCGTCGCCACGGACCACGGCCCGCTGACCCTCGCCAGCCTGCACCTCAAGTGCTGCGGCCACCTTGATTCCGAGGAGGACGCCACCCGCCAGGCCGAGGCCGAGGTGGCTCAGCAGATCGTCCGAAACCTCGCCGGCGACGGCCCCGCGATCATCGGCGGCGACTTCAACCTCGTCGGCGGCGTCGCCCCAATCAAGCTGAACGTCAACGGCGACCTCACCCCCGCCCTGCCCCACGTGCTCGGCACCCCCGGCCTCTTCTACACCTGGCGCGACCCCCGCCAACACTTCGGCCGCAGCCGGCTGGACTACGTTCTGCTGCCCAAGGGCGCGACGGCCGAGGCGGCGTTCGTCCTCGACACCGCCACGCTGCCGCCGGAGGCTCTCGAAGCCGCCGGTTTGCGGCCGACGGACTCGCTGGCGTCGGACCATCTGCCGATCGTGGTGGACGTCGTGCTGCCGTGAGCGGGCAGGTTGCTCTAGCCGCCGACGCCGCGGGTTTTGGCGATCAGCCAGTGTTGGTAGCGGTCGATGTCCAGCGGCAACTCGACGGGTTGATGCTGGTCGCCGCTGAGGAGCATGGCGTTGGCGAGTTCGACGGAGGCGAGGCCGGCGGTGCCGGCGGCGGCGACTGGCGTGGCGTGGCGGATGGCGGTGGCGAAGTTCTGGAAGATGGCTAGGCGGAAGGGTTTCTGGTCGGTGTAGGTGGGGCTGCCGGTGCCGCCGGGAGTTTCGACGCGTTCGGTGGTGTCCACGGTGCGGAGGTTGGCCGGGCCGGTGTCGTTGTGCCGTTGGATCGACTGGTGGAGCTGCCGGATGCGCAGGGTGCCGTCCTCGGCGACGGCGGTGCCGCGGTTGCCGACGATTTCCAAACGGTTGGTGCCGGGTGCCTCGCCGGTGGTGGTGAGGAAGGTGGCGATCGGGCCGTGCGGCTGGCCGGGCTCGGGGTGGCACTCGATGATGGCCGACACCTCGTCCTCGACCTCCACGTCGTGGAACCGGCCGTACCGCGTGACAGCGGTGACCCGTTGCGGGGTGAGGCCGGTCATCCAGAGGAGCAAATCGAGGTTGTGCGGGGCCTGATTCATCAAGACGCCGCCGCCTTCGTGCTGCCAGGTGCCGCGCCAGCCGCCGCTGGCGTAGTACGCTTTCGTGCGGAACCAGTCGGTGACGGTCCAGTGGACCCGCTGCAGCGTGCCCAGTTCCGTGGCGACCACCTCACGCAGCCGCTGCCAGACGGGCATCAACCGTTGCTGGAACATGGCGGCGAAGACCAGATCGGGCCGCTTCTGCTTCGCCTCGGCGTACGCGGCGTTGATGCGGGCCGCCCCCTCGACGCTCATGGCCACCGGCTTCTCGACCAGCACGTGCAGCCCACGCCGCAGGGCCGGCTCGGCGAAGCAGATGTGCCGCGAGTGGGGCGTGGCGACCACCACCGCCTCCAACGATTCATCGGCCAGCAACGCATCGGCCGAGTCGTACGCCGCCACCTCCGCCCCGGCCGCGTCGGCGACTTCCCGGGTCAACGCCGTGTCGCGATCGCACACGGCCGCCAGCTCCAGCGCCGGCACCTGCTGGTCGATCATCATCGCGTGCCGCTTGCCGACGCTGCCCAAGCCGATGACGCCGGTGCGGACGGTTGCGTCGGGATGGGCGGACACGGACACGCCCCAATGTAGCGGCACCACCGCGCCCGATCACACCGCCACCGACACCACCACCTCCGCCGCGGCGAGAACGGCCGGATCGTACTCGAGGCCCAGCCCCGGCCCGGTTGGCACGGCGATGCGGCCGTCTCGGACGATGAGTGCCGGAGCATACCAGTCGGTGTCGCGCTCGGGGTGGACGCTCCACTCGTGGAAGTCGGTGACGTGCTCGATGAGCGCGGCGGCGTGGAGCAGGCCGACCCCCTCGGGGCCGGTTTTGGGCGAGTGCGGGGCGACGGGCAAACCGCGTTGATTGGCGTGCGCCGCGACCGCCAGCAGCCGACCCAGGCCGCCGACGTAGTGCGGGTCGGGCTGGAGCACGTCGATGACCCGCTCGTCCACCATCCGCCGCAGCGTCGGCCAGGCGTGGTCCTGCTCGCCGCCGGCCACGGGGATTGGCGAGGCGGCGGTAACGCGGCGGGTGTCGTCCGGATCATCGAACGGGCAGGGCTCCTCGAACAACGTCACGTCGTGCCCGGCGAGCATGGCGGCGACATCCAGCGCGGCCGCGGCGTTGTAGCTGCCGTTGGCGTCGGCCCAGAGGACGTGGTCGGGGAACGCGTTGCGGAGTGCCGCGGTCACGACCTCGCTGCGGTTGGGGGCGGCGTCGGCGTTGTGGCTCATGCGGCCGCCGACCTTGTACTTGAGCGCCCGCGCCCCGGTGGCTGCCAGCCGCGGGGCGAACATTTCGACCTCCTGCTCGGCGGTGGTGCCGCGGCCTGTGTGGCTGAGGTAGACGTCGATCTCGCCCCGCCGCCGCCCGCCGGCGAGGTCGCCGACGTTCTGGCCCAGCTTGCGGCCGATCAAATCGAGGCACGCCATCTCCACCGCCGCGATGCACGACCGGGCGGCGAGGCCGAGCTTGTAGTTGCTCTGGTGCCGCCAAAGTTCATGGCCCAAATCGCGGAGTTTCGCCAAATCTCGCCCCACAACGGCCGGGGCGACCTGGTGGAGGAAAATCGGCCAAAGCACGTTCATCCGCGACGTCGCCGCGGCCACGCCGTGGTCGCCGTCGCCGTCGGTGATGCGGCAGAACCACGCCTGCGGTGCCCTCAGCAGCTCGATTCGGCGAATCGGCACGAAGGCGTCGAGGCGGGCGGTCAGATCGTCAAGGGCGGTGGCGGGCAGCATCCGGTGAGCGTAGATGCGGATGGCGTCTCGAGAATTCGGCTTGGCAGGCCCAAGTGTGTGCGTTAACATGTTGTCGTTAACACCGCTTGCCCGTTCGAGTGCTTCTCCCCATGCCCGCCACCGCCCAAGATGTTGCCCGCGAGGTGGGCGTGACGCAGATCACGGTCAGCCGCACCTTCAGCGGCAAAGGGCCGGTGGCGGCCAAGACGCGCCAGCGCGTGCTTCAGGCGGCCGAGCGGCTGGGGTATCGGCCCAACGTCGCCGCCCGCGCGACCAAGACCGGCCGGACCGGGTTGATCGGCATGATCGCCAGCCAGCGGCCGAGCTTCGGGGTGCACAACCCGGAGTTCAACCACGGCGTCGACGCCGCGTTGCACCGGCTGCAGATGCCGCTGGTCCGCGATCTGATCCCCCACGACGACGCGGCCGAGGCCAATCCGGACGAGGGCGACGGCCACACCCGGCCGCCGCGGATCGTGCGGGAGCATCTGGTGGACGGCTTGCTGGTCAACTATGTCTTCCGCACGCCGCCGGCGCTGAAGTCGGCGATCCGGCGGCACCGCATTCCTTCGATCTGGATCAACCGCAAGCGCGAGGCCAACTGCGTCCGCCCGAACGACGAGGGCGCGGCCGGCACGGCCACCGAGTACCTGCTGGGCCACGGCCACCAACGGGTCGTGATGCTGAACCAGGGGCTGGCGATCGACGATCCCGACACCGGAGCCAAGCACTACAGCGTCGTCGACCGCCGCACCGGTTACGATGCGGTGATGCGGCAGGCGGGGCTGACGCCGCGGGTAATCGACTTGCCGACGCTGCGGCACGAGGAGTTTTTGCCCGGTTACCTGGTGTACCGCTGCGTGGCGTGGCTGCAGCAGATGGCGGGGGATCCGGACCGCCCGACGGCCGTGTTGTGTGGCAACGGGCAGGGGCGGGCGTTGGTCGCCGCGTGCTGGAAGCTGGGTCTGCGGGTGCCGGACGATTTATCGATCATCACGTTCGACTCGATGGCCAGCGCGCGTCATGAGATTGTGGTCGACCGCGTGCTGCTGCCGTTCCGCCAGATTGGCGTGCGGGCCGTGGAGGAGCTCGATGCCCTGATCACCCGCCCCGACGAGCCGCGGCCGCCGGTCGTGTTGCCCCTTGAATTTCACCGGACGGGCAGTGTTGCCCGCCCCACTTCCGCCTCGTGATTGCGAGGCCTTCACTTCGATTGCTCCCAGGAGGAGAACCATGCGTTACGCCACCTTGACCATCGCGGCCGTTGCCGCCGCCACCCTGACCGCCACCCCGGCGTTGGCGGCACCGTTTGCCAGCGATTTCACCGGCACCCCGAACTGGAACTGGGACGGGGCCACCACCGGCGGCAACGCCACCGTCACCGGCACCGACCAACTGGTCGTCGACAGCGGCGGCGACGGCTTCCAAACCCTCGATGCCGGCTACGTCACCGAAGCCCTGAGCATCCCGGCCACCGAAGGAACGATTGTCACCAGCTTCACCCTGCTCGACATCGCCAACGGGGACGGCAGCCAGCAGGAGATCAAGCTGTTCGAGATCGGCACCACCAGCGGCAACAAGTCGCAGACCAGCTCAGGCATGATCAGCGAGTTCGGATTACGCTACAACGGCGGCGACGACCGGGTCCGGTTCGACGCCACCTCCAGCATCCGCTTCAACGAGAGCGGCACCGGCACCGGCCTCAACACCCTCAGCGGCGGGCCGCTGGATGTGACGATCACCACCAAAATCACCAACACCGGCGACGACTGGACCGTCGAAACCACCGCCGACATCGTCGACGGCCTCGACACCTACTCGACCGGCACGGCGACGTACACCCGGACCCAGGCGGACTACCAGGGCTTCCAGGAAGCCGGCGCCGAGTACCGGTTGGGCGTGCTGGGCTCCAACACGTTCAGCGGCAACCAATCGGGCGTGGGCAACATCGTCATCGACGACTTCAGCGCCACGTTCACGCCGATCCCCGAGCCCGCCTCGGCCGGCATGATCCTCGGCGGCTTGGGCCTGCTGATGGGTCGCCGCCGCCGGGCTTGAGTTGACGGCCTTGCGGTGTGGAGTTGGATCGGCTCGTCCTGACGCGTGTGCGTCGGGGCGGGCCGTTACAGTTCGTACTCCTTGATCTTGCGGTACAGCGTCCGCTCGCCGATCCCCAGCATCTGCGCGGCTTCGGCGCGGTTGCCGTCGGTCATCTGCAGGGTGTTGCGGATCAGTTCCTCTTCGGCCTGACGCATGCTGATGCCGACCAAACCGCCGCCGGTGCTTTTGGGGCCGGTGCGGGGGTTGATGTCGCTTGGCAGCACTTCGCCGGTGAGTTCGCCGCCGTCGTCGGTCAGGACGACCATGTTCTCGACGGCGTTCTTGAGCTGCCGCACGTTGCCCGGCCAGCCGTAGCCCATCAGCTTCTGCTGGGCCTCGGGGGTGATGCCGCGGATGTCCTTGGCGTACTTCTCGGCGGCCTGCTTGAGGAAAAAGTGCGTGAGCAGCGGGATGTCCTCCCGCCGGTCCCGCAGCGGCGGGATGATGATCGTCACACCCTTGATGCGAAAGTACAAATCCTGCCGGAAATCGCCGGTTTCGACCATTTTGTCGAGGTCGCGGTTGGTCGCGCTCACCAGCCGCACGTCGACCCGCCGCGGCTCGTTGCTGCCCAGACGGACGACCTCGCCGTTCTCCAGCGTGCGGAGCAGCTTGGCCTGCATGCTCGCGGGCATGTCGCCGACCTCGTCGAGGAACAGCGTGCCGCCGTCGGCGTGCTCGAACCGCCCGGCCCGCTCGCCGGCGGCGCCGGTGAACGCGCCGCGGACGTGGCCGAACAATTCGTCCTCCAAGATCGTCTCGGCGAGCCCGGCGCAGTTGAGCGTCACGAGCCGGCGTTTGCGGCGGTTGGAGTGATCGTGGATCGCGCGGGCGATCAGCTCCTTGCCCGTGCCGCTCTCGCCGAGCACGAGCACCGGGATGTCGCTGGCGGCAATCTGGCGGGCGGTTTTGACGACCTTGGCCATCGCCGCGCTGCGGCCGACGATGCCCTCGAAGCTGCCGCGATCGAGCACCTCGGCCTCGAGCACCTCGTTCTGTTGCCGCAGCGCGCTGATTTCGGCGGCCCGGTTCACCTGCGCCCGCAGCTGGTCCAGATCCAGCGGCTTGGTGATGTAGTCGTACGCCCCGGCGGCCAGCGCCTCCTTGCTCGTCGGCACGTCGTTGACGGCCGTGACCAAGATCACCGGCGGCGGCGGCGTCAGGCTAGTCGCCTGGCGGAGCAGTTCGAGGCCGTCGCGGTCGCCGTCCATGCGGAGGTCGGTGACGACCACGTCGTACTTGCCCCGGTCGAGCTTTCGGCGGGCCTCGGGGAGCGAGTGGCAGATGTCGCACTTGTGCCCCAGCCGACTGAGGGCCTCGCACATCACCTCGGCGTGGTCCTCCTCGTCGTCGACCACCAGCAGCTTCGCGGGGTGGGGCGCCTTCTTCACCTCGGCCATGACCGCAGCATAGTGCGGCGGGCGTTACAAACCGGGCGGCGTTTCCTCATCGCCCCGCCGGCGCGTGTCGGCAACAATCGGGCATGAACCAAGATCCTTCCCCCGCACAGAAAATGATGGACGCCAGCCGGCGGTTCGTCGGCGACTTTGACGTCCGCCGCCGACTGGCCCGCAGCCCGAGCGACGCGATGCTCGCCGGCGTCTGCAGCGGCCTCGCCCGCTATCTCGGACTCGACCCGACGCTCATCCGCGTGCTCTACGTCGCGGCGAGCTTGTTCGCTTTAGGCATCGGCGGCGTCATCGCGTACGTCATCTTCTGGGCCATTATGCCGAGGGAGGTTTGACGCTGTGGCAATTTGGCGCGACCGGTACGATGCGGCGATGTTGCCGACGCGGAGCCAATGGAGCGGCAGGATCGCCGAGCTGCTGGAGTGGGCCGTGCCCGATCCGGAGGCGTGCCGGCGGCGGGCCGAGGAGCTGCGGCGGCGGCACCCGACCCTGGACGAGGCAGCCCTGTGCGGCATGGCCGTGGGCCGGGCACAGAAAATCGCCGCCGGCACCGGGGCGGCCACCGGCCTCGCCTCGACGCCCATGACGCTCGTGCCCGCCGCCGCGGCCGACGCGGCGGCCATGCTGCGGATCGAGGGCGAGCTCGCCGGCACCATCGCCGCCCTTGTCGATCCGCCGGCGCTGGACGATGTCGAGCAGTTCGAGATCGAGGTGCTGGCGGTGTTGTTCCCGCAGGTGATGAGCCAGGCGCTGCGGGCGGTCGGCGTGCGCGGAGCACAGGCGTTCACGCAAGCAGTGGTCCGCCGGCAGCTCAACCGCGGCTTGGGCAAGGCCGTGGCGAAGCTGGCGGCGAAGCGGCTGGGCGTGCGGCTGACGGAGAAGGCCGTGCTGACCAAGGCCCTGCCGCTGGTTGCGGTGGGCGTGGGCGGCGGGTGGAACTGGTTCGAGGCCCGCGCCGTGGGCCGGCGGGCGATCGGCTACTTCGGCGGCCGAAGCATCGGCCGCGCCAACCGCGTGCTGCCGTGGCAAAAGCACCACGAGCTGCCGCCGCCGGCGTTAGACGGCTAAAGAAGCAATCTTGCGGTGTCGCCGCCCGGCGCGATAGGATATGAGAATGAAGGGTTGGCTGCCAGCATTAATCGGTTGTCTCCTGCTCGCCGCCCCGGCGACGGCCGCGTTGCCGGCGGCGGAGCGGGCGGAGTCGGCGTGGGCGGTGCTGCTGCGCGAGGCGCAGCACGAACCGTTCCTCGCGGCCGCCGACGAGGCCGGGCTGCGGCCGGTGCTCGACGGCGAGAACCCGATCACCGTCTTCACGCCCGACGCCAACGCGCTCAAGCAGGCGATGGGCGCTTTGCCCGAGGCCGAGGACGAGCGGCAGGCGGCCCTGCGGCGGCTGATCGGCGGCCACCTGATGTGGGGCGAGCTGCACGAGCACGAAGTCGACGGGCTCATGCTCCGCCCGGTGCTGGCCCAGTTCGCCGTCCGCATCGAGCCGACGTCCTGCTGCGACCTCGGCGACCATGACCATCACCACCACCTGGGCGACGCGGCGGGTATTAAGGTCGCCGGCGAGCCGGTGGCCGAGGCGGAACGGGCGACGTCCAACGGCGTGCTGTACCAGTTGAGCGGCGTCATCGAACCGCCAGCCCGCGGTGAGGCGTCGCCGCTGCTGCAACACGCCCCGGCCTGCCACAACCGGCCCGGCAGCGGCACCCACGGCCCGGCCAGCAATGGTTTGGGCGAGCACGGAGGCGGCCACAATGGCGGTCATACAACCAACCGCGACCGCGGCAACCGTCAGAACAACAACGACCCGGCTTCGGGCAACTCCGGCACCGGCCACGCCCGACCCATGACCGTCGCCGGGAGCGGCGCCTCCGGCGGCACCCGGCCGGCCGGTGGATCGCTCGGCGGCGGCAACGGCGGCGGCAACGCACCCACGCCCCCGCCGCCTCCCCCGCCCCCCGGCAGCGGCTGCTGCGGTGTGTGACCTGGGTGTTCTGAGACCGGCACCACCGTGATCTGGGGTAGCCGTGCAGCTTGCTCCGCGCGTCCGGGACGACCAACACCCGAGCAAGCTCCACGGCTACCTCGATAAACCCATTGGTTTGTCACGGCACCGCCAGCGCTTGCCCGTCCTTGCGCCAATCGCTTGCGGCGTGCAGGACGCCGTTGCCGAGTTGTTCCACCGCCTGGCCACCGCCGAAATGTTCGGGAGCGGCAACTTCGACCTCATGGCCGCGGTCGGCGAGCGTTTGCCGAGTCGTTTCACTCACGCCCGCCTCGACGATGACGCGTCGGCCGGCCATCACCTGCCAGCCCGGGGCATCGAGGGAGGCCTGCCAGTTCTGGCCGAACTTGACCCGCCGAACCACCGTCTGCACGTGCCCCTGCGCCTGCATCGGCCCGCCCATAACGCCGAAGGCCGTCGCCCGCCCGTCCATCGTCAGCAAGCCGGGGATAATCGTGTGGAACGGCTTCTTCCCGCCGCCGACACGGTTGGCATGTCCCGGCGTCGTTACAAAACCCGCCCCGCGGTTCTGCAACGCGATGCCCGTGCCCGGCACCACGACGCCGCTGCCGAAGCCGTGGTAGTTGCTCTGAATGAAGCTGACGCTCATGCCATTGGCGTCGGCGGCGGCGAAGTAGACGGTGCCGCCCGGCCGCGGGTCACCGTGCCGCGGATCGGCGGCGACGTCGGCCCGCAGACCGCTGACAATTTGGTCGAGGTAGTCGTTGGCGAGCAAATCGGCGGGTGAAAGCCGCATGTGCGCCGGGTCGGCGACGTGGGCGTAGGCATCGGCCAGCGTTCGTTTCGTCGCCTCGATCTGCCAGTGCAGGCACAGCGGGTCGTCGGGACCATCACCCAAATCGAGCCGGTCCAGCACGGCCAGCGCCTGGCTCGCGGCGATGCCCTGCCCCGCCGGCGGCAACTCGTGGACGGTCGCCCCGCAAAAACCTACCGCCAGCGGCTCGGCCCAGGTGGCCTCGTGGGCGGCCAGATCGTCCGGCGTCATCTTGAACCCGGCCGCCGCGATCTGCTCGGCCAGCTTGCCGCGGTAGAAATCTGCCCCGCCGTCGGCGGCGATGTGCTCCAGCGTCGCCGCGTGATCCGGAAGCCGCACGAGTTGCCCGGTTCGCGGCGGCTCACCGTTGAACAGGAACGTCTGCCGCCACGCCTCGAACTCGCCGAATCGCCCGGCCGCCCGCTGCCAAGCCGCGGCCGTGATCGGCGTCAGCGGGAAGCCGTCGCGGGCGAGCCCGATCGCCGGCCGCAGCAACCGCTCGAACGGCAACCGCCCGAACTTCCCGTGCAACGCCGCCCACCCCGCAATCTGCCCCGGCACCGTGACAGCCCGCGGCCCCCACAGCGGCATCTTGTCGGCTGGAAAGTCGGCCGCCTCCCACGCCCCCGGCGACCGGCCGCTGGCATCGAGGCCGTGAACCTGCGTGCCGTCATGCACGATCGCGAAACAGTCGCCGCCGAGGCCGTTGCTGGTCGGCTCGACGACCGTCAGCGCCGCCGCCATCGCGATTGCCGCGTCGGCCGCCGAACCGCCTTCCCGCAGCACGTCGAGCCCCGCCTGCCCCGCCGCCGGCACACTCGTCGCCACCGCCGCCCGCCCCACCACGATTGGCCGCCGACTTGGGTAAGGCAGCGCGGCGTCGAAGGCGGTCAATGTGTCATCCGGCACGGGCAAGGTTAGCCCGCCTTGCGCAGCCGCCCGAGCAACTCCATCAACCCCGACGCGTTCAACGGCTTGGCCAGGAAATAATCGGCCCGCACGGCCTCCAGCGCAGCCAGCGTGTCGAGCGACGTGTCGCCGCTGATCACGACCACCGCCACGCCCGGCCCCACCGCGTCACGCACCGCCTTGACCAGATCCAGCCCGCTGCCGTCGGGCAAATGGACGTCGACGAGGACCAACGCCCACGACCGCGCCGGCAGCGCCCGGCGTGCCGACTCGCCGTCGGGGGCAACCGTGACGGCAAAGTGCTCCCGCTCCAGCAGCCGCCGCAGCGCGTCGGCAGTGGCGGCCTGATCCTCCACCAGCAGCACCGCCGGCTCGGCGGCCCGAAGTTTGGTTTGTTGTCCCGCCGCGGTCACGCCTATCGCCTAAGCAAGAGCGGTGCCCAACGCCCCGCCGCAGCAGCAACCCGCTATGGCACAAAGTTTGAAGCCCGGCACGGTTTGCCTTGCGTGATGTGACACACATATAAAGGCAATGGAATTCCACAGCCGCCCCGCCGTGTGCGGGGCGTTCTCACCCAGGAGAAGGCATGCCGAAGGGAACAGTCAAATGGTTCGACGTGCGCAAAGGCTACGGCTTCATCGTCGGGCCCGAGGGGCAGGACGTGTTCGTCCACTTCTCCAACGTCGACGGTGAAGGCTTTCGCACCCTCAAGGACGGCGAAACCGTCGATTACGAGCTCAAGGACGGCGACAAGGGGTTGTACGCCGACAACGTCGCCCGCATCAGCCGGCCCTTCGCCGACCAAACCGCCGACGGCCAGTTCGACGGCATCGCCCGGGCCGGCAACGATCCCGAAGCCAGCGTCGGCCGGCAGCAGAACCGGTTGGCGGGCATCACGGAAAGCCCCGACTCGTCGTTCTGAGCTGCATGCTTGATTGCCCGTGATGCCCGATTGGTACGCCGGACTGTGGACCGGGCTGCTCGCAGGGCTGGCGCTGGCGGCCCTCGTGGCGGCAGGGGTGCTGTGGTGGGCGTATCGGCGGTTCGTGGTCCTTGAACGCCGCGCCCGCGAGGCCGAGCGGCTTGCCGAACTCGGCACCCTCACCGGCGGCCTGGCCCACGAGATCAAAAACCCGCTCTCCACCATCGGCCTCAACCTTCAACTGCTGGCCGAGGATTTGGCCGAAACGCCCGAGGTGCCACCGCGGACGGTCAAGCGGCTGGACCGCGTGCGCGGCGAGACGACCCGGCTGCGTGACATTCTCGACGACTTCCTCAACTACGCCGGCCGCCTGGAGATCGAGCCGAAACCGATCGATTTGGTGGCGTTGCTCGATGAAATCGCCGATTTTTTCGCACCCCAAGCCGCCGCGGCGGGCGTGAAGCTCCGCCTCGACCGGCACAGCGACGTCCCGCCGGTGACTGCCGACGAAAACCGCCTGAAGCAGGCCATCCTGAACCTCTGCCTCAACGCCACCCAGCACATGCCCGATGGCGGCACGTTGACGCTCTCCGTCAAACCCACCGGCCGCCGCGTCGAAATCGCCGTCGCCGACACCGGCCCCGGCATCGCCCCCGACGTCCGCGACCGCCTGTTCGAGGCCTACTTCAGCCGCCGTAAGGGCGGCACCGGCCTGGGCCTGGCGATGACCCGCCGCATTCTCCTCGCCCACGACGGCGACGTCACCGCCACCAGCACCCCCGGCCAAGGCAGCACCTTCACCCTGACCCTGCCGACGTCGTGAGGCAACTTCGGGCAATTTTCCCAAGCAGGCGCAGCCCCGCCGTCACGCGGCGGAGGTCCGCCGGCTGGCACCTTTGGGCGTGATCGCGTCCGGCAGAATCGGTTGGCTTTGCCCAGCTTTCCTGTTGGTGCTTGCAACGCCGCCGGGGTGGGTGGCGTATTTTCTGGTGCCTGCCCGGCGTCGGCCGACTTGGCTTTTGCCTCGGGCGTGGCATTCTTGCACCGCCACCATGACCCGCACCGCCCACGCCGTCGCCTCGTCT
>CAYLSV010000061.1:19912-20192 GCA_964386435.1 uncultured Tepidisphaerales bacterium
CGTGAAGGAGATGCAGGCCCTGGCCCTCGATGTGGAGCTCATCGAGGACAAGGAAGTCCTGCGCCAGTAACACGTTTCGCCGGGCCTTCGCTCGAAGGCCCCGCACCGCCCACGCCGTCGCCTCGTCCGCCCGCCCCGCCCGCCCTGCCCGCCGACTCGGGGCGTGGGCGCTTGTGCTCGCCGCGCTCGCCGTGCCGGGGGTGGCGGGGGCTGAGGAACGAACCTCTGGCGAGGCGCTGGCCGAGCGTTTGGGCGGCGTCGCGTGGCAGGAGCGGCAGGT
>CAYLSV010000062.1:0-693 GCA_964386435.1 uncultured Tepidisphaerales bacterium
CAAGCATCGCACAAACCCGCCCATCGCGCTATACCTGTTCCGAACATGCTCTAAATGGAGCAGGCGGCCGAGCATGGCGTCGAGCAGCTCCAGCGCGGCCGAGGTCGCCGTCAGCGCTGCCTGGTGGGCCGCCAAAGCCGGGCGGGAGTCGTTCGGCATTGGCTCGACCGTCGCCCGAAACACCTCGTCAACCAGCGTGTAGCGGACGAACAACGCCTCCGCCGGCTCGCCCAGCTCCGGCTCGACCACGTAGGTTGCGGCGTTCTGTACGCTGGTCGCCGCGGCAAGCGCTTCGGCAACTCGGCCCAGCACTGGCAAAGGCAGGCCGCCGGCAGCGAACGGGGCCACGTCCCTCTCGCCCAAGTCCGCGGCGGTTAGATGCAACAGTTCGGCGTCAGCGGCAAGTTGAGCGTGGTTGTGGACACAGCCGGCGGCGGCACCGACGAAAGGGTCGTCCACGACAACCAGATTCTCCGGCACCTCACCATCGGGCCGGGTCGAGGGCAGATTGATTGCGGCCACCTGTCGCCCGGCGTGGGCGGCGGCTTCCCAAATGAACTTGCCGGCGCACCGCGACCGGCCGACCGGGCGGGTGGTGGTCAAGTCGGGCGTCGCTTCACGGTGGCAGAACACGCGGTGCTGCCCGACCCGCAGCCCAGTGAATGCCGACGCCCACGCCGCGGCCGGATCGAG
>CAYLSV010000062.1:703-5325 GCA_964386435.1 uncultured Tepidisphaerales bacterium
CTGCAGCATCTCGCCCAGCTTCGGCCTGGCGTGGCCGACGCAGACACGGATCTCGATCGGCAGGCCATGCAGCGCGGCGGATCGAGCGCCGCCGGTGCGGCCACCGTGGTGGGCTGCCGGTCGCCCAGAACGCCCGCCAAGTGAGGCAGACGGCTCTGCTTCAAGAGTTTCTCCACCAACCGCCGCGGGGCAGACTGCCACCCCACAACCAGCACCCGCCGCCGGCGACACATCTTAGGCTTGCCGCCCCTGGCGCCGCAACATCAGCATGCCCAGCGCCCCACCCGCCAACCCGGCCGACAATGGCTCGGGAATCGCGTTGCCGACGAGGAAGGCATCCGGCCCGCTATCGTCGTAGCCGGAACTCTTAACCGCAACCGAGCCATCGGAGCCCACGGCAAGACGGACCCAAAGAAAATTGTTCCCCACGTAAGAGCCAACATCGCTGAACTGGTCGAACTGAGCCACGGCGTATGCGTCTCGCTCGAAGAATTCCGAGGAGAGACCGGATGACTGCAACGTCACCAAATTCGCCGCCGAAAACTGTCCCCCACCGAAAGGCCCAACATCGAAGTCCTGCACCAAGCCGGACGGAGCAGCTGCAAATTCGATGTTGACGAATGTGGCCTGGAAAGTCGTCAGTTGACCCTGCGAGTTTCGTGCGGCATTAACCGAAAGTCGGAATTCGACAAAAGTCGTTGTGGAGCCGATAACGATAAAGTTGCGGCTTTCACGATAGAATTCTTCACCAATCTGAGTGGTGGTGAACGCGGGATCAAATGCTTGAAAAACGTGGTCGATGTTCGGGTCGCTCTCGTAGTCGACAAGCACCCGGGCAGCCTCGGCGGATGGGCTGGCGGCGGCGAGTGGTGCCAAGATCACGCCGAACGCGGTGGCCTCGGCCATTCGGGTGGTGTAACGGGTGCTTGATTGTGACATGGCTTTTCCCTCACCTGCCGCCCGATTTACAAATACATGCCGATGCGTTTCGGTCCAGTTCTTGCCGCCACTATACTGCCTGCCGCGGCAGGTTCAAGCTGATTTACATCGCGGCCAACAAGTATCGGGCACAACGCAGGTCAGAAGTAGCCGTCCCGCTTCTTCTCCTCCATGCTGCCTTCCTTGTCCTTGTCCACGGCTCGGTTCTCGCGCTCGCTGTTTCGGGCGGCGGCGACTTCGGCGACGATGGCGTCCAGCGTCGTCGCGCCGCTCTCGACCGCCCCCGTGCAGATCTGGCAGCCCAGGGTGCGGAAGCGGATCATCGCCTGCTCGACCACCTCGCCCTCGCGGGGCTTCATGATGTCGCCGGCGTAGATCAGCATGCCGTCGCGGCGGATCACCGGGCGGTTGTCGGCGTAATACAGCGGCACGATCTCGATCGCCTCCCGCTGGATGTACGCCCAGATGTCCAGCTCCGTCCAGTTGCTGATCGGGAAGCACCGGAAGCTCTCGCCGGCGCCGTGACGGGTGTTGTACAAATCCCACAGCTCCGGCCGCTGGTTTTTGGGGTCCCACTGCTGGAACTTGTCGCGGAAGCTCAGCACCCGCTCCTTCGCCCGGCTCTTCTCCTCGTCCCGCCGGGCCCCGCCGAACGCCGCGTCGAAGCCGTGATGCGTCAGCCCCTCCACCAGCGCCTGCCGCTTAAGCTGGTCGGCACAATCCGTGCAGTTCCAGCACTCCGGCCCCCGCCCGCGCTCCTCCAACGCCGCGTGGTTCTGCCACACAATCAGCTCCATCCCCGCCTCGGCCGCCTGCCGGTCGCGGTACTCGTACATCGCCGGGAACTTGAACCCCGTGTCGACGTGCATCAGCGGAAACGGCGGCTTGCCCGGCGCGAACGCCTTCTTCGCCAAGTGCAGCATCACCGCCGAATCTTTACCAACAGAAAACAGCATCACCGGCTTCTCACACCCGGCCACCGTCTCCCGGATGATGTGGACGCTCTCGGCCTCAAGCTGATCGAGGTGGTTCATCGGCCGATATCCGGCGGCCCCGGCGGTGGACGTGGCAGGCTGCGTCATCATGCTCGCCGCGAGCATGACATACCTACGCCGAAAGTCCAACGATGAACCGCATCACTTTGGCGGCGAATCGAGCACCCGCCGCCACATTCGTCGTGGGTTCACCCCGACGTAGCCGCTGTCCTGGCCGTCGTTCGGTTCGATCACCCACCAGCGGCCGTCCACAGCCTGTGCCACGTCCACCGCGACGAACGGCAGTTCCAGCCGCCGGGCGGCCTCGCCCGCCACCGACTCGGCCACCGCCTGCTCGGCGGGCGTTGGTTCGTAATCGTGCCCCGCCCAGTACTTGCCGAAGCCCACGCAACTGCCGCGCCACCAGAACGTGCGGAACTCGAACGCCGGCGGCACCACGCCCGCCGCGGCCTCGACGCCCACCGGCCGCAGCGGCACTTACTCGCGGGCGACGACCCGCTGCCACCGCAGGATCGGGTCGCGCTGCCATATGGCCATCGCCGATTCAAAGGCCTCAGCGTCGCGACAAATGCTGGTCGCCGCCCGGTGCTTTGCCGTCTGCCGCTCGCCCTTGAGAAACACCGGCCACCCAAACTCGTCCGCCACATCGCTCGCCGACGGTGGCCCGTCAAACCATCGGCTTCGCGGCGTCAATCCCGTCAATAGCGGGTACCACTCGGGCAGCAGGCTTGCCCGGCGATACTGCGATGGCGTGTGAATCAGACGCACGCCCGCCGCCGTCAGCGCGGCGAAACGGGCGTCATAATTGGTTGCCGCCCCCATGCGGCCGACGGCCGTCACCGGCTCGGCAAGCCGGTGCGGGTGGCGACAGTAGAAATGCCTGGCGAAGTCGAAGTCGTACGTCGCCAGCCCCGTGGGCGTGCTCGCCACCCACAGCCGTTGCTCGACGTGGGCGAGGGTGAACCGCTCGGCCGCCGCTTCAGACACCGCGGGCCGCCTTCAGGACGCGGTCGTGCAAATCGCCCGCATCGCTCGTGGCGACGACGCCGCGGTTGTTTTTCAGGGTGCGGCCGGCGGTGAAGTCCAGCGGGTTGCCGTCCAGATCCGTCACCCGGCCGCCGGCCGTTTCGATGACGGCGACGCCGGCGGCGTGGTCCCAGACGCGCTCCTCGTAGCCGGGGCGAGTCGGCAGGCGGAGGTAGACGTCGGCCACCCCGCAGGCGACGGCGGCGTACTTGGCCTGGCTGTCCATCCGCTGCGGCTCCGGCTCGGCGTCGAGGGCGGCGATGATCTGGGCGGACGTGCCGTGGTCGCTGTGGCCCGACTCGACGCTCTCGACGATCTTCGGCCGCCGCTCGCCGGCGACGGTGATCGGCGTGCGCTGGTCGACGTGCCACAAATCCGTGGTCCACGCCGAGGTCGTCGGCCGGTCGCTGCCGAACAACCGGCCGATGTCCCAGCCGGGGCAACCCAACACCCCCAGCACCGGCCGGCCATCATGGATCAGCCCCAGCGCCACCGCATACTGCCCGCCCCGCAAGAAGCCCTTTGTGCCGTCAATCGGGTCGAGCACCCAGTACGTGCCGGTCGGCTCGCCGTTGCCGGTGCCAATGAGCCGCGCGACTTCCTCGGCATCCGCCTCCGGACGCACCGTCTGCACGGCCGCCAACACCTGCTGCCGCAGCGCGTCCTCCGTGCCCGCAAACTCGTCGGCGTCCTCCTCGGCCACCATCGGCAACCCGCTTTGCGAGATCGTCGCCGCCACCACCGCCTGGCTCGCGAAATCAGCCACCGTCACCGGCGACTTGTCGCCCTTGGCCACCGTGCCGTCCTCACCCAAATCGGCCCGCACCCGCTGGCACACCCCACACGCCGCCGCCACCGCCGTCGCGGCGAGCTGGCCCAAATCCTCAAGGTTTGGCAGGTCAGTGGTCATGGCCACAACCTAGCACACCATCGGGCCCGTGCTACTCGATGCTGACCATAACCTATGGTCGCCCGTGGACACCGACCGCATTCACGCGCTGTGCGAGCAGGGGCAGCAGGCCTTGATGGCCACCCGCTACCTCGACGCTGAGGCCCACTTGGTGCAGGCCGAGGCCCTTGCCTTGGCCGCCGACGACTTTGACGCCCTGGCCCGGCTCTACATGCCGCTGCAGGAGGCCCGGCGGCAGCGGCGGCAACTGTGCGGCGAGGGCACGATCCGCCTCGACCTGCTCGCGACCGGCCCCGACGACGAGCCGGACGGGGCGGCACTGGCCCACGAGGTGCGGCAGGGGCAACTGCTCGTCGCCGGCTGGGGCCAACTCGGCCCCAGCCTCGCCCTGCGGCAGGCCGCCGCCGACCGACAGCTATACGTGGAGTCGTACCTTGCCGCCGTTTACCCGATCGGCGACCGCCGGGCCGTCGCCCTGGTGCCGCACGAGGCCGATTTGCCCAAACCCGAGGAGATCGGCAGCCCCGAGCGGCTCCTGAAGCTGCTGCCGCCGCACAGCGTGGTGCTCCACGAGGACGAACTGCCCGCCGGCCCCCGTCAGGGCGACGCGGCGACGTTCGCGCAGACCATGGCCCTTTGGGAGCGGCTGCACGCCCCGTTCCTCGCCGCCGCCGCCCAGACCGCCGACCCCCGCCAGCGCCTCGCCGCCTACCGCCGCGTGATCGAAATCGATTACGCCTGCGAAAAAGCCC
>CAYLSV010000062.1:5335-19744 GCA_964386435.1 uncultured Tepidisphaerales bacterium
TGGCTCAGCGGCACGGCCGGCGAACTCGACCGCGCCACCCGCTGAGGCACGGCCCGGCGTTTGCATCATCTTCGGCATGGGCTTCAGAATCGGCATCCCCCGCCGCGGCCGACGCGGCCGCTACCCTATTGGTGGTCGGCGGAGCCTGGGCGGGTTCGGCGGCTTGGGCAAAGGCCGGCTGCTCATCGCCCTCGTCATGGCCGCCATCGCCATCGGCGGCTACTACTTCAGCGGCGAGACCAACCCCTTCACCGGCGAGACCGACCGCGTCGGCAACATCTCCTACGAGCAAGAAGTTGCCCTCGGCTACAACGCCGCACCGGAAATGCTCCAGCAGATGGGCGGCCAGGTCGACCCGAACCACCCCGACGCCATCTTCCTCCGCCAGATCGGGGAAGTGCTGCTCGACAGCGGCGGCGTCACCAAGGTGCTGCAGGAACACAACTTGCCGTGGCAGTTCACGTTCACGCTCATCGACGACCCGAACACGGTGAACGCCTTCGCCCTGCCCGGCGGGCCGGTTTTCATGACGCGGGCGCTGTTCGACCGCCTCGAGAACGAGGCCCAAGTCGCCGGCGTCGTCGGTCACGAGATCGGCCACGTCATCCGGCGGCACGGGGCCGAGCGGATGGCGCAAAGCCAGATGCATCAACAACTTGCCAACGCCGCCGCCGTCGGCACCGGCAGTTATGAGGCGGGGCAGATTGCGAACTACGTCAGCAACTTCCTGCAGCTCAGCTACGGCCGGGACCAAGAGCTGCAAAGCGACACGGTCGGCTTGAAGATGATGGCCGATGCCGGCTACGACCCGCGGGAGATGGTCCGCGTCATGGAAATCCTCCGCGAGGCCAGCGGCGGCCGCGGCGGCGGCATGGAGTGGGCCCAAACCCACCCCGCCCCCGACAGCCGCATCGAGGCGATAAAGCAATGGGTGATCGAGACTTACCCCAACGGCCTGCCGCCCCGGTTGAACAGTGGCCGACCCCTCCGCTAAATGCCGATCGAATTCGGTGTGGCGGGAAGCAAGTTCGTCGCAAAAATATTGTTGTATCCCCGCTGGACTTGGGCTACTCTATGCGGGCCGCGTCCGTCGTTATGAGAGCAACCTCGGCCGCCTCGAACCCCGGAACCTGGAGATTATGCAAATGAAACACCTGATCATCACCGCCGCCGCGGCTGCCACGCTCAGCGTTGCCGCGTCCGCGTCGGCCAACATCCTCTACGGCAGCTATGACGGCACCGACGTCCGCTTCGTCGGCGTCTCGGAGTCGAACACCGAAGGCCCCGGCGGCACGACCGCCGAGTTGTTCGGTGCCCCGGTCATCGTCGGCAACACCCTCGACTTCAACCCGACCCAGTTCGAGGCCCAGGTCGACACCGGTGACGGCGACGCCCCGGGCGCCACGATCGTCGATTCGCAGCTGTCGATGATCATCCTCGGCCAGAACAACGAGGAGCTCGAGGACGTCACCATCACCGAGGCCGGTGACTACACGCTGGCGGGCCTGCCGGGCACGTTCGCCTCTGCGAGCGTCACCAGCAACGTGTTCGTTGAGGTCCTCGAGGTCGACAACGTGGTCGGCTCGGCCGGCAACGCGAACTACGTGCTCACCTACTCGCCCAGCGGCGGCGACTACGTGTTCGGCGTCGATGCGAGCAACGACAACTGGACCGGTAGCCTGTCGATCGACATTAATGCCCTCGCCTCCACGCTGGGCATCAACGGCGAGATCACCGCGATCGGCCTGACCTTCGACAACACCCTCACCGCTGTCGCCGACGCCGGTGCGGCCGCGTTCATCAAGAAGAAGGACGCCGACCTCACCGTCACGGTCGGCGAGGTCATCCCCGAGCCCGCCAGCCTCGGCCTCCTGGCCGCCGCCGGCCTCGGCCTCCTCCGCCGCCGCTCGGCCTGAGCCGACGACGATCGTTCAAACCAAGGCCCGGCCGATCCCGTCGGATCGGCCGGGCTTTTTGCATGGTGAAGATTCCCCTATGAACAGCCGGTCGTGAACCGCATGCGCCGCTAAAACGGCCTCCGCCTGGTTAAATCGGGGCTGCACGACGGGGAGCGGCGGTTGCGGCGGCTTCAGGTGGCGGGATGGTTGACGCGGCGTGGGTGGCTCTCGGGGCTGAACCGATTGCCGGTAGGTGACGTACCTCACGCATGAAAGTTGTCTCTCTCGTGATTGTGACGCTCGCGGCGTTGGCCGGGGTTTGGGGGGTGTCGGCGCTGGCGGTTGATGCCCCGGCGGGGGAGCGGCCGGCGACGCGGCCGGCTGGGGGGCCGGAGCGGTGGACAGCGGCGCAGGTGGCCGATGCGGCGGCGGGCTTGTCGCCGGAGGCTTACCACGTCACGCAGGAGGACGGGACGGAGCGGCCGTTCACGAGTGAGTTGTTGGAGGTGAAGGAGCCGGGGGTGTTCCACTGTGTGGTGTGTGATTTGCCGCTGTACGACAGTGCGACGAAGTATGACAGCGGCACCGGGTGGCCGAGCTTCTGGGAGGAGGTCGACCCGCTGCACATCGACCGGGTCGAGGATCGCAAGTTCGGGATGATCCGAACGGAGGTCGAGTGTGCCCGCTGCGGCAGCCACCTCGGGCACGTGTTCGAGGACGGGCCGGAGCCGACGGGGTTGCGGCACTGCATCAACGGTGTGGCACTGCGGTTTGAGCCGCGGCCATGAGGGTTTAGGGCACCAGCGGGGTCGTGCGGGTGGTGCGGTAGTCGGCGATCGTCAGGTCGCGAGCGGCCTCGGCGGCGCTGCGCAGGGGGCCGGGCGGGAACTCGGTGGCGTAGCGGGCGAGGTTGGCCTCCACGGCGACCTGGGTCGGGCGCGAATCGGCGTTGAATCGTTGGCGGGCCAAGGCGTGCAGGGCCTCGAGTTGCCACATGGGGTCGGCGTTTTCGGCGAGGTTGAAGTAGTCGCCGGTGTGCCGGCCGGCCCGTTCGGTGCCGCCGGCGTTCAGGGCGTTGCGGAGCGGGGCGAGATCCGTTTCACGCATCGTGCGGATCGCCGCCACGGCGGCGTCGGCGTCGGTGGGCGGCACCTCGCCGGCTTCGCGGAGGCCGATGGCGGCGTCGGTCATGAGGGTCAGGCCGAGGTCGAGCTGCTCGTAGACGAGTCGCTCGCGGGCCAGCGCCCGGCCGAGTTGGTAGGCGGCGCGGAAGTCATCGGCCGCGGTGGTGTCACCCGCGTTCTCACGCAGCAAGCCGCTGCGCAGCAGCGCTTTGCCGGCGAGGGCGACGCGCATGAGCGGCTTGCGGGCGGCGGTCGTCGGGTAGGCCTGCACGTCGGCGGCGACGGCTTCCAGCGGTTGGTCCCCCACCGCCGCGGCGGCTTCGCGCAGCTGGCGGAACAGGTCGGCGTGGCGGTCGAGGTCGGCGGCGGTGCCGCGTTCGACGAAGCTGCGAAGAACGCCCCGCTCGGTTTCGGCCAGCGCGAGCAGTTCGGTCGCGTCGCCGGCGCCGGTGGGCGGGAGCAGGTTCGTCGCGGCGGCCGGCAACGCGATGGGGGCCATGCGGTTGCCGGTGGTGGTGAGCTCGGTGGCCCCGGTGGGGTAATGCAGCACCCACGCCGCCCCGACGCCGGCGAGCATGACCACGGCCAGCGCGGCGGCCAGCAGCCACCCCAGGCGGTTGCCCCACATCGGGCTCATCGCCAGCCACCTCGGCTTGTGAGCTGACGCGGCTCAATCGTCATCGTCGTCGTCCTCATCGTTGTCGAAGTAGTCATCGTCCTCGTCGTCGTCATCGAACTCGTCGTCCTCATCTTCGTCGTCGTCGAACTCGTCGTCTTCGTCGTCCTCGAAATCGTCGTCGTCCTCTTCGTCGTAGTCGTCGTCTTCATCGTCCTCGTCGAAGTCGACGGCGGCGGCGAGGGGCGTGGTTGGGGCGAAGGGGTCAGCGGTGGCAAGGGCGTATTCGGTGCGAACGCCGGCGAATTGGAGTGCGGCCGGATCGAGGCCGAGGTAGCGGGCGATGGTGGCGGCCGGGCGGGTCTCGAGCAGCGCGTGGGTGACGGCGGCGGCGAGGACGAGGTCGCGGCAGGCCGGGAGAGGGGCGTGGGCGGGGGTCGTCATGGTCAATGGGTGAGGCGTGCGACTGGCGGGTGATTTGTGGCGTCGACTGGCATTCGTTGGCAGCGGGAGGATTCCCCACACAGCGTTTAGCCGGCCGCGCGCGCCGCGTCAACATCGGTTCGCCGGCGACCGCCAGATTCAACACATTCTCCGCCCTGCGTCGCTACGCTCTGGCATGGATGAAGTGACCGACGGCGGCGGCAAGCTGAGTTTCCTGTGCCTCGCCCCGCACCCGGACGATGCCGAGCTGGGTATGGGCGGCACGCTGATCAAGCTCGCGCGGCAGGGGCACCGCGTGCACGTGCTGAACCTGACCAACGGCGAGCCGACGCCTCATGGCAGCGTGCCGACCCGCTTGGCCGAGGCCCAAGCCGCGGCCGAGGCGATGGGCGTGGGGATGACGATCGGCACGCTGAAGAACCGCGAGGTGACGCACGACATCCGCAGCCGTCACTACGTCGCCGCCGAGATCCGCAAGCACAAGCCGGACGTCTTGTTCATCCCCTACTACCCCGACGCCCACCCCGACCACCGGGCGGCCCACCACATCGGCTACGACGCCCGGTTCGACGCGAAGCTGACCAAAAGCGACATCCCAGGCGAGCCGCACCACCCGGCCCGCGTCATCCAGTACTACTGCACGCACCTGAAAAAAGCCTTCGACCCGACGTTCGTCATCGACGTCAGCGACACCTACGAGCAGAAAATGGAGGCCTGCCGCTGCTTCAAGTCGCAGGGGCTGGGCGAGGACGGCGGCCTGGGCGACTACGTCCGCACCCTCCACGGCTACTTCGGCGGCCGCCTGGGCGTGAAGTACGCCGAACCGTTCTTCAGCGACGAAGTCATCGGCTTCGGCGGCCTGGACCAGTTGGTGTGCGTACCGGGGCAGGGGAAGTGACGGAAGTGACGGAAGTGATGAGTGATGAGTTGGGGAGTGATGAGTGTCGGATCCGGAACTCGTCACTCCTCAACTCGTCACTCATCACTTCCGACGACCTCCTCGGCATGTTCCTCCGGCTCGCTGCGGTGGCGGACAACTTGGGCGGTGAATTCGGCGCCGAAGAAGCAGATGAGGGCTGAGTAGTAGACCCACAGCAGGAACACCGCGAAGCTGCCGGCCGCGCCGTAGGCGCTGCCGACGGCGAAGCTGCCGAGGTAGGTGCCGATGGCGTACTTGCCGATGTTGAACAGCAGGCTCGTCACCAGCGCCCCGAGGGCCACGTCCCGCCAGCTCACCTTCACGTCGGGCAGCAGCTTGTAGATCAGCATGAACAGCAGCGTCGTAACGACCACGGACAGCGTGAAGTTCGCCCCGCTCAGCAGCCACCCGCCGCTGCCCGGCACTGCCCCGCCGACTTGGTCGACGATCACGTTCACCACCACGCTCACCAGCAGCGACACCAGCAGCAGGAAGCCGGCCGACACCGCCACCCCGAAGCCGAGCAGCCGGGTGCGGATCAGCGTCCAAACGGCGTTGCCGTACAGGCGGTCCATCGGCTTGACGTGAAAAATCAGGTTCAGCGCGTCCTGCAGTTCGGCAAAGATGGCCGTCACGCCGACGAGCAGCGTCACCACGCTGATCAGCGTCGCCAGTTCGCCGCCGCCGCTTTCTGCGATGCCGGTGCGGATTTCCCGCAGCCCCCGGCCGGCTTCGGGGCCGATGAACTCGTCAAGAACCTTGAAAATCCGCTCGCTCGCCGGCACCACGGCCGGGGCCAACTCCTCGACGGCGTCGGGCACCGTGTCCTTCGCTGCCTGCTCCGCCGCCGAGTTCACACCCGGCCGGGTGGCCAGTGCCGGCTTGTCATCATCCTCATTGGCGGCCACGTCCTCCAGCTCCTGCAAAATTGGCTCGCCGAACCAATCGACCACGCTGACCGTGATGACCAACAGCGGCGAGATGGAGAAAAGCGTGTAAAACGCCAGCGACGCGGCGAGGCGGAAGGCGTTGTTGTTCCACCACGCCGCCCCGGCCTGCTTGGTGAGCAGCCACAGCCGTCGCAGATGCCGCCAGAGCCGCTTCATCGCCGGCAGCGTAGCGCCCGCAGCGCGAATGCCGCGAGACCGGTCAGACCGGCCGCCCCGGTGGCCGCGTAGACGCCGGCCGCGAGCGTGAAGCCGAGCGTTGCCCCGTCGCGGCTGAGCGGATCAAACGCCTTCGCCGGCACCACGCCCTCGCCCCAATCGCCCAGCGCGATTAGCGCCGGCCGGTAAAACCGCCGGGTCGCCCAGTAGGTGTCCCAATCGAACGTCGAAAGCCGCTGCCGCAACACGAGGAGTTGCCCCGCCCAGAGGACGATGAGCAGCAACAGGACGGTGAACGCCATCCGCTGGATCGTCCGCCGGGCGATGCGTGTCTGACGCTTTCCTCGCACCATGACTTGATCGACCCATCCCGCTCCACCTCGTGAAGTCGGCGCAGCGCAAAGCCCCCGGAGGTGTGGCTCCAACCCACCTCCGGGAGCGTGTGGATGCCGGTCGGACCCGACAGACCCGGCCGGCCGCGAAAAGACCTGCGGCGTCCCAACCTAGCGGGCGATCGGCGGCGTTGTCAACCAACCGGCCGCTCCCGGAAAACGACGGATGTTCTGCGCAAACCGTTGCAGAAGTTGGCCTTACGGATCCTCGCCGGCCGCCGCGACACCTTGGCCGACTGCTCAGGTTTCGCAGCGGCACCATGCCGGATCTTCGCCGCAGCCGGGGCACAAGCCGGCCGCCAGCCGCTCCTGGCGGGCGTGCCGGATTCGCCCCGCCAGCGCCCATCCCAGCGGCGGCAAGGCGGCGAGGAACGCCAGCGTCCACCACTTGATCCGCAGCCACCACCCACCGGGGGCCACGTCCTGCAACGGCTCACCGCCGAATTCCAGCCCCACCAGCTTCAGCGGCCCCGGCTCCCAGCCGTCGGCGATCACTTCCGGCAGCGGCCTCGCCTCGACCAGCCAACGCGGCCCCTGATCCTCCGGCGGCGTCGGAAGGTCGTACCCCAGGATCATCAGTCGATCGGCAATCGATCTCACCTGCACCAGTTGCCCCTCACCGCGGTACGTCAAGGTGTCGATCGTGTCGCCCGCCCGGTACCAGAAGCCCAAGCTCCCCACGCTCACCGCCAGCGACAGCGTCATCAACGGCCGCAACACCAGTCGGCCCAGCCGCCGCCGCCACGTCAGGTTCGCCGCGTCCGGGTGGCTCACGCGCTCACTCTACCCGCGGGCCGCCGACCCTGTCGCGAGGGAATCCGCCGCCCCCTGATTTGGCGGTTCTGATAATATCGTGAAACACCGCCCCGCCGCCCGGCGTTTTACCCGTGGGCGGCGGTGCCGTCCGTCAGGTCCCGCATGCCCGCATCGCCCGCCCCAAGCCGCCTTTCCCGCGTCGCCCGCAAGCCGACGAAGCCGCGCGGCCTCACCGCCGATCGGTTCGGCCGGAGCACGCCTGATGAGTCGCTGGCCGCCATCGATGCGATCACGCTGCTGGATCGCTTCCGCGACGACAACGACACGGCCGCCTTCGAGGAGGTCATGCGGCGGTACTCGGGCCTGGTCTTCAGCACCTGTCGGGCGGTGCTCAAGGACCAGCACGAGGCGGAAGACGTCACGCAGGCGACGTTCCTGACCCTCGCCAGCCGGCACAAGGTGACGAAGGAAGTGCGGGCCATCGGCCCGTGGCTGCGGAAGGTGGCCCACCGACTGGCCCTCGACGCGCTGCGGGCCAAGAAGCGGCGGCTGCGGCGGGAGGCCAACCGCCCGAACTGGAACGGCGAGCCGGAGCAGGCGATCGACGCCGCCCACGGCGACGAGCAACGTCGCATCATCCACGAAACGATCGACGAGCTGCCGCTGAAGTACCGGTTGCCGGTCATTTTGTTCCACTTCGGCGGGCTCAGCCGCGAGGAGATCGCCAGCGAACTTGGCTGCCGCAGCAACACGCTGGGCGTCCGACTCCACCGCGCCCGGCAAATGCTCGGCAAGCGGCTCAAGGAGCGCGGCGTCATGCTCGGCGGCGCGGCGCTCGCCACGCTGCTGACCCAGACCATTCGGGACAGCGTCGGCACCGGCTTGTTCGGCCAAACCGCCAGCGCCGCCACCCACGTCGCCAGCGGCGGCAGCGTCGCGGCCAGCGGCGTCAGCGCGCAGGTCATGGCGATGGCCCAGACGGCGGCCGTGGGCGGCCTGAAGTTCAAGGCGTCGGCCCTCACCGTCGCCATCGGCGGCGTCGTCCTCGGCAGCGCCGGCGGCGTCACGGCGGGCCTCGTGCCGGCCGGCACCGGGGCGAACCTTGCCGAGATGCTGCGGGACGCGGTGCATTGGGTGCCGACCATGACGGACCAGGCCCCGCCGATCCCGACGTTCGAGGACGTGGTGCCGACGCTGCCGAGTTTGGGCGACGGGTGGCCGGGGCCGTTGTCGGTAATTGACGAGGTGCCGCCGGCCGCCGGCGGGGTCGAGGTGATGCCGCCGATCGAGCTGCCGCGACCGGTGTTGTCGACGCCGCGGCCGGTGGGCGTGGCGGTCGTGCAGGAGTTGCCCCCAACGCTGGCCGTTGCCACGCCGCGGCCGACGGTTCGACCGGTTCAACGGCTCACCGCCCCCGCCGCCGTTCAGCCCGAGGCCGACGCCCCGGTCGAGCCGCAGCCCTCCATCCGCCCAATCCGGCCGATGCGTGGTGATCCCGCGCCCGCCGCCCGCCCCGCTCCCGATCAACCGCCGCCGGCGCCGACACAACCCGGCCCGGCGCGGCCCTCCTTCGCCCCGCTGCCCCAGGCGGAGACGGTGCAATTCGCCAGCACCGATCCGCTGCGGGAGGCGGTCAAGACGGTCACCGCCGAGACCGTCAGCGGGGCCGACCAGGCGTTTGCGTTCGCCAACCCGCCCCCCGCCACGGCCGCGGTGCCCGATGATTGGGCGGGCCACAGCCGGGCGACGCTCAGCAGCTTTGCGACGGAGGTGGCCTCGCTGGCCATCAGTCCGGCGTTTGCCGATTCGCCGATCGCTCAGGGCAAGGTGCTGGGCTCGCCGGTGCAACTGACCCACCCGGCGGTGCCAGCGCTGCCGCAGCAGCACAATTTCGTGAGCGTCTGGCACGTCGCCGCCGTCCCGCCGCAGGGCCTGGGTCGGCCGCTGGACGTGCAGGGCGTGAAGGTCGAGGCGGAGTACGATTTGAGCCTGGTTCGTGCCTTGAACCTGCCGCAGGACAAGCTGAAGCTGTGGGCGTACTTGCCGGACGAGGGTTGGCAGCGGATTTACCACGTCGAGAACGAGCTGGACGTGGCCACGCTCCGCGGGCGAATCCCGGAGGCGGCCCTGTTCTACGGCGTCAGTGCTCCCGAGCCGGCGAGTCTGGCGTTGCTCGCGGCGGCCGGGCTGGGCCTGCTGCGGCGGCGAACGGGCCGATAAACCGCCCGGGCCGTCGCCGTGGCGTCGAGCGTCGTATGGTGAGGGCCGGAACCGATTTGTGGCCCTAAGGAGAATGACGTGACCAAATTCAACGACTGGCTCGCCGAGGGCGAGCAGCTTTACACCACCGCGATGGCCGAGCTGGAAGAGCTGGCCCGCGAGCTGGAAAGCCTCGAGCAACGGCTGGCGGCCAAGCGGGACGAGGTGAACCAGATCGCCACGGTCATCGGCAAGCCCGAGGTCGAGGACAACCGCCGCCTGTCTGCCGAAATCGTCGGCGGCGAGGGCCAGACGAAGTCGGTTCCCAACAGCAGCAACACCATTGCCCGCGCCCTCACCGGCCGCAACATCGGCCGCTGAGGCGCACCTTGGACCGCCTGAGTTTGTGAAGTAGCCGCGGGGCTTGCCCCGCGGCTACTTCACGCTCGGTGTTGCCTCACTCCTCCACGTCGCGCTTGGCGTCCATCGCCTTGTTCGCCAGACCGTCGGCCATCTGGTTTTTGTCGCGGCGGGCGTGGTCGTACTGCACCTTCTCGAACTTCGCCGCCGCGTCCAGGGCACGTTGGTACAGCGGTTTGAGCTTCTCGTTCTTGACGCGGTACTGGCCCTTCATCTGCTTGATGACCAATTCGCTGTCGCCGATCACCAGCACCTGCTTGCCACCCAGTTCGGCGGCTTTTTCCAGCGCGTTGATCAGCCCGTGATATTCCGCCTGGTTGTTGGTCATCGTGCCGAGGAACTTGCCAACGGCCGCCAGCGGCGTGCCATCCTCGGCGGCGACAACCGAACCACAACCGGCCGGCCCAGGATTGCCGCGACTGCCGCCGTCGAAGTGGAGCGTGAGCGTTTCGTTCATGAAGGGCAGGGTACGTCTCGGACTGCGACCAAGTGTGGTCGCAGCTACCTGCCAACTCGAAACCGCTTCACCTTTCGACGAAGTGAGGTAGCTGCGACCACACCTGGTCGCCGTCCAAGATGCTGCCGCGCGAACTACGGTGCCGCGTGAAAGCTCCGCTCGCTTACCTCTCCCTCGCGGCGGCCTTCACTTTGCTCGCGTGGAAGATCGGCGGTGTCGGCTGGCTGCTGCTGTGGCCGGCGGGCGGGTTCGGCTACGTCGCGGCGCTCTACCTGCTGCGGCGGCCCGGCGGTTGGGGCAAGCAGGCCGACGGCACCAGCGGGTGGGCCGGCCGGCTGCTGCTGTGGCCGGTGCGGGTGACCCTCGGCGGCTTGTGGCACCTCGCCCGGCGAAAGGGGCCGGCGATGCAGGAAATCGCCCCGAACATCTGGCTCGGCCGGCGACCGCTGGCAAGCGAGTTGCCCGAGGCGGTTGGCCTCCTCCTCGATCTGACCAGCGAGTTCACGCCGGCCCGTGGTGTGGTGACGACGAATCGACGACTGGTCACGGTGCCGACGCTGGATTACAGCCCGCCGGACCTCGCCGCCGCCTCGGTGGCGCTGGCGGAGCTTGAACACCAGCTCGACGCCGCCGGCGATCGGCCGGCCGTGTTGATTCACTGTGCCGCCGGCTTCGGCCGCTCGGCCACGGTGGCCGCCGCCCTGCTGGTCCGCCGCGGTTTGGCAGGCGACGTCGAGGCGGCCATCGAGTTGATGCGGCAGGCCCGCCCGGGCGTCAAGCTGACGCCGACCCAGCGGCGGCGGGCGGTGGAGCTAGCCCGGTCGCCGACCAACCGGACCTCCGCCGCGTAGCGGCGAGGCTGCGCCTGTGGTGGGAGATGGCACGACGGTTGGATGCGGAATCAGCCCCGCCGCCACGCGGCGGAGGTCCGGCCGGTTGTCAGACCCGGTGCCCGCCCGCCGCTCCTACGCTGCGGCGTGAGCGGTTGGTGGCTTGACTTCTCCGGGTACCTGCTGACGGCGTTCGTCGGGGTGGTGAGCGTGGTGCTGACGATCATCACGCTGCCGGGGTTGTGGCTGATGCTGCTGACCGTGCTGGTTTATGCGTGGCTGACGGATTGGGCTTATCTCGGGTGGCCGGGGTTGTTGTCGTTGCTGGTGTTGGCGACGTTGGCGGAGGTCGCCGAGTTCGTCGCCGGGGCGGCGGGCGGCAAGGCGGCGGGCGGGGGGTGGCGGTCGATGGTCGGGGCAGTCGTCGGCGGACTGGTCGGCGGGATTGTGGGGCAGATTTTCATTCCGGTGCCGCTGGTCGGGGCGATCATCGGGGCCATCGTCGGGTCAGCCGTGGGGGCGGCTGGGCTGGAGGTGTTCGTCGAGCGCGACCCGGCGAAGCTGGCCGACATCGGCTGGGGGGCGGGCAAGGGGCGGGCGTGGGGCATTCTGATCAAAGGGCTGGTCGGCGTGGTGATGCTGCTGGTGTTCCTCATCGTCGGCTGGCCGTCGGGGGCAAGCGTTGCTCCGTAAATCGCCTGACGCTGAGCCGACGTCCGCGGCCGCCGGGCTGATGATGGGGCTGGGGGCGCACCTGATGTGGGGGTTTTTCCCGCTGTATTTTCTGCTGATCAAGGCGGTGCCGCCGGGGGTGATTCTGGGACACCGCGTGGTGCAGGCGGCGGTGGCGATGGCCGTGCTGCTGAGCGTGCTTGGCGGCTGGCCGGCGGTGCGGGCGGCACTTGCGCAAAAGCGGATCGCCGGCACGCTGCTGGTGACGGCAACGCTCGTGGCGGTGAACTGGCTGATTTTCATCTACGCCGTGCTGAACGGCCTAGCCTTGCAGGCGGCGCTGGGGTACTTCATCACGCCGCTGTTCATCGTGGCGCTGGGCATCGTGTTCCTCAAGGAGCGGCCGCGGCCGGTGCAGGTGGGGTGCATCGGCATCGCGTGCCTGGGCGTGGCGATCAAGACGCTGCAGGCCGACTCGTTTCCGTGGGTGGCCATCGCGTTGCCGGTGACGTTCGGGTTCTACTCGCTGTTTCGCAAACAGCTGCCCATCGGCTCGCTGACGGCGATGGGCGTCGAAACGTTCGTGCTGGCCCCGATCGGCGTGGCGTTCCTCGCGTTCGTCTATGCCAGCGATATGCCGAGTGGGCCGACCAACCTCGCCACGCTGGGGCTGCTGGCGATCAGCGGCTCGTTGACCGTCGCCCCGCTGCTGTTGTTCGGTGGCGCGGCGAAGCGGCTGACGATGACGTCGCTGGGGTTCATCCAGTATTTCGGCCCGACGTGCCAGATGGTTCTGGCGGTGACGGTGCTGGGCGAGTCGTGGAAGTCCGGCGACGGCTGGGCGTTCGGGCTGATCTGGGTGGCGCTGGCGATCTTCACCACCGACGCCGTGCGACACCACCGGCGGGCGAAGTCGGTGCAACCGGACGTGGCGCCGGGGGCGTAACCAAGCGTCGCCAACGGAACTGAAGTAGCCGCGGGGCTTGCCCCGCGCGTCAGACCGGGTGGATCATCGAACACGCGGTGCAAGCCCCGCGGCTACCGCACGTTGTGGATACGAACCGGTCGCTCAGGCGTCCGACTTCGCCTCGCCCTCGGCGGCAGCGTCATCGCCCTCGCCTTCGGCCTTCTTCGGCTTGCCCGGCTTGGGGAGGCGGAGCATTTTGTGCTCGACGCCCAGACGCTTGAGCAGGCTGCTGGCGGTGGGACTCGGGATGGCCCCCTTGTTCAGCCAGGCGACGGCCTTGTCGACGTCGACCTTGAGCTGCTTGTCCTTATCGGACTCCATCGGGTTGAACCAGCCCAATTCCTCGATCGGCTTGCCATCGCGCGGCGAGCGGTCCTCGATGGCGTTGAGGCGGTAGAACGGCCGGTGCGTGCGGCCCATGCGCTTGAGTCGAATCTTAACGGCCATTGTGTGCGTGCCCGTGGGGGTGGCGGGCAGTGTAGGCGGGGTGACGCGGGTTGGCCAACAGGCGAGCAGACCGGGAGGCGCTCTATTCTAACTGCGTGCTCGACTCGACCACCCCGCGGTTCCCGCACCTGCTGGCGCTTTGGACGAAGGAGGTGCTCGACGCCAGCGCCGGGACGTGGCTGGCGAAGCACGAGTCGTGGAAGCACGACAAAGAATTCGCCGAGGGGTTCGCCGAGGGCGTGCCGATCGATGGGGCGGGGCCGGCGGATTATCTGCAGCGGGTGGTGCGGGTTGACGGCGTGTCGACGCTGGCGGGGATTCGGTTTCGCGGGGGCAACGCGTTGGAGCCGTTCGTGGATCTCGTGGCGTGGGCGGAGCCGTTGGAGCCGGCGGCGGTGGTGACGGCGGTGGCGGTGGTGCGGGAGCAGTGGGCGGTGTTCTCGCCAAAGTTCGTGCGCGTGCTGTGGCATGGCAAAATCGGGGTCGAGGGCGAGCAACTAGACCAAAGCATTCATGCCGCCCGTGCCGCCGACGTGGCACGCGGTCCGGTTGACGACTCGGTCGCCCTCGAACCCTGGCCCGACCCCGAAGCCGCCGCCGCACTCGTCGACGACATCTACCGCGGCATGGGCGAGGCGTTCTGCGAACAGGTCCACCCCGCCACCGCCGAGGGCCTGCGAGACTGCCTCGACGAGGGCGTCCTCTGCCGCATCACGATCGACGGCGACACGGCCGGCGTCTGGGCCACCGAGCCCGGCCACGTCGACTGGCTGCCGGGGCAGATCGTGACCGAGGAGTGCCTACTGCCAAAGTTCCGCGGCCGGGGGTTAGCCAAGACGGTGCAACGCTTGGGAGCTGCCCGGCTGACCGAGGATGACGTGCTGCTGGGCACAATCGCCGACATGAATCACGCCAGCCGCCGCACCGCTGAGGGCGCCGGACGGCCGGAAGTGCTGCGGTACACGATGCTGCCGATCTGACCTCGCCGACACCCCCACCGCCGTAGTGACGGCGGGGCTGCGCTCGAATCGGAAGTCGCTCGCTACAGCCGGGATCCGCCGTCACCGCTGCGGAAGAGGCTTCCGCGTGCGTCGCTGAGGCCCCCACCGCTGCGTAGCAGCGGGGCTACGCACGACTTCCGAGCGGCTCCGGTTGCGTGCGT
>CAYLSV010000063.1:0-19655 GCA_964386435.1 uncultured Tepidisphaerales bacterium
TCGAGCTGAGGGCGCTGGGGGCCGAGGCGGCGGCAAAGTTCGTGTGCCGGCGGATCGAGGTGGGGCACCCGCTGCTGGGGGCACGGACCATCGCCCGCACGATATTTTCACGAAAGACTTGACGAAACTTTCGCGAAAGATTATGCTACTGGCGTCGCGGCGTGGCCGTCGCGGCACGCCCGCCGGCAGGCGCCGCCGTCGGGTACTCGCCAACCACCCCCTCCCAAAGGAACGCCATGAGCAACCACTTCGAAACCCTCGACTCCCGCAAGCTCCTCAGCACCACCACCGGCGGCGACGTGCCGGTCGTTGACGACGGCAGCGCGATCACGATCGACATCGTGGGCGCCGCCGACAGCAACGCCGGCTCGGATGACACCGGCTTCGGGTTCGGCTTCAAGCCGTTCGGCTTCAAGCCGTTTGGCGGCGTGGGCATCGACCCGTTCAGCCTGGTGAACGTGGACTTCGACTTCGGCGGCGGCCTGGATCTGAGCGACCTGACGCCGCTGATCCTCGACCCGATCGACACCGACAGCCTGTCGTTCAGCGGCGTCGGCGGCCTCAGCGGCAGCGTGTTCGCCGACTCGGGCAACAACAGCGCCTCGGGCAGCTTCTCCGTCTTCGGCAGCGGCGGGTTCAGCGGCAGCATTGTCGCCACCGCCGGCCCCAACGGCAGCAGCGTCAGCGGCTCGCTATCGGCTTGGGCGTAACGCCCTCGGGTCGCCGCGTCGCTGGAGCCCGATCACGTAAAACCGTCTCTGTCTCAACCGCGCCCGCCACGCTTGTCGTGGCGGGCGCTTTGGGTTGTTGGGCGAGCAGGTTGCGGTACACCTGCCGGACGGCGGTGGCGGCGTCGCGCCAGCGCATCTGCCGGACCTCCAGCGCCCCCTCGCGGCGAAGCGTGCCGGCCAGCGGCGGGCGGCGGAGGACGGCGATGATCTTGTTCGCCATCTCGTCGGTGTCCCAGAAATCGACCTTCAGCGCGTGCCGCAAAACTTCGGCAACGCCGCTGCTGCGGCTGACAATGGTCGGCACGTCGTGGCTCATCGCCTCCAGCGGCGCGATGCCGAACGGCTCGCTGACGCTCGGCATCACGTAGACGTCGGCCTTCTTGAAGATGGCCTCCACGTCGCCGCCGCGTAGGAAGCCGGTAAACAGCACGCTGCCGCCGAGGCCGCGCTGGGCGACTTCTTCGACGGTGGCCCCCAGCTTGTCGCCGCCGCCGGCCATGACGAACTTCGCGTCAGGCATCACCGTCAGCACCTTGGCCGCGGCGCGGACGAAGTACTCCGGCCCTTTCTGGTCGGTGATGCGGCCGAGGAACAGCACGATTTTCTGCTGCTCCTGGATGCGGTAACTTTCCCAAGCGCTCGGCGGCGGGTCCTCGACGTCGATCGCGTTGTGGATGACCTCGACCTGACCGGAGTTGGCCCCGTATCGCTCGATCAGCACCCGCTTGGTCTGGTGGCTGACGGCCAGCACGCGGTCTGCACGGTGGACGCCTTGCCGTTCGAGCTCGACGATGCGGGCGTCGGGCGAGTTGGGCGAGCGGTCGAATTCGGTCGAGTGCACGTGCAACACCAGCGGCTTCTGCGAAGCGGCGGCCACACGGGCGGCGGCGGGCACGGTGAGCCAATCGTGGGCGTGCACGACATCGAACCCGCTGGGCGTCTTGCGGTCGGCGAGGGCCTGGGCGTGGGCGGCGAACTGCTCGACGGCCTCGAACAAGTCGCCCGCGTACGAAGAAGGCACGGGCGCAGCCGGCGGCAACGGGGCGGGGCGGGTGAACTGCTGCGTCACTGTGGCCGTTGCCGGCTTCAGCAGCTGCGGGGGCGGGCGGCGAATGGGCTGCCGTGGGGCTTCCTCGGCGAATCGCTCGCCCGGCCGGTCGTACGCCCCGAACGGCATCGGCTCGCCGACGGCCGAGAGCGTCACGCCCGGCAGCTCCGCCGGCTGTTCGCTGCGGACCGGCGTCTGGCCGATTTGCTCGACCTCGACCCGCTGCGTCACCGCCTCGATCGACGGCTGCGGCCCGCCCGTCGGCTGCACCTGCGGCTGCTCGGCCGGCGGGCGGGGCAGGACGAAAGTGACGTCGGTGCCGGCGTCGGAGAGGGCGCGGACCAGGCCGTAACACGCCGTGCCCAAACCGCCGGTGATGTGGGGCGGGAACTCCCAGCCGAGCATGAGCACGCGGGGTTCGTCGGCGTCGCGGGCGGCGGCTTTCGGGGCCGGCACCTCGGGCCGCTGGTCTGCGGCAGATTGACGCGCCTGGGCATCGAACGCCTCGTCGTCGAACGGGACGCCGGGGTCGATCTGCTTGGGCAGATGCGTCGGGTTGGCCTGCGGTTTCGCGGTCATGTGAACGGGATGCGGCGTCGGGGCGGCGGGAACGGGAGCCGACGGCCACCACTAGATGCAATTGGCCGGCAATGTCAAGCCGCCCGGTCGGCCGTAGGATGTTTGGTGCCGAAGGTCACGCGAATCGAGCCGCAGAAGCGGCGAAAGGCGCGGGTGAACGTGTTCCTCGACGAGCAGTTCGCCTTCGGCCTTTCCGAGGCCGTCCTCGCCCGCACCGGCTTGCGCGTGGGCGACGTGCTGACGGCCGCCGATCGCGAGCACATCGAGCAGGGCGAGGTCCGGGCCGAGGTCTTTGGGCGGGCGACGCATTTGCTCGGCCTTCGGCCTCACGGTGAGAAGGAATTGCGGACCAAGCTTGCCCGCGGCGACTACGGCCCGCCGGTGATCGACGCGGTGATCGAGGAACTCAAGCGGCTGGATTATCTGAACGACGCCGCCTTCGCCCGAGCCAAGGCCCGCGACGCGGCGCGCGTGAAACGTCATGGCAGCCGCCGGGCTGTGGCGGAACTGCGGCAGGTCGGCGTCGATGAAGCCACGGCCCAGGCGGCCGTGGGCGAGGTGTACGGCGACCATGATGACGTCGCCGTCGCCCGCAATCTGGTGGCCAAGCGTTTGCCCGGTTTGCAACGCCACGGCCGCGACGTCGCCCGCCGCCGGCTGTATGGCATGCTCGCCCGCCGCGGCTTTGAGCCGGAGCAGATCAGCGAGGCGATTGACGCGGAGTGCGAGGGCGTGGAGTGGTGATCGGTTCGATCTGCAGCACGTGGTGCTGCAGGTCGGCTCCGTCACCGCACCAAACTTTCCCCCCGCAGCATCGCCTCGCCGAGGCGGCGGGCCATGTTGGGCTTCGTGAAGACCAGCGGCAGCAAAAACTCCAAATTCTGCTGCGGGCCGCGGAGGTACTCGCCCAGTGTGCTGCCCCAACTGCTGCGGAAGCTTTGCAGGGCGTCCTGAGCGTGATCGGCATCAAGGGCGGCGCGGGCGGCGTCGACGGCGTGCGTGGCGCTCCAGAGTGTCGGGTACAACTCCTCGCCGGTGACGGCGATGAAGCCGCCGAGGGGGCCGAGTTGAAGGGTGCGGTTGCGAACCGGGTCGTGGGCGAGCGCGCCGCCGGGGGCGAGATCAACTTGCGTCGGCTTGGTCCGCGGCTTGGCGAGTTTCAAGCGGACGAGCCAGTCGGTCAGCAGCGGGTCGGCCGCGTCGGCGTGGGCCCGGGGCACAAGCACCGACGCCACGGCCGGCCCGTCCAGCGGCCGCAGCAGACGCCCGGCGGCCATCACGCCGGAACCGCCCAAATCCAGGGCAACGTCCATCAGCGGGTCGCCGGCGGCCTCCACCTTCACGGACCGGACCACGTGCGTCGGCGTCGGCGGGGCGAGATTCAGCAGCCGCATCGAGACTTCGTCCGGCAACGCCGCCGCCAGTGCAAGCGTCGCCCGGCGGCCGTCGGTCAGCGTCAGACCCGCGGCGTCGACCTCCGTCACGCCGACTTTCACCGCCTCGACGCCCGCCGCCTTCGCCGCTTCGCGAAGCTTGGCCGTGACGCTGGTGCGGTTGACGGCGCGGCTTTGCATCACCTCGTCCCGCCACGCCGCCACTTGGCCGCCGTCGCCGTGGAAGCGGACGCCGGTGATGGCGCGGGCGTCGTCCAGCCGGTTCACATCGGCGTCCGGGTGCAGCTCGCCGGCGGCAGGGTTCACCAGCACCGCGTGGGGCCACGCCGGGTCGGCCTCGCCGGGCACGACGGCGACGCGGCGAAGCTTGTGCTTCTTCTTCGTCGGCTTGGCCAGCAACAGCGCCGCCAGCCACGCGGCGGGGTGATCGCCGAAGATCAGCACGTCGAGGTCAACCTTCATGGCGCGACTGTAGCGGGGCGGCCGATGCACCATTTATGCAGCCGAAGGCTCAGCCGATCCGCCGGGCGTTGTCGATCCGCCAGCCGTGGGTCGAGCAGATTTTACGCGGCGTGAAAACGGCCGAACTGCGGACGCGGCCGACGAAGATCGTCGGCGAACGGTTCTACCTTTACGCCGCCCGCACGCCGGGCCCGGCGGCGGAGTTCGCCCGCATCGACGCCGACCCGGCCGATCTGCCCGTCGGCGTCCTCGTCGGCGTCGCCGCAATCACTGGTTGCCGCCAGCTGCCCGACGGCTCGTGGGCGTGGGATCTGCGGGACGTTCGCCGCCTCGCCCGACCGACGCGGCCCGACCGCCACCCGCAACCAAGTTGGTGGCAACCCTTTGATGAAGCCCGCGGCCTGCCCCTGGCCGAACGGCGCCGAAGCCCACGCGCGGCTTGAGTGACCTGCAACGGATCGCCAGGCTGGGTCGCGTCGGGATACGGTGTCGCGTGCCCGACCTCGACCGCTTCCTCGACGCTCAAGCCGACACCTTCGCCACCGCGCTCGCGGAGCTGGAAGCCGGGGAGAAACAGTCGCACTGGATGTGGTTCATCTTCCCGCAACTCCGCGGCCTCGGCCACAGCTCCACCGCCCGGTTCTACGGCATCGAAGATCGTGCAGAAGCCGCCGCTTATCTCGCCCACCCGACCCTTGGCCCACGCCTCATCGCATGCTGCGAGGCTCTTCTCGCCCACCGCGACAAGTCCGCCCACGACATTTTCGGCAGCCCCGACGACTTGAAGCTCTGCTCCTGCGTCACGCTGTTTCGAGCGGTCGCCGACGATGCCGCGCCTTTTGCGGACGTTCTCGAGCATTTCCACAACGGCCAGCCTGACGAGCGGACGCTTGAACTGCTCGGAGCCTGAGCACCTCAACGCGTCAGCCGCGGGACCACAAGGGCCTGCACCACCAGCTCCTCTGCCACCACGCCCACCACCGACTCGCCGGGTGACAATGTTGCCGTCTCGCCCGGCAGTAGCTCTTCATCCAGCGGCAGCACCCGGCCGCGTTGGTGGAGTTCGATCAGCTGGATGCGTTTTCCCGACCGGTTCGTCACCGTCAGCCGCAGATCGCTGCCTTGCAGTTGCAGCAACGGCTCGGCAGGGGCGGCGGTGGCAAGGAGCGTGCCGGCCTCAGCGGGGCGGGTGCCGGTGGCGGTGAGGCGGAGGGTGGCGTCGCCGCTAATCGGCGTGGCCGACCAGAGGCCGGGGGCGTCGACGGGCTCGGTGGTGAGCGTGAACCGGCGGGCGGCGTCGCCGCGTTCGATTTGCGCATGAACCGTCTGGCCGGTCGGGGCGGGGCGGGCGCGTTCGCCCAAAGACAAACCGCCGGCGAGGGCAGCGAGGCCGGCGGTGGCCCACACGCCCAGGTTCAGCGGCCGCCGTTTGAGGCACAGCAGCAGCACGACATCGCCCAGCGCAACAACCAGACCGCCGATGAACAGCAGGCCCAGCCACGACCGCCGCGTCACCTCAGCCACCGCCGGCGGCTCGGGCCACCGCGGCGCCACAACCGGCAACCGTTCGATGAGACCGAGCCAGTACGCCGCATCGGCCGGCGGTTCCTCAGCCAGCACGGCAACCGCCCCCAGCCCGACCGTCGCCACCGCCTCGTCGATCGGCTTGCCGCCAACCAGCACCTGCCGGATGCCGCTCGGCTGCACCTCGCCGATCACGGCGGGCAGCAGCGGCACGAGGCTGCCGCGGGGGTCGGGCGCGTCAACGCCCACGATCAGCACCAGCCGTCCGCCGCCGCGGACCCACGCCGCCAGGGCCGCCTGCCGCTTACGGCCGAGTGTCGCCGTGGCCGGGCGGTCAAGCACGAGCAAATCAAGCGCGTCAAACCCCGCCGCCTCCGTCGGCAACGCATCCGGCCCGACAAACCCGACCGCGAGCCCCAAATCCTCCTGCCGCGCATCCTCCGCCGACGCCGCCAGCGGCTCCAGCGGGTTGCCCTGACCCGAGACGCCGATCAGCACCCGCTCCCCCAACACCGGCTCGGCCAGCACTTCATCCTCAAACTCGATCGTCCGCCCCGTCGCGTCCTCCGCCAGCCGCAGCGTCAAATCGTCAAGCCGCGCCACCGGCCGCATCAGCAGCGCGACGTCCATCGGCTCCTCATTCAGCACCTGCCGCGCCTCGATCACCTGCCCAAACGCCCCCTCACCCGGCACATACAACTTCGCCGTCACCCCCATCGGCCTCGACTCCGCCGGCAGCGTCGCCCGCACCTCCACCCACCGCCCCGGCTTGTAAAACCCGCCCCAACCCACCTCCAACGCCACCGCCGGCGTGGTCGAAAAAAGGACGAGCAGGCAAACCATCAGCCGGTGGATGGGCATCGCGGATCACCGTAGGCTGTCCGCCGTGTCGCAGGATCAACCCACGCCCAGGCCCGGCCGCCGCGACGGGCAGTACAAGATTGCGTGGCTCATCAACGACAACGAGGGCTACGGCATCCGGCGGGCGTTGATCACGCTCAGCACCGACCTCAAGCGGCTGGGCTGTGGCGTGCGGGCGCTGGCAATCCACGACGGCCCGACCGCCGCGGCCGTGCGGGAGGCGGGGCTCGACGTCGAGCCGCTAGGGTTGGAGCCGATCCGCGGGTACGACGGGTCCTTCTTCGCCAAACTCGGCATGTACCTGCGAACCCGTGGTCAGGTTGGCAACAACGCACGGCGGATCGCCGAGGCGCTGCGGGCGGGTGGCGACGACGTGCTGCACGTTCTCTCGGGCCAGATCCTGCCCACCGCGGCGCGGGCATCGACGCTGGCGGGGGTGACGTGCGTTTGGGAGATGCCCAACCTCGTGGGCGACCGCTACCCGTTCGACCTCAACCGCCGACTCTACCAGCGGCTGATCGTCCGCCACCGCGTGCTGGTGTTGGCCGACAGCGAGTTCACCGCCGCCACCGTGGCCGGCCGCGGCGCCGAGCCGAAGGTGAATTACCACGCCACCGACGTTGAGCAGTTCGACCCGGATCGCGTGGTGCCGGTCGGCCGAGAGGAACTTGGGCTGCCAACGGAGCAGGTCGTCTTCGGACAATTTTCCCGGCTGACGGAGGAAAAGGGGCACCACCTGATCGTGGAGGCGCTGGCCAAACTGCCGGCAACGCTGGGCGAGCCTCACTCGCTGCAGGTCGGCGGCCCGATGAACGACGCCTATCACGCCCGGCTGGTCCGGACCATTGCCGAGCACCGACTCCAAGACCGCGTGCATTTGCTGCCGCTGGTTTCGGAGGTCGAGCGACATTTGCCGGCGGTGGACGTGGCGTTGAGCTGCCGCATCAACGCCGAGCCGTTCGGCTTGTCGGTGATCGAGGCAATGCTCATGCGTCGGCCGGTAATCGCCCACAGCTTGGGCGGCCCGGGCGAGACGATCGTCGACGGCGAGACCGGCTGGCTCTTCCACGAACCCACGGCCGACGCGTTGGCCCAGGCGATGACGCGGGCGCTGAACGACCGGGACCGCTGGCCGGCGATGGGCGAGGCGGAGCGGGCGCGGGCGCTCGCACACTTCGCCGGCAACGTGCTGGCCGAGCGTTACCTGCGGTTCCTCGACGAACATCGTGCCGCCACGGGCTGATGGGGTCACGGCGCGCGTCGGGCAGCCGCGATGAACGCGCGCAGCTTGACGTGATCCTTCTCGCCCTTTGCCGCCGTCTCAATGCCGCTGGAGACGTCGACCGCGAACGGCCGCACTTGCGCGATGATGGCCGCGACGTTGTTCGGTGTCAGGCCGCCGGCGATCATGACGGGGGTGGGGCTCGCGGCGACCTGCTCGGCCACGCGTTGCCAGTCTGGTTCGGTGCCGTGGCCCATGCTGCCGTCGAGCAGCGGGAGTGTGACGTTGGGGGTGATCGTTGTCGCGGCGGCGATGGTGGGCACGCCGGGGACGGCCGCGACGTCGCGGCCGTGGCGTTGGGCCATGTGGAGGTTGAGCCGGGCGGCGACGGCGGCGATTTCGTCGGGCGGCGTGTCGACGAACAAGCCGACGCGGGTGACGAACGGCCCGGCGGCGTTGAGAACCTTCATCGCCGTAGCCTCGTCGATGCGGCGTGGTGAGTCGGCCCGAAGCACCACGCCCACGGCGTCGGCCCCGAGTTGCCCGGCGAGCGCCGCGTCCCTCGGACGGGTGAGCCCGCAGATCTTGACGCGGACGGGTTGGAGCAAAATCGCGCTCATCAGTGGTAGCTGCGGTGCGTTGTACCGCAGCTCCCTATAATTTTCCAAACTCACGCCGGGAGCTTCGCCAAATCGCCGCGGACCTCGTCGACCAGCGGTTTGATCGTGTCGGGGCCGAAGTCGAACTTCAGGCCGGCTTCCTTAAATAGCGTCGGCAGCGGGCGGGTGCCGCCGTGGGTGAGGGCCTTCTTGTAATTGGCCAACGCGGCGGCGGGGTTTTTCTTGCTTTGCACCCAAAGTTGCAACGCGCCGAGCTGGGCGATGCCATACTCGATGTAGTAGAACGGCACGTGAAACAGATGCAGCTGCGCCTGCCACCGGGCGGCCTTCTCGGCTTCGAGGTCGGTCCATTCGACGCCGTGGCCGAAGCGGTCGAAGACGTCAAGCCAGGCCTTCTCGCGCTCGGCTCGGCTGTGGCCGGGATTCGTGTAGAGCCAGTGCTGGAACTGGTCGATCGTGGCGATCCAGGCGAGGATGGAGACGCCCTCCAACTGGTGCCGCCGGGCGCGGTCGGCGTCGGCGGGGTTCTGGAAGAAGTCGCCCATGTGCGGCAGCGCCAGCAGCTCCATGCTCATGCTCGCCACCTCGCAGAACTCCATTGGCGCGTGCCGCAGGAATGTAAGCGGCTCCTCGTGCGACAGCAGCGTGTGAAACGCGTGGCCGCCCTCGTGAAGCAGCGTCTCCACGTCCCGCTGCGCCCCGGCGGCGTTCATGAAAATAAATGGGATGCCGGTTTCTTCCAAATTGCTCTGGTAGCCGCCGGGCTGCTTGCCGGGGCGGCTGTCGAGGTCGAGGTTGCCGGCCTGCCGCAAGAGGTCGAAGTCGTCGGCGAGGGCCGGGTCCATTTTGCGGAACACGTTGGTCGTCGTCTTCAGGAAGCCGTCGATGTCCTTCTCGTCGAACGGCTCCAATGGCCCGCGGCCCTTGACGTCCACCGCCAAATCCCACGGCCGCAGCGGGTCGATGCCCAGCTCTTGTCGCCGCTCGGCGTCCAAATCGCGGATCATCGGCACCACGTGCTTTTCCACCGCGTCGGCGAAGGCGTGGCAATCCTCCGGCGTGTAATCGAACCGGTGCAGCCGCTTGAACGTGTACGCCCGGTAGTCACTGAAGCCGGCGTTCTCGGCGATCTGCTGCCGCAGCGGGAGCAGCTTGTCGAAGATGTCGTTGATCGCGTCGACGTCCTGCATCCGCCGCACCTGCGACGCCCGCCAGCTCTCCTCGCGGATCTGCCGGTCGGTCCGCTCGAGGAACCGGCTCATCTGCTGCATCGTGTACGTCTTGCCGTGAAACTCGACGGTCATCGCCCCGGCGAGCTCGTCGTACTCGGTGACGAGCTTCGTCTCGGTCGTTTGCAGCGGAATGTTCTCTTCGCGGAACAGCTCCACCTCGGCGGCCCACTGCCGGTTGAGGACGTCAAACTTCAGGTCGTCGGCCCCCGTCGGCTTGTGCGGCAGGGCCATGTACTTCTGCTGCAGCGCGAAGGTGACGGGCTTGAGCTTCGGGTCGATTTCCTCGACGTAGTGCATGAACGCCGCCTTGATCTCCTTGTCCTCGGTGTGGCAGCTTTTCTTGATGTACAGCCGGCTGCCGGCCTCGTCCATGACGGCGGTGAACTCGCTGACATCGCGCAGCCATTTTCGCACCGCCTCGGCGTCGGGCAGCTCGCGGTTTCTCAGCTCCTCGGCCAGCGGCTTGATTTGCGACCAATCGGCCGTGTCGAGGTCGGTTGGCACGTATTGCCGCTGGCGGCGGCGGGCGGCGACGGCGGGATTGGCGTCTGCGGACATGGTGCCACGGTAGCGCCGTTCCAAGGCGGCGGCGGGGCGGTTATCATGCGGCGAGATGGCCAGCGGCGTTGCGGACAAGATCGAGCTCGACGAAGGCGATTCGGCCACCCCCGAGGCGGTCGTCGCCCAGGTGCCGGGCAATCCGATCAACCCGCCGACCAACGGCGTGAAGATCGTCGGGCCCGGGCAGGGCAGCTGGGTCGACCGCACCGAGGCGTTCCTCAGCCGGTTGTCGGCCCGCGATCACTTCTGGAACCGCATCTTCAGCTTCATGTTCCTGCCGCTGGCGTTCTGGAGCGGCATCCGGCTCAAGCAGCTTGACGAACAAACCTTCAGCGCGGTCCTGCCGTTCAAGAAGTTCAACAAGAACTGGTACAACGCCATGGCCGGCGCGGCGCTTTTGGCCAACACCGAGATCGCCGGCGGCATGTACGTCTTCGGCACCTGCGGCGGCGACTACACCGTCGTTTGCAAGCACCTCAAGTACGACTTCCTCCGCCCCTGCCTAGGCCCGGCGATTTACCGCATGACGCCCACCGAGCCGCTGGGCCCCAAGGTCGAGGCCGGCGGCGAGTTCAACATCACGCTGGACATGGACATCCGCCAGCAAGGCTTCCGCGCCGGCGACCGCGACAAACGCGTCGGCCGGGCCGAGGTCACGTTCCACGTCACGCCCAAAACGCAGTTCAAGGAACAGAAGGCCAAGCGCAAGCAAAAGGACAAGCAGCGGGCGGCCGTGCGCAAGCAAAACCGCCTCGAGCGGGACGCCAAAGCGGCCAAGTGAGCGGCGGTGTCGCGGGACCACCGGCCTGTGTGCAAAATCTTTCGGGCGAGGCGCACGCGGCTTGACAGCCGATTGTACTCATGTACATTGCGGTTGTTCCTACCTGAGGAGGTTGTATGAACACGCTCACGTCTCGCGCCCGGTCGGGTGCTTCGTTCGCCGCCCGTCGCGGCTTCACGCTCGTTGAACTGCTGGTCGTCATCGGCATCATCGCGCTGCTGATCAGCATCCTGCTGCCCAGCCTAAGCCGGGCGCGGGAGAGCGCCAACAGTGTCGTGTGCGCCAGCAACATGCGGCAACTGGGCATCGCCATGCAGTTTTATCTGGTCGAAACCGGGCTGTACGTTCCCGCGGCCTCCCCGCAAGCGGCCGATGTGCTGCAGCGGTCGTGGCTGCCGCTGCTGACGATGAACGCGTTCTCGGATCAATTCGATTGGGAAAACCAATGGAACGCGAACGTCAGCAATCGGCAGAGCACGATTCTCGTATGCCCCAGTGATCCGACGGCCGAGAACGAGGTCCGCCGCGGCTCCAACAACGTCGAGCCGGAGTTCAAGGGCGACCGCATCACCAAGCAGGGCAGCGGCGTGAGCTACCTGGCCAACGGCAAGGTGCTGCGAGTTCGCGGACACGCCGGCCTCAACCAAAAGCCGCTCAAGGCGGGCAGCCTCTCTGGGGCCTCGGAGACCGCCATGTTCTTTGAGAAACTTGCCAGCGGCAACCCGAACCTCACCGGCGCGGTTCTGTCGTACAACTACCAGGTGCCCGAGTGGGTTGAGCAGCAGATCATCACCCTCGGTCGCTCGTATCAGCTCGACGGCCGCCACGGCAACGCGAATCTGGACGGCGTGAGGGAGATGAACATCGCCTACGGCGACGGCCACGTCGGCCGCCGCAACCGCGACGAGGTGATCGACGACGCGATCACCTCCCGCCTGCCGGACACTTCGCCCAACGACCGCACCCGCGTGTTCTGGGGCAGCGTCAACGACGACTGACGGTTTGGGGCAGGGGCCGGGGGATGCCGACCCGGAACGGGCCGGCTCGAACGCGGGCGGCGGTTGACCCCGCCGTTCGTGTCTATTGCAGCACAAGCCGTGACTGGTTGAGGAGGATCGAGGCCATGGGCATTCGCGAGACGATCGAGAAGAACAACAAGTGGGTGGCCGCCGCGGCGGTAATGCTCATCCTCGTTGCCGGGTACTTTGCCATCACATCAACCGGCGTTGGTGCGGGCCGGCCAACCCCGCAGATGTTCTACACGACCGCCACCGCCACGGAGCAGGCGGTGTTGGATAGCACCTTCACTGACGACGCCAACAAGCTAGTTCCGTTCGCCGCCGAGGGCGGCGAGGCGGTGCGGGCCGTGTTGTACGAATCGAATGGCGAGCGGCGGGTGGCATACCTGAAAAAGTACGCCGACAACATGGTGGCCGAGGCCCGGGAAGTGCCGGAATCGGAGCTGGCCGCCTTCTTGGATCGCAACGACAACATCGCCCGCACCCTTGTCGCCAAGCCCGGCGGCGAGTGGCACCCGCTGCCTTCCCGCCAAGGCAGCGCCATCGCCCGCCTCCCGGCCGGCGAACCCGGATTCCGCCTGCTCCGGCCCGGCACTTGAACTCCTGACGACGTACCCTAGAGGACCGTGCGCGTTCGCGAATTCGTTGATCCGATTGACATCCCCCGCGAGCCACTGCAGGAGCGGCCCATGGCCGACCTCGTGGCCGAGGGTGTGTCGATCTGCGTCTTCTACGGCATGACCATCAAGCCCACCGACGTCGCCCGCGTGCTCAACGCCGCGGGCATCACCTATGTCCTCGCCGGTGCCCACGCCGTCAACGCCCACAGCGGCAGGCCACGGGCGACTCTGGACGTGGACGTTCTGACTGAGTCACCCAAGAGGGCCGCGGATGCCCTGCAAGCCGCTTACCCGGATTTGACGCTTCACGACACGCCGGTCGTCACTCGCTTGTTCCGCGACGGCCGCGAGGCGGTGGACGTCATGAAGGCCAAGCAGAGCAAGCTGTTCCGCCAAGTGGTCCGCCTCCGCCAGGATGTGGCGATCGAAGGGATCGAGGTGTCCCTGCCGAGGATCGAGGCCGTGCTGGCGATGAAGTTCAACAGCATGATCTTCCTGGGCCGTAAACCGCTCGACCGCCAGCAAGATGGCATCGACTTCTGCCGCGTCATCGAGGCCGCCGACGCGCTCGGCCACCGCATCGACACCGACCTGCTCCGCGACCTCGGCGACCTCGTCTACGCCGGCGGCGGCGAGGAGATCCTGAGCCACCTCGAAAGCGCCCGCGCCGGCAAGCCGCTGGACCTTTGAGCGACGGCCTTCTCAGCGACAAGGTCAAAGCGCCGGGTCAGGCCGCCAACTTGGGCGCAGCGGCGTGCATGGCGGCAATCTGTTCGAACTCGTCGCCGCAGGCGGTGAAGGCGTCGACGACGGCCGGGTCAAAGTGCTTGCCGCTGTCTTTCTGGATAATGTCGCGGGCGATTGCGTGGCTGTAGGCCCCCTTGTAGACCCGCTTGCTGGTCAGCGCGTCGTACACGTCGGCGACGGCCATGATCCGCCCCGCCAGCGGGATGGCCTCGCCGGCGAGTTGGTTTGGGTAGCCGGTGCCGTTGCACTTCTCGTGGTGCGTAAGGGCGATGTCGCGGGCCATGTGCAGGAACCGGGCGTGCGGGTACTGCTCAATCGCCGCCTCCAGCGTTTCGGCCCCGACGCGGGCGTGGTTCTCCATGATCGCGAACTCCTCCTCGCTCAGCCGGCCGGGCTTGAGCAGGACGTGATCGGGGATCGCGACCTTGCCGATGTCGTGCAGCGGGCTGGTGTTGTGGATCAGCTCGACGAACGTCTCGTCGATCTGGTCGCCGAACGCCTTCGTCACCCGCAAGTGCTCGGCCAGCACGCGGCAGTAGGTTTGCACCCGCTCCAGGTGGGCGCCGGTTTCGGGGTCACGTGATTCGGCTAGCCGGGCGAGGCTGAAGATCGTCACCTTCGCCGACGCCGCGGCGGTTTGGGACGTCTTGAGCTGCTCGATCAGCTCGGCCTGCTCGGCGTTGCAGATCTCGAGCTGGGACGAGGTCCGCCGCAGCTCCAGCATGGCCGCCGCCTGCTTGCCCAGGACTTGCAGGTCGCGGTGCTGATCGCTTGTCAGGGTTCGCGGCCGGCGATCGATAACGCACAGGCTGCCCAGCCGCTCGCCGCTGCTCAGCTCCAGCGGCACCCCGGCATAGAACCGGATGTGCGGCGGCCCGGTGACGAGACCGTTGTCGGCGAACCGCCCGTCCTTCGTCGCGTCCTCCACGACCATCGGCTCGTGCGACAAGATTGCGTGGCTGCAAAACGACGGCCGGCGGTCGGTGCTCTGGGCGTCCACCCCGATGCGGGCCTTGAACCACTGCCGCTGTTCATCCACCAGCGATACCAACGCGATCGGCACCTCGCACAACCGCGTCGCCGCGACGACGAGCGCGTCGAACACCGGCTCCCGCTCGGTGTCCAGCACGTTGCACTCCGCCAGCGCCCGCAACCGCCCCGGCTCGTCATCACACACGGGAAGTTTCGGGTCGGTCGGCATCACGTCGTCACAGTCTGGCCACCGAACATCGGCCGTGGCCAGCCGTCGCTTGCGCCGGGCCGCGAGGTTGCACCGCGTCGCCGGGCCGTGTTCAATCGATTATGCGAACTTCAGGAGAGCCGACGCCACCCACGCGGCGTCGCCGGTGGCTGGTCGTCCCGCTCGTCATCGTGGCGGCGGTGCTGGTTGTGGCAATCATGGTGTGGATCGCCGACGGGCCGGTCAGGCCGGTCGGACCGGTCGCCGACGACGGCCTGGTGCCGCCGATGCCGAGGTGGCAGCACGAGCCGCCGGCCCGGCCCGTCGTCGCCGTAGCCGAGGAGGCGAGTGCGCCGCCGCCGCTGCCTTGGCGTCGGCCGGTGGCGGAGGTGACGTTCGTCGTCGACGCCGACGTGCCGTACTTCCGATTCGATCTGCACCCCGACGCCGAGCTCGGCACGCCGACGGAGGCTTGGTTCGATGTGGTCAACCTGGTCAACCCCGGCGCGCAGCACTTGATCGTTCGGCCGTTCGGCGACAGCGTGTCGGTGTACGAGTCGGGCCAGTACCGCCGCACGCCCACCGTCGTCGCGCCGCCGATGAACGGCAACTACGACGTCCGCCTGAGCGCCCTGGCCGCCGGCCTCGCCCCCGGCGACGGCTGGGACGACGCCATCCTGCGAACGTTCTACCTCACCGGCGACGCCAACCGCGACCGCCGCGTGGACGAGAAGGACTACGCCATCCTCGCCGCCAACTACGGCAAGCCCGGCCGCTTCCCCGACGGCGACTTCAACGCCGACGGCGAGGTCGACCGCGCCGATTACGACGCGCTCGCCGCGAACTTTGGTCTGCACCTGCCACCGGCCCCGACGCCGGGGGCAACGTTGTCTGCCGTAGCCGAGGGGCCGGAAACGATTCGCCTGATTGCGACGCACGACCCGACGCACCCAAGACCGGCTGAGTACGTCCTCCACTTCGGCGGACGCGGCGACCGCGAGGCCTACGGCCGCAGCGTCGTCGTGCCGGGCCACTTCGAGTCCCACGTCTTCAATCACCTTCGGCCGGGCCGGGCGTACACGTTCATCGTCCGCCCGTTCAACCGAGGCAACTGGCCCACCAGCCACGGCCACGCCGGGCACGAGGCCACCGTGACCACGCCGCCCGCGCCGCCAGCCCGTCCTTGATGCACGGCGGCGTCGTGGGTTGAAGGTTGTCAATGATCAGTTGCTGTACTTCGTCGTGCGTCCGCCCGCGTGTGCAGCGGACCACGGATTACGGCGGTTAGCACGTGGTGCTCACGCCACCTCTTCGACCTGTTCGATGTCCGCGTCGTCGTTGCGGCGGAGGCTGGCCAGCAGGCGTTTGCCCATCACGGCTTGGACGGTGATGCGGTCGTGATCGATCGTCTTCTGCTCCACCTCGGCGTTGGCGTCGAGGAAGGCCAGCAGCGCGCCTTCGGTCACGGCGGTGGAGAGGGTGACTCGGGCTTGGTGGCCGCGGACGGCGGTTTCGACCTCGTCGCGGACGGCGGCCAGGCCGGTGCCGGTCTTGGCGCTGATCGGGATCGCGCCGGGGTGCAGCGCCCGCCAGTAGGGGGCCTGCACCTCGCCCTCGGGCGTGTCTAGCTTGTTGAGCAAAAGCAGCTGCGGCGTGTCGCCGGCGCCGATCTCTTTCAGCACGCTTTGCACGCTCTCGTACATCACCTGGGCACGCGGGTGGCCGACGTCCAACACGTGCAGCAGCAAGTCGGCGTGGACGGCCTCCTCAAGCGTCGCCTTGAAGCTGGCGACCAGGTTGTGCGGCAGGTCGCGGACGAAGCCGACCGTGTCGGAGAGCAAGACGTCGGTGTTCTTCGTGATCGGCCAGGCGCGGGTCTTGGTGTCGAGCGTGGCGAACAGCTTGTCGTCGGCGTAGGTGCCGGCGGCGGTGAGGGTGTTAAACAGCGTGCTCTTGCCGGCGTTGGTGTAGCCGACCAGGCAGACGGTGAAGTGCTTCTGGTTCCGCTTCTCCACCTCCCGCTCCTTGCGGGCCTGCACCTTCTTGAGGTCGGCCTTGAGGTCGCGGACGCGGTGGCGGACCAGGCGGCGGTCAATTTCCAGCTGGGTCTCGCCCGGACCCCGCGTGCCCACGCCCACCGCGCCGCCGACGGCGATGCGTTCGAGGTGGCCCCACATGCGGGTCAAGCGGGGGTAGGTGTACTCCATCTGCGCCAGCTCGACCTGCAGCTTCGCCTCGTGGCTGCGGGCGCGGTTGGCGAAAATGTCGAGGATCAATTCGCTGCGGTCGATGACCTTGATGCCCTTGGTCCGCGGCGACTTCAGCTCGCGGTTGACCAAGTTCTCCAAGCCGCCGATCTGGCCCGGCGTGAGGTCGTTGTCGAAGATGATGAGGTCGGCCTTGCGGCGCTTGACGAGGCGGGCGATCTCCTTGGCCTTGCCGGTGCCGACGTAGAGGCCGGGATGGACCTGCTCCCGCTTCTGCGTGATCTCGCCCACGACCTGCGCCCCGGCCGTGTCGGCGAGGCTGGCGAGTTCGCCCAGCGGGTTGCGGGGGTCGGCGGTCGAGTCGGGCAGGATCACGCCGACGAGGACGGCGCGTTCGGTCTCGACCTTCAGTTCGTTGCGGTGCGGTTCGGCCATGTCGAATATTAAGATTGCCAAGCGACCCGCCCGGCAGGATGATTCTACGCCGCGGCCGGTTAAGCTGTTCGATTATGGCGGCGTTAGCGAACAATGAAGAACAGGTGAAGCCCGGCAAGAGCGGCCGGGCGGTGATCGGCTACCTCGACGAGCAGGTCGAGACCTTGCGGGACCAGATGCCCCGCGCCCTTCACGGCGACGACGCTAAGGCCGTGCACCGCACCCGCGTCGCGACCCGGCGGCTCAAGGCGGGGCTCGGGCTGCTGCGGCCGGTGCTGGAGAACAAGCGGCGGAAGAAGTTTGCCACCGTCGGCCGCGACCTCCGCCGCAGGCTCGGGGCGTTGCGCGACCTCGACGTCATGCTCGACCGATTGGGCAAGCTGACCGACGCCCAGCAAAAGCGTCACGGCGAGGCGGCCTCCTGGGTCATCGGCGAGTTGCGGCAGGAGCGGGAAGACGTGGTGAAGAGCTTGGCCGGTGGCGTCCGCCGCGACCATCTGCTGGAAGCCATTGGCAAGTGGTGGGGGTTGCGGCAGGAAGCCCTCGACACGGCGTCGGCGGTTCCCGACTTGCTCGCCGAGAGCGCCCACCGGCAGCTCGACGCCTTCGCCGCCGAGGCCGACATGACCGCCGGGCTCAAGCCGCCGCCGGAGGGGGAAATGCTCGACGTCCACCAGGTCCGCATCACGGCGAAGGGCCTGCGCTACACGCTCGAACAAGCCGACGCCGCGGGGGTGAAGCTGACGCCGGCAATTCACGCCAGCTTTAAGCGGATGCAGGACGATTTGGGCAGTTGGCACGACCACGTGGTGCTCAGCGAACGCTGCCTTCGGGTGATGCTGGCCGTTGAGTTGCCGCTGCATCGCGCTGAACTTGCCAGCGGCGTGCTGGACCTTTCCCGCCTGTTCCTGACGCAGGGCGGCCGGGATTTGGAGCGGTTCCGCAAACACTGGCGCGCCGGCGGCGGCAAGCTGCAGGCGGCCATCCGCGACGCCTTCCCGCTGACCCAGCAAGCCCCGCCCCCCGCCGAGCGGGCGACCGAAGCGGCGTGACAAGCCGTCGAACCTGCAACGCGTCGAGGTGCGGCAGCTCCGGGATTCGGGCGTCGCTGAGGCCCCCACCGCTGCGTAGCAGCGGGGCTACGCACGCGACTCTCATCGTGCTGGAAAACGGGTGTAGCCCCGCTGCTACGCAGCGGTGGGTGGCCTCAGCGACGTCGTAGAGCTGAGACGGCGCCGAACAGTATGCAACGAAAACGCCCCGCCGATCGTGCCGGCGGGGCGTCTGTCGGTTCGGGTTGTCGTGCGGCTCAAGTCGCGCTGGTGGCGGCGACGGCCACTTCGTCGGCGTCCTCGCCGCCCTCGGCCGGTTCGGGGTCGGGGGCGGGTTGGGCGTCGAAGAACAAGTGGTCCAGCGGCTTGTCCTCGTCGTCCTTGGCGCGGCTGATGAGGATGCGGCCCTTGCCCTCGTAGTTGCCGCGGAGGATGTCCTCCGACAGCGGGTCCTCGACGAACTGCTCGATGGCCCGGCGGAGCGGGCGGGCGCCGAAGTCGGTGCTGGTGCCCTTGTCGATCAGGAACTCCTTGGCGTCATCGGCCAGTTCCAGCGTGATGCCGTGGTCGACAAGGCGCTTGGTGACCTTCGAGAGCTCGAGCTCGATGATCGACTTGAGGTGCTCGGCGTTGAGCGGCCTGAAGACGATCACGTCGTCGAGCCGGCCGATGAACTCGGGCCGGAAGAACCGCTCAATTTCCTTCATGAGCGTGTCCTTCATCTTCTCGTAGTTCTGCTCCTCCTGCGTGCCGGCCTTCTTGCCCTGCAGGCCGAAGGGGGTGATGCCGCCCTTGATGAGGTCGGCCCCGATGTTGCTCGTCATGATCATGATGACGTTGCGGAAGTTGACGTGCCGGCCGAACGAGTCGGTCAGGCGGCCCTCCTCCATGATCTGCAGGAGCATGTTGAACACGTCCGGGTGGGCCTTCTCGACCTCGTCCAGCAGCACGACCGAGTACGGCCGGCGGCGGATCCGCTCGGTGAGCTGGCCGCCCTCCTCGTAACCGACGTAGCCGGGAGGGGCACCGATGAGGCGGCTGACGTTGTGCTTCTCCATGTACTCGGACATGTCGATGCTGATCAGCGCGTCCTCGTCGCCGAACATGAACTCGGCGAGGGCCTTGGAAAGCAGCGTCTTGCCGACGCCCGACGGGCCGAGGAACAGGAAGCTGCCCATCGGGCGGTTGGGATCCTTGAGGCCCGACCGCGCCCGGCGGATGGTTTTGCTGATCGCCGTGATCGCCTGGTGCTGGCTGACGACCCGCTTGTGCAGTTCGTTCTCCAGCTCCAAGAGCCGCTGGGCCTCTTCCTTCTCCAGGCGTTGCAGCGGCACGCCGGTCATCTTGCTGATGACCTCGGCGACGACCTCTTCGTCGACG
>CAYLSV010000064.1:0-19192 GCA_964386435.1 uncultured Tepidisphaerales bacterium
CGCCCCGTCGCGGCCGCGCAGCAGCTCCCGCGACCCCGGCCCCGCAGCAGCTCCCGCGACCCCGGCCCCGGCGGCAGGCACAACCGCCACGCCCGCCGCCCCACCGCCTTTGCGACCGACGCGAACGCGTCGCGGCCCTCGCCGGTGCTGCTGTCGATGAGCACAAGCACCCGCAGCCCGGCGGGCGCGGCTTGATCGGGTTGGAAGCCGGTTGTCTGCAAAACGGAATGGTTTATCCCGAACACGGTATAGCCGCCGAGCCGGCCCAATGCCAGACTGTGCGTCGGCCGCGCGAGGTTTCGTGCGGCATTGCACCCGTTTGGAGGAGAAATCATGAACCTGAAACTCGCTTTTGCCGCCGCCGTTCTCGTCGGGTCCGCCAATGCCTCAGCCGCACCGATCGTCTACCTGATCTCGCAGGACGTTGCCGCGGAGACCAATTACGCGACGCTGATCCAGAACGCGCTGGGTGCCGGCACCGTGGTAAATGTTGTGCCCCAGGCGCAGTACGACAACTCGGGCACTGGTTTGGACAGCGCCGAGCTGTCGCTGCTGGAGGCCGCCGATCTGGTGGTCATCAGCCGCAACACCAATAGCGGCGGGTTCGACGGCTCGGTGGTGGCGTCGTACAACAACCTCTCGACGCCCATCCTGCTCAACAACCCGCTGGTCGCCCGCGACTTCCGGTTCAATTGGGTTGGCACTGGCAGTTCGCAAACGACCAACGCCCCGTTCAGCGGACTGACGCTCCGCAGCGAGCCGGGCGACATCGCGCTGGATTACTTCGGCGTCACTGAAGATTTGCAGTTCCTTAGCACCAGCAACTCGGGCAATGGCGAGCTTGAGGCGTATCTGGATGTCAACAACGACGGCAATCTGGATGCCGGCGACCGCATCGGCGTGGTCAACTGGGACGCGGGGGTCGCCTACCGCAGCGGCGGGCCAACGGCTGGCGGGTTGCGGACGTTGTTCACGCTCGACGGCTACGACAGCGCCGCCGACTTCGACACTGACCTCACGGAAGCCGGCCGGGCCGCCCTGTCGCAGTCGGTGGTGGCGATCGTCCCCGAACCCGCCTCGGCCGGGGCGATCTTTGCAGGCTTGGGCGGTCTGCTGCTGCGTCGCCGGACGGCGAGCTGCTAGATCGGACGGGCCGGAAGAGGGCCTCGACATCGCCAAGACCGTCTCCGCCTCGTGGAGGCGGAGGCGGTTTTGGCGATGTCCACTTCAGCGAGCGGGTTCAACCTGCTTGTTCGCTCGCGGTTTCTGCCTCACGGTTGGCTTGGCGTTGGTCGCGGATTCGGCTCAGCAGGCGGTCGTAGAGTTTGCGGGGCACGCGGCGGCACAAACCGCAGCGGCCGAGGGTGATGAACTTCTTGGCGCTGCCGTGGTAGTCGCTGCCGCCGGTCATCAGCAAATCCAGGCGGCGGCAGAGCTCTTTCAGCTCGTGGATGAAGCTTTCGCGGTGGTCGTTGTAGATGCACTCCACGCCGTCGAGGCCGCGGTCGGCGAGGGTGCGGATCTCGGCGGCGAGCTGGGCGTGGTTCTGCTTGCGCAGCTGGTTCGGGTGGGCCAGCACCGCGACGCCGCCGGCGGCGTGGATCATGTCGATGGCCTCGGCGGGGCTGGGCTCGTCCTTCTCGACCTTCATGTCCCCGGTGTTGCCCAGGTAGTACTTGTACGCGGCCGAAGGGTGGCTGATGTAGCCCTTGGCGGCGAGCACCTTGGCGAAGTGCGGCCGCCCGACCTGCCCGCCACCGGCGACGGCGAGGACGTCGTCGTAGTCCATGCGAACACCGGCCTGCTGGAGCTTGTCGATCAGGCGGAGGTTCCGCTCGTGGCGGGCCTCCTGGAGGCGCTGGGTGAAGCCGGCGAACTGGCCGCCGCGGTGTTCGACGCCGTAGCCGAGCATGTGGATGATGCCAGGCCGTGGGTAGGCGCACGACACCTCGATGCCCGGTAGGAACTCGATGCCCACGCGGCGGGCCTCGCGCTCGGCCTCGGGGCAGCCTTCGACGGTGTCGTGGTCGGTGAGCGCGACGGCGCTGAGGCCGGCCCGCTTGGCTTTGCGGATGACGTCGGCGGGGGCGTCGGTGCCGTCGCTGGCGGTGGAGTGCGTGTGCAGGTCAACGAACAACGGCCGCATGGCCACGACGCCCGGCACAACTCGCTTGGGCGCTTGGAGTAAGGTCACAGGGGACAGTCTACGCGACAAGTTGCCCCAGCGTCGGACGGTCACGCCGCATTGTCGTCCCGCGCCGCGTCCTCGGCGGAATCGGCGTCGCCCTCGTAGATCACAAGGCCGTTGCGCCAGCAGACGCCCAGCGGGTGTTCGTTGTCCCAGTAGAATGTGAAGACGATGCCCGCCGAGTTGCCGTCGTCGCTGGCGATGACCGACGGGCCGCCGAAGGTGACGACGTTTAGCGCGTCTTCATCCCGCTCGATCGGCGGGTACATCAACGCCTTTTGGCGGTCGTCCCAGCCGTCGGTGTAGTCATCTCGCATGTCCCGCATCACGTTGGCAATGGCCGCGAGCACCTGCCGCTCGTGGGCCTCCTGGTCCTGCATGAACGCCTGCCACGCGGCGACGGCCACCTCCTGCTCGGGGTCGATGTGCAGCGGGTAGCGGTTCTCCAGCACGTCCCAATCCGGGGCGTCGCGGAACTGTTTGTCGCCGCCGTACTGCTCGGCGGCCCAGCGATGGCTGCCGGCGTCGTGGTCGCCGTGGAGCAGGAGCGTTGCGTAGTCGCCCCGCCACCGGCCGTCGTCGTCGCGGAGGGTGCCGAGAATCGGGTGCGTGATCGTCTCGATGTTCTCGCCGCGATCTTCCTCAATTTCTCGGTTTTGGGCGGCGTGCGTCGGCTCGTTGTCGCGGAGCATGACGCCGATGCCTTGGCGGTCGAAGGCGCAGTCGAACTGCAGCGCGATGCCGACGCCGAGGTCGTCAAGCTGGCGGATGCGGATTTCGCTGAGCCAGAGGATGGGCCGCAAATCGGCAGTCGTTTGCGTGTCGGGCAGCAGGTCACCCGGCTCGTCGTCGTAGTACGCCGCCCACCACTTGAGCCGGGCGGGCCGTTGGCGTTGGTAGACGTCGAGGACGAACGAGAGCACCCGCTCGGCCAGCGCCGGCCCGCCGTCGAGGAACGCTTGATACGCCGCCCGCTGCCCGTCCGTCGGCGGCTGCTCGCCACTCGCCAGGACCGACAGCTTGTGCTGCTTGTTTTTCCGCAGATTCCACGCGTCGAACGAGCCGTCGTCCTCGTCGAGCTCGCGGGCTTGCCGGGCGAAGCCGTCGAACATGCCCGCCATCTGCTTGGCCGCCTCGGCGTCCTCGGGCGACATCTCGCCGATCGACTGCTCGTACATCTTCTTCATGCCGGCGACGAAGTCCTCGCCCGACCCAGCGACCATCTTCGTCAACTCGTCAGCATCCTCCTGCAATTCGTCGTCGTCCTCGTCCTCGTCGTCGTCGTCCTCGTAAATGGGCACCCGCCCGCCCATCCCGCTGAAGCGCTCGTCCACCACCCCGGCCACCCAGCCGTCGTGGACGAACCCGCCCCAGGTGAGCGTGCCAAACGTCGGGTCATCCAGCGTCTTCTCGGCCATGCCGAGCAAGTTACCCGATGCCGCCGAGGTTGTTCAAGGCTTACTCGCCGCTGAAGTCGAGTTCGAAAACTTGGCTCAGATTGATCTCGGTCTTCTCGAACAGCGTCGACTCCACCACGTCGGTGCCGCTGCCCTGACCTTCGGTCTCGTACTGACCGTCGCGCAGGACCAGACACTCCAGCGACCGCTCGACGAACGAGAGGATCCAGTAGTGCCGAATGCCCGCCTGGGCGTACCAGCGTCGCTTGGCAATGCGATCGTGATGCTCGCCACCAACGCTGATGGACTCGGCGATCAACTCGGGCATCGCGTAGATCGGGTGGTAACGTGACCGGCTGATCGGCCGGGTCGAGCGGATCACGCGGTGGCGGGCAAGTTGCTCGGGCGTCAGGAACATCAAGTCGGGCCGCTTGACTCGCAGCGGCGTGAGTTCCAGATCGGTCTCGGTGCGGAACTCGCCCTCGATATCGCGGCGGTCGAGGTCACGCCCAAGGGCACGCTCCAGCCGCTTGAGCGGCCCGATGGATTCGTCTCCGTACGGTGGCAACTCCGTCAACACTCCTTCCACAATCTCGTACCGGAACCCCTCCAACGCCGCTCGAATCTCCTCCCGATACAAGTCCGCCACCGACCAGCCGATTGTGCCGAACCGGACCTCACGATGAACCCCGGGCGGCAATTCATCGGCGGGGCGGCGGAGCGGTACCGGCTGCGCGGTGGCGAGCGTCATGCTGATCCAGTTTACGCCCGTCAGACCGTCGCCGCCGGGGCGTCGGGGGTGTCTTCGAACAGCGGCGTGCTCAGGTAGCGCTCGCCGACGCTGCACATGATGGTGACGATCGTTTTGCCCTTGTTTTCCGGGCGGGCGGCGAGTTGGGCGGCGGCCCACATGTTGCCGCCGCTGCTGATGCCGCCCAAAATGCCCTCCTCGGCCGCCAACCGCCGGCCCCAGGCGAAGGCGTCCTCGTTCGTCACCTTGATCGTTTCGTCGACGATCTGCAAATGCAAATTGTCCGGCACGAAGCCGGCACCAATGCCCTGCACCTTGTGCGGGCCGGGCTTGATCTCGCTGCCCTCGCGGGTTTGCGTAATCACCGGCGAGTTCTCCGGCTCGACGGCGACGGCCCGGAACTCGGGCTTGCGCTGCTTGATGACCTCGCTGACGCCGGTGATCGTCCCGCCGGTGCCGACGCCGGCGACGATGATGTCGACGTCGCCGTTGGTGTCCTGCCAAATCTCCTCGGCCGTCGTCTGGTGGTGGATTTCGACGTTGGCGGGGTTCTTGAACTGCTGGGGCATGTACGCCCCCTCATGCTCCGCCAGCAGTTCCTCGGCCTTGGCGATCGCGCCCTTCATGCCCTGGGCACCGTCGGTGAGCACGAGCTTCGCCCCGAGGTGCTTGAGCAGCCGGCGGCGTTCGACGCTCATCGTCTCGGGCATGGTCAGCACGCACTTGTACCCCTTGGCCGCGGCAACGAACGCCAGGGCGATGCCGGTGTTGCCGCTGGTCGGCTCGACGATGGTGCCGCCGGGCTTGAGCTGGCCCGACTTCTCGCCGGCCTCGATCATGGCGACGCCGATGCGGTCCTTGACGCTCGACAGCGGGTTCATGAACTCGCACTTGGCCAGCACCGTCGCCCCGCCCTCGGGGACGAGGCGGTTGATCCGCACGAGCGGCGTGCCGCCCATGACTTGGGTGATGTTGTCGTAAACGCGGCCGTGGGGCTTGAGGGGCATGGGGGTTGTCCTTTGTTCTTGGTCCGTAAACCGCGGTCCGTTGCTTCTAGGCGGCGGAGGGTTGAGGGGTGATTTGGGTTTCTTGAAAGTCGTTGCCTTGGAGCTGCCAGCAGCGGGCGTGCCAACGGTCGCCGGTTGGGGCGAGGATGAGGTATTGGTAGACGGGCCAGGCGTCGGCGAGGTCGGTGGCGCTGGGGATCGGGTCGCCGACGGGGTGGCTGTGGTAGATGCCCACGATCTCGCGGCCGGCGGCCTCGGCGGCGCGGATGGCGTGGAGCAGTTCGCCGGCGTCGAGGCGGTAGTGGCGGGTCCGCTCGGGCGCGACGTTGGCGATCGGCTGGGCGTCGGCGACGGCGTGGGCGTGGCCGATGAGCAGGCCGCAACACTCCTCGGGCAGCGTCGCCGCGGCGTGGCGGGCGAGGCGTTGCCACACGACGGGCGGGAGGATGAGGCACGGGCGGGCCATCGCCCACCATCCTAGCGGAGTTCCGCCGGACCGGCCGCGGCGGCAGCGGTTGGGGCGTTACCCAACACCACCGCCCCGGCCGAGGTGGCCGGGGCGGTGGGGGTTTTCAAGATGTCGGTCGCGGGCTTTAGCCGAGCAGCTGCAGGGCGGCCTGCGGGCTGGAGTTGGCCTGCGAGAGGACGTTGGTGCCCGACTGCGTGAGGATCTGCATCCGCGTGAGGGCGGCGGTTTCCTCGGCGAAGTCGGTGTCGCGGATCGCGCTCTCGGCGGCCGAGGCGTTCTCGTAGGCCACGCCCAGGGCGTTGACCGTCGAGCCGATCGTGAACTTCTGGAACGCACCCAAGCGGCCGCGAAGGCTGCTGACCTGCTTGATGCTCTCGTCGAGCACGCGCTGGGCCTGGACGAGGTTGTCGCCCATCAGGCTGTTCTCGCCGCCGGAGGAGAGCGAGGACAGGAAGCCCAAGGCGTTGCTGCCCAGGTTCGTGGTCGAGACGTTCTTGATGCCGATGCCGGCGCGGTCGTTCTGGTTGACCTTGGCCCCGAGGCTGAAGTTGGCCCCGCCGCCGGTGACGGCAAAGCTGTTGGTGCCCGCGGCGTTGCCGGTGTCGGAGAGGTCGACCTCGATGTCGATGGCCGAGTTGCGGTAGCTGACGGTCTGGCCGTCGCCGGTGGCGGCGGCACCGTTGACCTTGGCGACCACGTCCTTGCCCGCGTCGTCGGCGTTGGCGAACGCCGTGCCCGAAAGGCTCTTGATCTTGACCTCTTGGTCGCTGCCGAACTCGACGCTCTGGATGGCCAGGTTCGTGCCGCTGACGGTCGCCTTGATGCCGGTGACTTCCGAAACGCCGTTGATCGCCTCGGCCATGTTGGCGATCGAGGCGCCGCTGGTGAAGCTGATCTGCTCGGTGCCCAGGTTGCCGGTGATCTGGATGCTGGCGGCGGTGGCCAAGGCGGCAGAGACCGTGGTGTTGATCACGGCCTGCTCGGCGGCGCTGACGACCTCGACGTTGACGGTCATCTTCGAGCCGTCGGGCAGGCGGGCGCCGTTGACGGTCACGTCGTTGACTTTCGACGTGTCGACGCCGCTGGTCGTGTAGTCGTAGGTGCCGTTGAGCAACTTCTGGCCCTGGAAGCTGGTGCTGCCGGCCAGGCGGTTGACCGTGTTCAGGATCGAATCGACCTGAAGCTGGTTGGCCTCCTTCTCTTCCTGCGACAGGCCGCCGGAGTTGGCCTGCTGGCTCACGAGGGTCTGGACCTCGTTGAGCAGCGAGCTGATCTCCGAGAGGCCACCCTCGGCGGTGCCGATGATGTTGCCGGCGCGCTCGGCGTTGTCGATGGCGGCGCTGATGCCGGTCTTCTCGGCACGCAGGTTCTCGCTGGCGATCAGGCCGGCCGGGTCATCGGCGCCGCTGTTGATCTTCAGGCCGGTGCTCAGACGCGTCAGCGACGTGTTGAGCTTTTCGTTGTTCTTGCCCAAAACGCGTTGGGCCAAAAGCGACGGGACGTTGGTGTTGATGCGGGACATGGGGTCCGTTCCTCTGTGCAAGCCCGCCGTTCCGTGGCGGGCAACTGACTCGTACTGCTGATCCCGATCGGCCCCACACGTTGTGGGTAAGCCGTCGACCGATCCGTCGGTCGCGGGATGTTCTCGCCAAACGGCGATGCCCGAAAGCATCGGCCACTCGGCAAGACCACTTGGGGGCCAACAAGGCAATCCCCAACCGGCCCGAAGCCTCAACCACGCGGTCAAGCACCTCGGCCACACAGCATCGACCCGCCCCACCAGCCGGCTCAACCGGTGCAATCGTTTTACGGCTTATGGGACGTTGGGGGTTGTTGGTCGTCCTTTGTTCTTGGTCCTTTGTCCGTGGTCAGTGGTCCATTGCTCACTGCAGCGGACGCACGAGGAAGTGCAGCAACTGACCACGGACCACTGACCACGGACAAAGGACAAAAGACCAAGAACAAACTACCGCCGCAACCCCGGCGAGACCGCCCACCGCTCGAGGCCCGCCAGCAGCGCCTGCACCCCCAACGCCATGACGGCCGCGGGAATTGCGCCTTCGAGGATGTCGTCGTAGCCGCGTTCGGTGCCGATGCGCAGGCCGCGGTAGATCGGTTCGCCATAGCCGCCGGCCCCGACAAACGCGCCCAAGGTGGCGAAGCCGACCGCTGTGACCGCCGCGATCTTCACGCCCGCCAAGATTCCCGGCAGCGCCAGCGGCAGCTCCACCCGCCAGAGCCGGTCGCGTGGCGTCAGCCCAAGTGCCATCGCCGACTCGCGCACGGCCGGGTCGATGCCGACCAGCGCCGCGTGCGTGTTCCGCACGATGGGCAACAGCGCATACAGCACCAGCGTCACCGCCGCCGGCCAGAAGCCGAGCTTCAGCGGCGCGATGAGCACCACCAGCAGCGCCAACGCCGGGATCGTCTGGATCAACCCCACGGCCACCAGGATCGCCCGCCCGCCCGGCAACCCGTTGCCCGCCCACACCCCCATCGGCACCGCCAGCACCACCGCCGCCCCGACCGCGAACGCCACCAGCCCGGCGTGTTCGAGCGTCGCCCACGCGATCCGCCGCGCCCGGTCCCGCCAGTTGCTCACGGCCGCTTCGTCCAACCCGCCCGCGTCCCCCACCGCCGCCGCCAGCAGCCCCGCCGCTGCCGCCTCGGTCGGCTCGTCGTCCACCGCCACCCGCTTGTTCGCCGCGATCATCACGTCCACCGTCACCCGCCCACCCAATGCCCGCCACGCCTCCACGACCGCCGGCCGCGTTTGCTCAAGCGCCAGCCGGTACACGATAATCGCGTCGTACTCCGGGAAAAACTCCCGATCGTCCTCCAGCTTCACCAAATCCAGCAATTCGATCTCGGCGTCGGTCGAGTAGAGGTCGATGACGTCGCCGGAGTCGGTTTCGAGCGCCGGGTAACGCAAGCCCTGCTCGACACCGCGGACATCGGTCTGCGGCAAGCTGTAGGTTTTCACGAGACCGGGCCAGCCGTCGGGGCGTTCGAGAAACGAGGTGCCGAACACCATCCGCAACTCCGGGTGATCGGCCAGGTCGCCAATCGTGCGAATGCCCAGCCGCTCGGCGGTGGCCCGCTTCATGCCCAGCTCAAACGTGTTCTCGAACCCGAACTCGGCGGCAATGCCCAGCCCCCGCTCGGCGAGACGCTCCCGCAGCGCCGCGTCGGTGGCGGTGTCCTCGCCCTCGAGCAACTCCTCCCGCAGCGTGCCGGTGTACTCGGGGTAGGCATCGAGCTGCCCCTGCTGCAAAGCGAGGAACAACTGGGCCGAATCGCCGACGCCGGTCCGGTACTCCGCCTCGGCCCCCGCCTGCTCCGCCACGTCGGCAAGCGCCAACGCCAAGATCTCGCTCTCGGGGAATAGCTTCGCCCCCACCACCACCGGCGCGTCGTCCGCCCGGTCGCAACCCGTGAACAACAGCAGAGCCACGAAAAGGAGAATGTAGCTGCGGGCCGACGGCCCGCAGTGGCGGCGTGGACGTCCCCACGAGGTTTGCCACTTCCTCCGAGCTTCGGACGCCGCCATTGCGGGCCATCGGCCCGCAGCTACGTCCGTTCTTCCGAGCATCAACGTGTTGAGCAGCCGCCTCATGCCGCCTCCCCGTGGAGGAGTTGCTGGGCCGTGACGAACTGCGTCACGAACTCGTCGGCGGGCTCGTCCTTCAGCGCGGCCGGGGGGCCGACTTGGATGATTTGGCCGGTGCGCATCAGCACCACCTCGTCGGCGAAGTAGGCCGCCTCGGCGAGGTCGTGGGTGACCAGCACCACGGTTTTGCCCAACTCCCGGAAGATTTGCCGCAAATCACGCTGAAGGTCGGCCCGCGTCATCGGGTCCAGCGCGCCCAGCGGCTCGTCCAGCAGCAACGCCTCGGGGTCGAGCATGAGCGCTCGCATCAGCGCCACGCGCTGCCGCTGGCCGCCGGAGAGCTGGGCGGGGTAGCGGTCCAGCGACGCCTCGGGCAGCCGCACCAGCTCGGCCAACTCGGCGATGCGCAGCGGGTCGTGTTGCCCCAACCGCCGGGCGAGGAGCGAGACGTTGTCGCGGGCGGTCAGGTGCGGGAACAGGCCGCCGCCCTGGAGCAGGTAGCCGGTGCGCCGCCGCACGCCGATCAGGTCGCCGCCGACCGGCTGGCCGTCGAATGTCACCGTTCCGCCGTCGGGCTCGATGAGGCCGAGCAGGCACCGCAGCAGCGTGCTCTTGCCGCACCCGCTGGGCCCGATGAGCGCCGTGGTCTGCCCGGCGGCGAATTGGTGCGACACGTGATCGAGCGCTGCCCGCTCGCCGTACTGCTTGGTCAACTGCCTGACATCGAACACGCCCGCACCCTATCGCAAATCCCCCGCCGCCGCGCCCCGGCGGGTTCGCCCACGGCTCCTACCGTGGGCCGGTGGCTGATCAGGACGAGATTCGGATCCGCGTGGTGCAACCGTCGCTCATGCGGTATCGGGTGCCTTTGTTCCGGGAGTGGGCGGGTCGGCCGGGGGTGGATTTGCGGGTGCTGCACGGCGCGCTGGGCGGGGTGAACGTGCCGGCGGAAGGGTTCGAGGCGCGGGAAGCGCCGGTGCGGGTCGTGCGGTTCGGCGGGCATCCGTGGTACTGGCAGCCGGCCCAGCGGGCGGCGGTGGATGGGGCCGACGTGATCGTGCTCAACTGGGACGCGCACTACCTGTCGCTCGCCCCGGCGCTGCGGCGGGCGCGGAAGCTGGGCGTGGGCAGCGTGCTGTGGGGCCACGGCTTCGGCCGCAGCGACGGCAAGCTGCTGGGCAAACCTAAGCGGTGGCTGGCGGGCTTGGCCGACGCGCTGGTGCTGTACAGCGACGCCGACGCCGAGGCGTACCGGGAGCAAGGTTTCGCCCGCTGTTTCGGGGCGAACAACGCGATCGACGTGGCGGCCGTCGACGCGGCGCGGCGCGAGCTGCGGCCGGTGACGATGGCGGCATTCCGCGAGGCCAACGGTTTGACCGGCAAGCGAGTGCTGCTGCACGTCTCGCGGCTCTCGGCCGAGCGGCGGCTGGACGTGGCGGTGCGTGGGCTGCAGCAACTGTCGGACGACGTGGTGCTCACCGTGCTGGGCGACGGGCCGGCGCGGCAGGACGTGGCGGCGTTGGCGGCGGAGCTGGGCGTTGCCGACCGGCTGCGCATGCCGGGGGCGGTCTGGGGCGAGGCGGCGCTGGCACCGTGGTTTGCCGCGGCCGATCTGTACGTCCACCCGGAGCATTTGGGCCTCAGCGGGTTGCACGCGCTGGCCCACGGCGTGCCGGTGCTCACCGGCGACCAGCGGCACGGGCACGGCCCGGAGTGGACGAGCATCGAGGGCGGCGTCAACGGCCTGAAGTTCGCCAGCCTCGACCCGCTTGATCTGGCCGTCGCCGCCGCGCGGTTGCTCAAGGACGACGAACTACGCCAGCAGTACGGCGCGGCCGGGGCGGCGATGGTCCGCGAAAAGCACACGATCCCGCGCATGGCCGACGCCCTGCTCGACGCCTGCCGAGCGGCGCGGGCGGTTCACGCGGCGGCACGTGCCGCGGGGTGAGCCGGCGACTCGGGCACGTGGCCGCAGTGCAAACAGACGGCCGCCAGCAAGTGCTTCAGGCGGTCGGGATCCTGCTCGGCCAGGAACTCGTCGGTCAAATCCAGCGGGAAGTCGGCCCGGTACTGCCGCAGCGCGTCCTGCAGCGCCGGCGCGCCCATCGCGGCGATGCGGGTGATGGCTTGCTCCACCTCGGCTTCGGTCAACATCTGCAACTCCTCCGCGTCGGCCGTCACGTCACCAGGTCGAGCAACGCGCCCGACGCCTTGTGCGCCTTATCGGCCAACGGCGGCGCAGGCTGAACCGGTTTCCCCAGCGGCACCGCCGGCAGCTCGGCCCATGGCGGCGGCAACGGGCGGGACCAGAACGAGCCGCCCACGCCAGGCGTCGGGCAGCCGCCACGGGAAACCTCCACCACATCACGCCCCGCCTGCGCCACGGTTGTCGGGCAGTAAGTCGGGTGCGCGATCCGCACCGGCTGCCGCAGGTGGCAGACGAAGTCTGGCCCGAACCGCGACGCCGGCCGCTGCACCTGCCGCACCGTCCCCAACGGCCCCGGCACCCCGCCGGCCCGGATCAGGTTCTCCGTGATCCGCCCGGTGATCGAGCGGACGCGGGCAAGGCTCAACGACGCGGTCAACAAATCAGCCATGCCAGCCAAAAGGCGAGCCACCGGCCAACCCCACCACGCGCCCTCCGTGGCATCCGGAGCGTTCGGATGACGCGGGATGATGCCCCGCCGCAACAACACCCGTTCCGCAAATCCCGCCTCTCGACGGTGTCCGCGACCGGCCTCACCAGAGCGACGCGATGCCGTAGCCGATCGCCGCCAGCACGCCCACCACCAGGCCGCTTGCGACGATGTACGGCTTGAACGCCCGCCACAGGCACAGCAGAATCACAAGCGTCACCAGCAATGCCGCCGCCGCCACGCCGCCGGCGATCAGCGGGTCGACCTCGCGGGCCTGAAGCTGCAGCAGCGTGATGACACCGACCGCAATGCTCGCGGCGAACGCCGTTAAGCCGAACAAGCCGTCGAGCGGGCTGCCACCCGAACTCGGCCGGACGACCGGCGAAACCTGCGTCGCCTGCGGCGGCTTCAGGCTGCGGGCGTAGTCGCCATACAACGTGCCGGGCGTTTCCTCGACGAAGTTGCGTAGATCGTTGTCCACGCGAGCATGTTACCCGATTACCCGCCGTACTGGCCGGTGTACCAGGCGACGGTTTTCTGCATGCCGTCCTCGAAGCTCACGATCGGGGCGTAATTGAGTACGGCCGCGGCGCGGGTCAGGTCGGCGAGGGAGTGCTGCACGTCGCCGGGCCGGTTGGGGCCGAAGGTCGGCGTGAGCTCCGGGCGGCCCAGCAATCGGGCCATCGCAACCGCGAGATCGGCGACGCTGTGGCGGGTGGCGGTGGCGACGTTGAACACGTTGCCGTTGAGCGGCCCCTCGTGGGCGGCGGCCAACAGATTGGCGTGGGCGACGTTGGCGACGAACGTGAAGTCGCGGCTGGCCGTGCCGTCGCCGTGGATCGTGGGGTGTCGGCCCGAGAGCAACGCCTTGGCGAAAGCCGCGACCACCCCGGCGTAAGCGCTGTCGGCCTTCTGGCGCGGCCCGAAGATGTTGAAGTAACGCAAGCTCACCGCGTCCAGGTCGTAGCAACTGGCATGAGCCCGCACGTACTGCTCGCCCGCGAGCTTCGTCGCGGCGTACGGCGACTGCGGCAAATCGGGCATCGTCTCGACCTTCGGCAGCACCTCCGAGTCGCCGTAGGCACTGCTGCTGGCCGAGTACACCACCCGCCGCACCCCCGCATGCCGGGCCGCCTCCAACACGGCCAGCGTGCCGGCGGCGTTCACCTCGTGAAACCGCATGGGCTCCTCCACGCTCCGCGGCACGCTGACCAGCGCCGCCAAGTGAAAAATCACCTCCCGCCCCGCCGCCGCCTCCAGCAGCTTGCCGGCATCGGCCAAATCGCCCTCGATCAGACGCGTCTCCGCCGGCAGGTTCGCCCGGCTGCCCTCGGCCAGATTGTCGTACACCAGCACATCCGCCCCGAGCGCCACGAGGGCGTCACAAAGATGCGAACCAATGAACCCCGCCCCCCCGGTCACGAGAACCGGCCGGCCCCGAAACCGATCCCCATGAAGTTCACGCCAAGTCGCGGCAGGCAGGGCATCGGGCGCGTCAGGCATCGTGAGCCAAGCGTAGGTCAAACCCCGCCCACCCCGCGGCCGCGTCACCTGTCGAAGTCTCCGGCCGCGTAGGCTGATGGCATGTCATCGGGCCATGCCGGTCAACCCGTGTTCATCGCCGACGATGACGAGAAGCTTCGGCACCTGCTAGCGGCGGTGTGTCGGCGGGCGGAATCGGCAGTGCGGGCGCGGCCGGGAGAGGCGGCAACGCTGCTGCGGCAGATTGCGGCAACCATGGCAGCGGAGTCGGCGTTGCGGCCCAATCCCGTCGAGCCGCCGTTGCCGGAGTTGCCGCCGCGGTTGCGCCAGACGCTGCAGCGGCTGCTGGCCGGCGACGGCGAGAAGCAGATCGCCCGCCACCTGGGTGTTAGCGTCCACACCGCCCACGCCCACATCAACCGCCTCTATCGCAAGCTCAACGTCAGCGGCCGCGGCGAACTGCTGGCACGGTTCGTCTCGCCGGCGATAACAAGGTCTTGACCGCGTCACAGGCGGTTGAGGTGGTCGATGAGTTGCCGCAGGCGACCGTGGCTGCGGCGGTTGAAGCGGAAGACGAGGCGGGCCAGGTGGCGCAAATCCGGCTCGTTCCGCTCGACGTTCAGCGGGCCGCCGACGCGCCAGTGGTCGTCAGTGCTGATGTCGGCGAACTCCGTCTTGATCTCATCAAGCTGCGCGTCGGTCGGCATCCGTTGGAGGCGCAGGATCAGGCTGTTTCTCGTATAACGGAGCGAGTGGTAGTTTTTATAGAATCGCCGGCACTCCTCGGCGGCCTCTTCGATGCTGTCGGTGAGCTTGTAAAGGTGCAAATCTTCCTCGCTGATCAATTGGTTGGTCAGCAAGTGGTCGCGGATGTACTGGTCCCACGCTTTCCAGTAGTCGCCGCCGGGGTGGTCGACCATGACGAGGGGCATGAGGACACTTTTGCCGGTTTGGATGAGGGTCAAAACCTCGAAGCCTTCGTCCATGGTGCCAAAGCCGCCGGGGAACAGCGCGACGGCGTGGCTGGATCGGACGAACATGAGTTTTCGGGTGAAAAAGTACTTGAAGTTGACGAGGCGGGGGTTGCCGTGGATGACCTCGTTGGCCGATTGCTCGAAGGGCAGGGAGATGTTGAGGCCGAAGCTCGCCTCGGCCGCCGCCCCGACATGGCCGGCCTCCATGATGCCGCCGCCGGCGCCGGTGATCACCATCCAGCCAGACTGGGCCATGTGCTTGCCGAACGCCTCGGCGGCTTGGTAATCCGGGTGCTCGCTGGGCGTGCGGGCGCTGCCGAAAATGCTGACCTTCCGCGTGTCGCGGTAGGGCGCGAAGACTTTGAGCGCGTGTCGTAATTCGCGGAAGCTTTTATCAATAAGCTTCATGTCGCCGCGGTTGGTGTTGTCGCGCAGCAGCTTGAGGCTCGTCGCCACGACCTCGCCGACGAGGTCGCCGTTGTCGAGCGTGCCGAGCTCGCGGATCAAGGCATCGGCCAGCTCGTGGGCCTTGCCCAGATCGCCGCGGCGGAGCTTTACCGGGCGTTCAACGGTTTCCTGCGACGCCTCGATATTGTCACGCTGCGCCCGCCGCGCCTTCTCGGCCCCGGCGGTGGTTTCGGTCCGTTCGGTGGGGTTCGACGCCATCAACCGAGCGTATGGCCGGCGCGTGAGGGGCGTGTGAGCGGGCAGTTGTTCGGCGTGCAACGTCACTGGCAACCGGACCTCCGCCACGTAGCGGCGGGGCTGCGCCCGATCTGCGAGACGGTTCCACTTCAGGCGCAGCCCCGCCGCTATGCGGCGGAGGTCCGGTCGGCGACCCTGTGCTCACCGGCCGAAGGGCCACCACTTGTTGCGGGGTTGGCCCTCGCCGTGGGCCACCGCGTCGGGGCGGTCGGGGACGACCCACGGTGGGACGTCGGCTTTGGACAGGCGGTCGAGCAGTTCGTCGCCGCCGACGCGGAGTTTGTAGCTCATCTCGGCGGCGGTTAGGGGGAGACAGAGGAGCAGTTGCACCTCGCGGTCGCCGGCGGTGAAGGACTCGAAGCCGTCGAGGCCGGGGATGCCCGCGAGGAGCATGCTGCCGACCAGGCGGCTGCCGGCGAACGGTTCGGGCGGGTCGCCGTTGGGGATCGTGTGGCCGTGCCAGAGCCAGGCGGCGTGCTCGTGGGGGAAGCGGGCGAGGAACTTCATCCACCCGATCGGCCAGAACTCCGCGTCGTCGGCGTCCGTCAGATCGTCCTTCCGAAACAGCGGCCAATCCGGCGGCAGCAGCGTCACGAGCTCGGCCCACCGGCAGTCATTGCCGCCGGCGGCGATGGCGTCCGGCGGCGGGCTCATCGGCCGCTCGGCCATCCCGCTCGTCACGCACAGCCACGCGTCGAGCTTGTCATTCGGCGGCACGAGGTGCACGTCGAGGTGCACCGTCGGCGAGATGATCTCGTGGAACACGTGGCCGTCGTAGTCGCCGAACCACTCGTGCAAGTGGGCCTCGAGCCCGGCGATCAGCTCCTCGTCGCCGTGGGAAAGTTCCGGCGTCTGGTCGATCGGCTCTTCGTAGCGGTAGATCGGCTGGCCGCTTTCCGACCGCTCGGGGTGGATCGGCTCGTCGTCGGGCATGGCGGCCATGGTACCGCCGGGTCACTCGACGACCAGCGGGTGCCGCGTCGGCACAAACGCCATGACCTCGGCGAGGTCGGCGTCATCGTCGATTTCTTCCAGGGCGTCGATGAGCTCGGCCGGTGAGCCGCCGGCCTGCAGGAAGTCCATCTCCGGCGGGACCAGCGGCAGCAGTTGCAGCACCTGGATCGGCTCGCCGCCGGGGTGAATCGCCTCGACTTCGGCGGCGGCGTCGTCCCAGAGGGGCAAAAACACCCACACGCCGCTGGCGTCGCTGCCGGGACCGAACGGCTTCTTTGTGCTGTCACCGGCGGGCACCACGGTCATCGGGACGGCCGGGAACTCGCCCGCCTGCACCGCCCGCCCCAGCCCCAGCAGCATCTGCAGCGGCCAGAAGCTGGCGGCGGTCTCGTCGTCCAGCGGCATCTCGGCGTCCGTCTCCGTAATGAACCCCACCGCCGGCCAGTCCGCCGGCAGCACCAGGGCCAACTCCACGCGCCCCGGCAGCTCCGGCCCCCGCTGCGCCGCCGTCGCGCTCACGCCACACGTCAGCAGCAGCACAAACCCCGGCATCTCCGGCAGGACATGGATGTACACCACGATCGGGTGCGCCGACTCCTCCGGCGTGACGTACATGCCAAGGTGCTCCCCGGCCGTCTCGAGCAAAAACGCCTCAACCACCTGCCGCAAATCGGCGGCGGGTTGATAATCGTCTAGCGTGGCGTCGTCACTCATGCGCGCGACGGTAACACGTCCGGCCGGCCACCGCCATGCCGGGCGGGCCAGAACCGACCGATCGGTTCGGGTGCGGTCTGTTGTGGCGGTGGCGGCAACGGACAATCGCACGTTCCGTGCCGGACCTCCGCCGCGTAGCGGCGGGGCTGCGCCCGATTCGTGAGACGGCTCCACTTCAGGCACAGCCCCGCCGCTACGCGGCGGAGGTCCGGTCGGCGCGTGCAACGTGGCGAGTCCGTCACGTGAGGTAGCTGCGAGTCGGCGACTCGCCGTCCGGTCGACGCACAAGGTGTTCGCCGGACTGCGACTCGCCGAGTCGCAGCTACCCGCAGAATGAGGTGCACAAGCAACCCTCACAGCACCGCGTGAAGCCCCGTCTCCACGAGGCGGAGGCGGTTTCAGTGACGCTCCACATCCTCGGCCGCCCCCCGCAGCTCGCCGCGGCCTTCCACGCCCGTGGGGCCGAGTTGCTCGGGCGTTGGGTCGAGCGGTTCGCCCTCCACCGTCTCCACCGGGGCGGCCTGTTTGCCGAAGGCGATCTTCAGGACCACCAGCAGGACGACGGCGACAACCGGCAGCAGGAGGAGGATTAGGAGGATGGTCAGCCAGTTCATGCCGCACCCACTTTCACGCCGTAGAACCGTTCGGCCTTGCCGCGGAGGTGGTTCAGGAGGGGTTCGGGGGAGAGGGGCTGGCTTGTGACACGTTGGCAGAGTTCCGCCGCCGGGTAGCGGCTGCCGTGGCGGTGGATGTGCTCGCGTAGCCAGCTCAAGAGCGGGGCAAACTCGCCGCGGGTGAAGCCGTCTTCGAGGTCGGGGATGTCGACCTTGGCCTGCTCGTAGAACTGGGCGGCGTAGAGGTTGCCGAGGGTGTACGTCGGGAAGTAGCCGAAGAGGCCGGCCGACCAGTGGACGTCTTGCAAGCAGCCGTCCTGCACGTCGGGGGCGACGACGCCGAGGTATTTTTGATATTTCTCGTCCCACGCGCTCGGCAAGTCGGCCGTCGAGAGGTCGCCGTCGAGCAGCGCTTTTTCCAGCTCGAAGCGGATGAGAATGTGCAGGTTGTACGTCGCCTCGTCGGATTCGGTGCGGATCAGGCTCGGCTGGATCGCGTTGACCGCGCCGACGAACTCGGCCTCGGGCACGTCCCACAGAATGTCCTTGAACGTCGCCTGAACGGTCGGGTACGCCCATTGCCAGAAGAACTCGCCGCGGCCGACGGCGTTCTCCCACATGCGGCTCTGGCTCTCGTGGATGCCCAAACTGACGGCCTCGGCCAGCGGGCTGCCGAAGTGCTCGCCCTTGGGCAAGCCCTGCTCGTACATCGCGTGGCCGGCCTCGTGGAGGGTGCCGAAGAAGCTGTCACCGAGGAACTCCGGGTCGTAGCGGTTGGTGATGCGTGTGTCGCCGGGGGCGATGCCGGTGCAGAACGGGTGGGCCGACTCGTCCAAGCGGCCGGCGTCGAAGTCGTAGCCGACGGCCTTGGCCGCCCACGCCGCCAGCTTCTTCTGGCCGGCGACGTCGTACTTGCGGGTGAGGATGCTCGAATCGACCTTGCCCTTGGCCTCGCCGCACGCCCGGACGATCTCGACGAGCGGGCCACGCAAGCCTTCCAGCACCGCGGCGACCTGCTCCGTCTTCGCGTGCGGCTCGTAGTCGTCCAAAAGCGCGTCGTACCGCGGCCCGCCCTCGCCCACGGCGTCGGCTTCTTCCCGCTTGAGCCGCAGCATCTCGGCGAGGTGCGGCTCGAACGCGGCGTAATCCTTCGCCGCCCGGGCCTTTTCCCACGCCGCCTGGCCGAGCGTTTCCTGCGTCGAGAGGGCGGCAACGAGGTCGCCGGGCAGCTTGCGCTTTTTATCGTAACTCCGCCGGACCTCCCGCAGCACCGCCGCCTCGGCCGAGTCGTCGCCGCTGGCGAAGTCGCCACCCTCGGCAGCCGCGAGCAGGTCGCCGACGCGGTCGCCGGTGAAGCGCTCGTGGGCCAAGCGGGCCAGCAGGGCAGACTGCTCGCCGCGGTGCTCGATGCCGGCTTTGGGCATTTTGGTGTGGGCGTCCCAGCTGAGCACGCCCTCGGCCGCCGACAGGGTGGCGACGGCCCGCAGCTCCTTCAGAAGTTCCGAGTACGCATCGCGTGGGTCCATGGGCAGACTGTAGCGAACGGTCGCCGCGAGACGAGAAGCCCGCAGCTACAACCCGCTCGGAACATTACTCAAACTCGGCGAGTCGGAAGTAGCTGCGGGCTGACAGCCCGCAGTGGATGCGCTCGCTCCCCACAAGGCGCAGCGGACGATCCTCGGACGTGGCGG
>CAYLSV010000064.1:19202-19487 GCA_964386435.1 uncultured Tepidisphaerales bacterium
CCGCAGCTACGGCGGATCTGGAAACGCAGGACGCTCCGGTTTCTCCTGCTGTTCCTCGAGGGGAAGACAATGGCCCTCGGGAGGAACGACGCATTCCTCGGGAGGCCGGCGACGTTCCTCGGGAGGGTTGTGGCGTCCTTCGGGAAGGTTGCCAAGACCTTCGGGAAGGGCTGCGTTGCCTTCCCGAAGGACGCGGCGAATCTCGGGAAGGTTGGGCCATCCTTTCGGAAGGATGAGACGTATCTTGAGCAGGACGTGGGCGACGGTGGTGGCGTGGGTTGTTTA
>CAYLSV010000065.1:0-10048 GCA_964386435.1 uncultured Tepidisphaerales bacterium
AGGCGCGGCAGAACATCGCGTGTGGCGGGCTCTCTTTCGCACACGTCGTGCACCGCCGCCAGCGGTTCGTCTCGCCGCGGCCGTTGAGCGGTCGGCCCAGCACCAGCCGGAACGGCAGGGCGATTAGCCAGAACGTCAGCGCGGTGATCTTCACGATCAGCCAGCCGACGAACCCGATCGCCAGCACCGCGGCGAGGCTGAAGAAGATGAGCACCAGGAGCACCGGGTCCATCAGCGGCCTCCTTCGGCAGGGACGTCAAGCGTGCCGCCGCAGAAGATGCAGAAGCGGTCGCCCGGCGCCGGGTGGCCGCCGCAGTTGTTGCACCGGCGGACCGTCTCCGCCAACTGCGTGCCGCAGTGCATGCAGAACTGGTCATCGCCCGCCACCGACCCGCCGCAGCGTTTGCAGTCCTTCGGCGGGGCGACGTTGCCAACCACCTGCCGCTTCGGCGGCATCGGCGGGGCGTCCCTGCGCGGCAGCGGCGGCGGGGCGAGCTGGGCGCCCAACGCGGCGGCCATGTCGGCGGCCGTCTTGTACCGCTTCTCCCGCCGGGCGTAGCTGCCGCGGAAGACGACATCGAACTTCTTATCTAGTCCCGGCCGCAGATCGCTGGGCACCTCGCCGCCGGCGGGCTTCTCACCGGTGAGCATCTCGAACAGCATCACGCCGCACGAGTAGAGGTCGCTTGTCGCGTCCGCCCCCTGCCCGGCGCGAACCTCGGGGGCCATGTAGTCCAGCGTGCCGGCGATCTGCTTTGCCGCGTCGTCGGCGGCGTCCATCGAGTAGGCAATGCTCTCGGCCAGCGCCTTCGGGTTGCTCGCCGCGCCCAGACCGAAGTCGGTCAGCTTCACCATGCCGCCCTCGCCGAGTTCGCCCGGCTTGGCGTCGGCGGTCAGCAGCACGTTCTCCGGCTTCACGTCGCGGTGCACCACGCCGCGATCGTGGGCATGTTGCAGCCCCAGCAGCACCTGCCGCAGGATGTGGGCGGCGTCGTCCGGGTCGATCTTGTTGCCGTCGAACTGGCCCATGAACTGCCGCAGGTTGCCGCCGCCGACGTACTCGACGACGAGGTACGGCATGGGGGCGAACGGGTCGAAGCCCAACGCCTTGGCGATGTTCGGGTGGTCGAGGTGGTGGACGGCCTGCCCCTCGTCGCGGAGGCTGCGCAAATACGCCGGGTCCGTCGGCACCTTCACGGCGACGCGGTTGTCCTTCCACACGTGGTGGTGAGCCGCCCACACCTCGCCGTACGCCCCGCGGCCGGCGACCTCGGTGAGTACGTACTCCCCGATCCGCTGGCCGGCGGCGAGGGAAGAGGGCGAGTTGGTCGTCGAATCGGTCATGTCGTCGTGCCTCCTTCCAGTACGCCGGGGCCGCTAGGCGAGTTTCTCCGCGAGCCAGTCGCAGGTGAACAAGTTGTACGTCGCGGCCAGCAAGATCGCGGCCACCACCATCGCCCACCCCAGCGCCCCGCCAAAGTTCCAACCAAACAGCAGCCCCAGCCCCACGAACTCCAGCACCGTCAGCCCGCCGACCAGCGCCACCCCGGCGGCGTTCGTGTCAAACTTCGCCGCCCAGCCCACCACCAAAAAGCTCGCCCACGGCAGCGCCAGCACCGCCAGCAGCCAGCCGAGGGCCCGCCCCACGCCGCCGATGAGGGCCGAGCGGTCGCCCGGTTCCATCTGGTACCACGCGATGGCCGCCGCCACGACGCCCAACGCGAGCGCCGCGGTCACGATCTTGCCGAGGGTGGACTGAAGGAACTCCATGTTCTGCCGCGGTTGGGTGAGGCGGCTCACGGTGGCCGCGTGCGGTCATCCTAACGCACCGCCGGGCGTCGGGGTCTTCGAAAAGAGTTGCGGATCTCGAACGGTCCGCGGCGTCCATGTGGTAGGCTGTTGGCGGAGAAAATAATGCAGAACGGTGCGACGATCCATGGCAACGGTGCGCCGCCGGGCAACCGGCGGGTGCTGGTGGTGGGGCGCGAGGCCCAAGCCGTCCGCAGCGTGGTCGGCCACGCCGTCTCCCCAGTCGAGACGGCGGCGGCGACCGACGTGTTCGACGCCATCGCCGAGGCCCACGGCGGCAACTTCAACGCCGTCCTCGCCGACGAGGCCGCCATCGCCCACCGCCCGACCGCCGCCGCCACCGCCCTCAGCGAGGCGGCCGGCGGGGCATTGGTGCACCTTTACGGCCCGCCGGACCGCCGCCAGGCCACCGACGAGGTGCGGCAGCGCGTGCCGCAGGTCGGCGGGTTCTGCGCTACGCCGCTGACCGAGCAGGAGGTCCGGGCCGTGCTCGGGCCGACGACCCACAGCAAGCGGCAGCACTGGACAGCCGCGGTGACGGAGGCGTTGACGATCGACGCGCTGCTGTCTGCCCAGGTCGACAAGCCCGGCCGTGGGCTGGCGACGGTGGTGAAGAAACTCGACGAAGCTGCCGGCGACGCCGCGACGATCCGTGTGTTGCCCGAGTTCCCCGACGCCGCGGAGGCCGGCACGATTTGTCAGGCCCTTGGCGAGTTCGGCGTGCTGGAGGTGACGGGACCGCCCGATCAGGAAGCCGCGATTGAGAAGCTCGCCGAGAAGCTCGCCCGGCCGCTCGCCAAGCTCGCCCAACTCGACGCCCGCCACGGGCAGATCCAGAAGCTGGCGTACTCCGACGAGTTGACCGGCTTGTACAACGCCCGATTTTTCAAGCAGTTCCTCGCCCGCATGCTCGAGCGGTCCCGGCAGCAGTACACGCCGGTGACGCTGCTTTTGTTCGACATCGACAACTTCAAGCAATACAACGACAAATACGGCCACGGCGTGGGCGACGAGATTTTGCGGCAAACCGCCCAGCTCATCCGCCGGTGCTGCCGCGATCACGACTTGGTCGCCCGGATCAGCGGCGACGAGTTCGCCGTGGTGTTTTGGGAGAAGGAAGGCCCCCGCACGCCCCGCGACCCCGCCGCCGCGACGGCCGGTCGGGCCCCGCAGACGCCGCTGCAGATCGCCGACCGGTTCCGCCGGATGATGGACCGCACCGAGTTCGACGCCTTGGGCGAGAGCGGCCGCGGCAAGCTGACGATCAGCGGCGGCATGGCGGTCTTCCCGTTCGACGCCGACAGCCCCGAGGCGCTGGTGAAGGCCGCCGACCGCGCGCTGATGTTCGACGCCAAGCAGCACGGCAAGAACACCATCGCCCTCGTCGCCGGCGCCAACGGCAACGGCCACCAACGCCGCCCGTCGGCCGGCTGAGGCGATACACTTCCGCCATGCGGTCGCTCTACCTCCTCGCCGGCGTCGCGCTGATTCTCGGCGTGATCGTCATCGGCTTCGTCGTCGCGACCTACAACCGCCTCGTCACCCTCCGCCAACGCGTCGAGAACGCCGGCAGCCAGATTGACGTGCAGCTGCAACGCCGCCACGATTTGATTCCCAACCTCGTCGAAACGGTCAAAGGCTACATGAGCCACGAGCGGGAAACGCTCGAAGCCGTCATTCAGGCCCGCACCGCCGCCGTCGAGAACAGCCGCCGCACCGATTGGGCCAACGCCGCCGACGTGCAGCAAACCGCCGGCGCAGAATCGGCCCTGGTCGCCGCCCTCGGGCAGCTCATGATCCGCGTTGAGGATTACCCCGACCTGAAAGCCAGCACTCAAACCGCCCGCTTAATGGAAGAGCTTTCCAGCACCGAGAACCGCGTCGCCTTCGCCCGCCAAGCGTACAACGACGCCGTGATGCGCTACAACACCAAGCGACAAACCTTCCCCACCAACCTCCTCGCCCCCGCCTTCGGCTTCCGCGAAGCGGCCCTCTTCGAAGTCGACGCCCCTGCCGTCCGCGACGTGGTGAAGGTGCAACTCGACACTCCGCCCGAGCGGCAACAACTGGCGTGAGATCAGCAGTTGCGACAAGCACTGCCATGCAGTCGCGTTCTGCCTGACGTCTTGAATTCGCTGAAGTTGCCATCGTGGCAAGACGCGGTAAGGGCGGCGGCTTATCGGCACCCGCGGGCGGCTTGTGCATCGGCGGGGCATCGCCACAATTCCGGCATGAACATCTCTCGATGGACGTGGCTCCTGGTGTCGCTGCTCCTCATCACCGCCCCGGCGGTGGGACAGGAGGTCGACGGGGCGGCGGCGGTGGAGCAGGCGGAGGCGGCGTTGGAGGGGGCCGAAGATGCGGTCGAGGATGCCCAGGCGACAGACGATCCCGAGGCCGAGGCGGCGGCGCTGGAGGAAGCCGGCGAGGGGATTGATGACGCCCAAGCCGAGCTTCAGGCGGCGGCGGACGATGCCGGGAAGGTGGCCGAGGCGTTGAAGGAGGGCGACTTCTCCGCCGTCGCCGACGCCGGGTACAACTGGCTCATCACCTACGGGCCGACGCTCTTGGGCAAGCTGATCGGGGCGTTGGCAATCCTGATCATCGGGGCGATCATCGCACGCATGATTTCGGGCTTCGTCCGCAAAGCGCTGCGGCGGGCGAAGCTCGACGAGACGCTCAGCGGCTTTCTCGCGAAGCTGGTGCGGTGGGCGCTGTTGGTGCTGGTGGTCATCATGGCGCTGGGCGTGTTCGGCGTGCCGGTGACGGGTTTCGCGACGATCATCGCGGCGGCCGGTTTCGCGATCGGTCTGGCGCTGTCGGGGTTGCTGGGCGGATTCGCGGCGGGGGTGATGCTGATGATCTTCCGCCCGTTCCAGGCCGGCGACGTGGTGAACGCCGCCGGGCAGACGGGGAAGGTCGACGAGATCGACCTCTTCACCACCACGCTGATCACGCCCGACAACCGCAAGATCATCGTCCCCAACGGCGAGATCTACGGCGGCACGATCGAGAACATGACCACGCTGCCGACGCGGCGGGTCGACGTGGCTGTTGGGGCGAGCTACGACGCCGACATCGACCAGACGAAGCGGGTGCTGCTGGAGGCCGTCGCCGCGACGCCGGACGTGCTGAGCGACCCCGCCCCGGTCATCTACCTCAACGAGCTCGGCAGCAGCAGCGTCGACTACGCCGTCCGCGCCTGGGCCCGCACCGGCGATTACTGGGCGGTGAAGGAGAACCTCACCCGCAACATCAAGTACAAGCTCGACGCCGCGAGCATCGGCATCCCGTACCCGCAGATGGACGTCCACGTTAATCAAAAACTCGGGCACTGAGCGTCACCCGAACAGCGTCGCCAGGTCGATCTCGGAGTCCTCGACGGCCACGCTCTTCAACACGTTACCGCATTTGAATCCGCCCGCCGCCGTTCCCGTATGATGGCCGCCCATGGGAAAGCCGACCGGATTCAAGGAGATTGCCCGCCAAACCCGCAGCCGCCGGCCGGTGGAGTTGCGGGTGCTCGATTGGGACGAGATCTACGTCCCGATGGACGAGGCCGAGCTGCGGCACCAGGGAGCCCGCTGCATGGACTGCGGCGTGCCGTTCTGCAACGACGGCTGCCCGCTGGGCAACCAGATTCCCGATTGGAACGACCTCGTCTACCGCGACCGCTGGTACGAGGCGCTGCAGGCCTTGCTCCGCACGAACAACTTCCCCGAGTTCACCGGCCGCATCTGCCCGGCACCGTGCGAGGAGGCGTGTGTGCTGAGCATTAACGACCAGCCGGTGACGATCAAGACGATCGAGCAGGCAATCGCCGACCGCGGATTCGCCGAGGGGTGGATCAAGCCAGAGCCGCCCGCCCGGCGGACGGACAAGACAATCGCCGTCATTGGCAGCGGCCCGGCGGGGCTTGCCGCGGCCCAGCAGCTCAATCGCGCCGGCCACCGCGTGACCATCTTCGAGCGCGACGACCGGCCCGGCGGCTTGCTCCTTTACGGCATCCCCGACTTCAAGATGGACAAGAAAACGGTCGACCGCCGCTGCGACCTCATGCGGCAGGAGGGCATCGAGTTCCGCTGCGGCACCAACGTCGGCGTCGACGTCACCACCGAGGAGTTGCGCGAGCAGTTCGACGCCATCCTCATCTGCACCGGCGCGACCAAAGCCCGCGACACCGACGTGCCCGGCCGCGACCTGACCGGCATCAACTACGCCATGAGCTACCTGCCGCAGCAGACCAAGCTCAACCTCGGCGACCAGATCTTCGAGGAACAGATGATCGACGCCAAGGACAAGCACGTCATCATCATCGGCGGCGGCGACACTGCCGCCGATTGCCTCGGCACCGCCCTCCGCCAAGGGGCCGCCAGTATCGTGCAATTCGACATCAACAAGATGCCGCCCGGCGAGCGCGACCCCGACAAAACCTGGCCCCACTGGCCCATGGTCCTGCGCACCAGCGCCGCCCACGAAGAGGGCCTGGGCAAGTACGGCAAGGATCTCCGCGACTACGCCGTCATCACGAAGGCGTTCGAGGGCGACGACGCCGGCCACGTCCGCAAGCTCAAGGGCGTTCGCATCAACAGCCACAAGGACGAGACCGGCCGCCGTCACATCGAGGAAATCGAGGGCAGTGAGTTCGAGCTCCCGTGCGACCTCTGCCTCCTCGCCATCGGCTTCAGCGGCCCCGAGACTTACGGCCCCGTCGCCGACCTCGGCATCGAGTTGACCGGCCGCGGCGCGATCCAAGTCAACGACCACTACGAGACGAACGTCGAGGGCGTCTACGCCGCCGGCGATTCCCGCCGCGGCCAGAGCCTGGTCGTCTGGGCCATCAGCGAAGGCCGCCAAGCCGCAAGGTGCATCGACGAGGCCCTGATGGGCCGCACCGACCTGCCATACCTGCCGGTGGAGCTGTGACGACCGTAGACTGTCGCCATGGCCAGCACCGTGCTCGACACCGGCGGGGTGGATGTGATCAGGAGAGCTTTTATGGCAGTGGAGAAAGTCGAACAGCGTCTGAGGCGAACCGTCGCCAATCTCGAAGCGGCCCACATCCCGTACGCCGTGGCCGGCGGCAACGCTGTGGCGTTTTGGGTCGCGACGAAGGATGAGGACGCGATCCGCAACACGCGGGACGTGGACATCATGATCGATCGCGGCGACTTCAGTCGCGTCGTCGTCGCCATGGAGGCCGACGGGTGGGAGTACCACGAGGTCAACGGCATCGACCTGTTCATCGACGGCCCGGACGGGAAGCCCAGTGGCGGCGTCCACTTGCTGTACGCGGGCGAAGTTGTGCGTGAGGGCGATCCGACGCGGTTTCCAACGCTCGACGAAACCACGCGGCTGAGCGACGCCGAGGCGCTGAACCTTGAAGCGTTGGTGCGCACAAAACTTGTCGCTCACCGGCTGAAGGACCGGACACACCTGATGGACATGATTCAAGTGGGCCTGATCGATGAGACTTGGCCCGACCTCTATCCGTCGCCGCTGCGCGAGCGGCTTCAAGCATTGTTGGACAACCCCGACGGCTGAAGTTCAAGCGAAAGCCGGTTGCGGGTTGTGCCGATGATGCCGGTGTATGCCTGACGCCTCCAGCCTGATGCCCGATTTCGCCGCGTGGCCTGGGGGGGCGGTGCGGCTCTTGCCCATGCTGGCGCTGCTGGCGCTGGCGGCGGTAATTGATCACAAGCACCGCAAGATCCCCAATTGGCTCAACCTCGCGCTCCTGCTGGGCGGCATTGCGACGGCGACGGTGCGGGGCGGGTTGGGGTGGGACGGGCTGGCCGGGTCGCTGGCCGGGGCGGGGCTCGGGTTCGTGCTCATGCTGCACGCGTTCGTCTTCCGCTTCTCCGGCGGCGGTGATGTGAAGCTGCTCACCGCCTGCGGGGCGTGGCTCGGGCCGGTCGGCATGCTCATCCTGTTCGCGCTTCAAGCCATCATCGGCATGGTGCTTGTGCTCGGGCAGGCGATTCATCAGGGCAAGCTCATCCGTTTGCTCCGCAATACCGCCGTGCTCACCGGCGACCTCGTCCACGCCAAGCAGCTCGGCATGGACGACGTGACGGCCACTGCGAAGAGCATGAAGAGCATCGACCGGCCGCTGCCCTACGCGGTGCCGGTGCTGGTCGCGGCGCTGGCCCTGCCGCTGTTCGTGTGACAGGTTTTCCCGGAAGAATGATGATGCAACGCCCGATTACCACCGCCCGCCGCCGCGGCATCTCGACGATCGAGGCCGCCTTGGTCATGCCGATCATCCTGGCCCTCGTGTTTGGGGCCGTTGAGTTCGGCTGGTACTTCTTCGTCGCCCACAGCGTGCAGGGCGCCGCCCGCGAGGGCGCCCGCAGCGGCATCGTCGCCGGCGGGACGCAGCAGGACGTGCTCAACGCCGTCGAACGCTCCATGGCCGCCAGCGGCTTCAGCGGGCGGTACAACGTGGTCGTGGAGAGCCCCGGCGGCGGCGCGATCAACGTCGGCAGCGTTGCCGGCGGTGAGGCCGTCCGTGTCCGCGTTGACGCCGACTGGGATCAAGTCCGGCCCGGCGTCAGCTTCATCAGCGCCTTCACCGGCAGCGCGATCTTCCCGCCCACTGTGCGGGGCGATACGGTGATGCGGAAGGAAGGGTGAGGTGGTAGGTATTAGGTGCCGAATCTCTTTCTCGCTCCTACTGCCTCGCTCCTACCACCTACCACCTCATCTCCCCTTGCCCACCGGCTCCATCATCCCCAACCACTTCTCCACCCGCTCCGGGCTCACCTTCACGCTTGTCTTCAATTCTTGAGCGAACAGGCTCACCCGGAGTTCCTCGATCAGCCAGCGGACATCGCGGCGGATGGCCGGGTCCGCATTCTCCGGCAGTGCCTTCCAGCGTTGCCAGAGCGGGCGGACGACGCCCATCGCTTGGAGGTCGCGCTTCAGGCCGGCGTTGTGCAGCTTGTGCCGGCGGATCTTGATCGCCTTCAGGAAGCGCGGCAGCTCGGGCAACCATCGCGGCGGCACCGCCCGCAGAAAATCGCTGGGCACCAACGCCGCCAACTGCTCGCGCATGTCGGCATAGCTGTCGCTCATCAGATCCGCCTCGGGCACGTCGAGCAGGGCGTAAATGTCGTGGTAACCATCGAGTGAGGAGCGGGCGTCGCGGACCACCTTCGTCGTCGTCGGGCCGAGGCGATTCCACGCGCTCTCCAACACTTCTTCAAACTGCGCCCGCGTCCGCACCTCACGCGGATCGTCCCGCGCCAGCACATCGGCGACGGCGGCTGCGAGCTCCGTCTTGAACCGCCGGCCGCCGAGCGGGGCGGCGAGCAAGGCGAGTTGTTCGACGCCCGGCTCGGTTTCGACGAGTGACTCGAGCTCACGTTTGTAGTCGAGCGCGAACAGCCGCCGCACGCCGTCGCGGGTCGCCTTGCGAGCGGCATCCTGCGTCTCGAGCAGCCGCAGCGACACGACTTCACCGCCATCGAGCACGGCCGGGTAGCCCTGCACCGTGCGGCCGTGGTGCTTGACCTCGATGCGGTCGGGCAAGTCGCCGAAGTCCCACGTCGTCACGCCATCGCGAATCCATGGGCTGCCAGGTAGTTCGGTGAGCAGATCGCGGGCTTCACTTACCAAATCACGCTGCAACTGCCGCACGTCGCGGCCGGCGGCGATGCGCTTGCCCTTGTCGTTTCTCACCTCGATCCGCAGCCGCAGGTAGTCGTGCAGTTCCTCCGGCTTGAAATCGTCGGCCTTCACCTGCGTGCCGGTCTGCCGCCCCAAGCTCGCCGCCAGCTCGGCCAACAAATTGCCCTCGCCAAAGCTCATCCAGTGGACGGCGGTGGCCGCGTGCTGCGGGGCGGGGACGACCTGCCGGCGAACCGGCTTGGGCAGCGTGCGAATCAGATCGACGCATTTCTCCTGCAAAAGCCCCGGCACGAGCCAGTCCGGCTTGCGCGGGTCGATGCGGTGCAAATCGGCCAGCCGCACCACCGCCGTCACGCCGTCGGCCGTGTGGTCGGGGTCGAAGCGGTACTTCAGCCGCAGCGTCAGGCCGTTGCCCATATCCATCTCGCCGGGGAACATCGCCGCGGGCAAGTCCTCGGCCGTCCGCAGGAGAAGGTCCTTTTTCTCCATGAACAACAGCCGCCGATTCGTCTGCTCGGCGTCGCCGCGCCAGCGGTCGAAGCTGTGGGCGTCGACCACCTTCGCCGGGATGCGGGCGTCGTAGAAGTCGTACCGCATCTCCGGCCCG
>CAYLSV010000065.1:10168-19386 GCA_964386435.1 uncultured Tepidisphaerales bacterium
CCCGCCGAGCACGTCGTTGCGGCGGGTCTTGGCCTGCAGCAGTTCCAGCTCGCGTAAAAGCTCGGCATTGTGCCGGAAAAACGGGGCATCCGTGTCGATGTCGCCGTCGACCAGCGCGTGGTTGATGAACAGCTGGCGGGCCGTCTTCGGGTCGCGGGGGGCGAGGGCGACGCGGCGGCGGGGTACGAGCGTCAGGCCCTGCAGCACGACCTTCTCGTAGCACACCGCCTGCCGCCGGCGGCTGTCCCAGTGCGGCTCGCTGACGCTCCGCTTCACCAAATGCCCGGCGGCATGCTCGGCCCACTCCGGGTCGATCGCCGCCGAGGTTCGGCCGTACAGCTTCTGCGTTTCCACCAGTTCCGCGGCCATCACCCACAGCGGCTTCTTGTCAAAAAGCGCGCTGCCGGGGAAGAGCCAGAACCGTTTGCCCAGCGTGCCGCCATACTCGTTCTTCGCCGTGCCGTTGGCGTCACGATGGCCGAGGTTGGTGAGCAGCCCGGCCAGCAGCGCCCGGTGCAAATCGTCCGGCTTGGCCGGCTCGCGGTTGCCGCGGAGGCCCAGATCGCGGGACAATTCGCGGAGCTGCCGGTGGATGTCCTGCCACTCCCGCATCCGCAGCGGGTTGAGGAAGTGCTCCCGGCACCACTTGCGGGCCTGGTTGTTACTTCGGTCGCGCTGCACGTCTTTGTGCGCGTTCCATAGTCTGAGCAAACTGAGGAAGTCGCCGCCGGGGTCACGAAACTCGCTTTGCTTCTCGTCGGCTTGTTGCCGTTTGTCGAGCGGCCGTTCGCGCGGGTCCTGGATGGAGAGGGCGGCGGTGATGACAAGCGTTTCGGCGACGCAGCCCCACTCGCCGGCGGCGAGCAGCATGCGGCCGAGCTTCGGGTCGATCGGCAACCGGGCCAACCGGCGGCCGAGCGGGGTGAGCTTCTTGTGCTCGTCCAGCGCCTGCAGTTCGAGCAGGGTCTGGTAGCCGTCCTTGAGCTGGCGGTAGTCGGGCGGGTCAAGGAACGGGAAGTCCTCCGGGCGGCCGAGGTTCAGCGCCTTCATCTGCAGGATGACGCTGGCGAGGTTGGTCCGCAGCACCTCCGGGTCGGTGAACTCCGGCCGGCTGTTGAAGTCGCTCTCCGAGTAGAGCCGCACCGCGACGCCCTCGGCGACGCGGCCGCAGCGGCCGCTGCGTTGGTTGGCCGACGCTTGGCTGATCGGCTCGATGGGCAGCCGCTGCACCTTGCCGCGGGGCGAATACCGACTGATCCGGGCCAGGCCGGGGTCGATGACGTAGCGGATGCCCGGCACCGTCAGCGACGTCTCGGCGACGTTGGTGGCCAGCACGATCCGCCGCTTCTTCGCCGGCTTGAACACCCGCATCTGCTCCTCGCCGGAGAGCCGGGCGTAGAGCGGCAGGATCTCGGCGTCCCGCAGATCGGCCTTGCCGAGCGCTTCGGCGACTTCGCGGATGTCGCGTTCTCCGGTGAGAAACACCAACGTGTCGGCGTCGCTGCGACTCGGAGCCTCCCGGCCAACGGCCCTTACGGCATCGACGATGGCGGCGGCGAGGTCGGGCTCTTCGTCCTTGTCGAGCGTCGGATCGTCAGGATCGACCAGCGGCTGATACCGCACCTCGACCGGGTAGGTGCGGCCGCTGACCTCGACGATCGGGGCGTCAACACCCTCGTGTTCGAAGTGCTTGCTGAACCGCTCGACGTCGATGGTCGCCGACGTGATGACGAGCTTCAGGTCCGGGCGGCGGGGCAGCAGATTTTTCAGGTAGCCGAGGAGAAAGTCGATGTTCAGGCTGCGTTCGTGGGCCTCGTCGATGATGATCGTGTCGTAGTTGCTGAGGAAGCGGTCGCCCTGGGTTTCGGCGAGCAAGATGCCGTCGGTCATCAGCTTGACCATCGTGTCGGGGCCGGCTTCGTCGGTGAAGCGGACCTTGTAGCCGACGATGCCGCCGAGCTGCGTGCCGAGTTCGTCGGCAATGCGGCTGGCGACGGATCGGGCGGCGAGGCGGCGGGGCTGGGTGTGGCCGATCTGCCCGGCGACGCCGCGGCCCAGATCGAGGCAAATCTTTGGGAGCTGCGTCGTCTTGCCGCTGCCGGTTTCGCCGGCGACGATGACGACCTGGTGATCGCGGATGGCCTCGGCAATGTCCTGCCGCTTGGCGGCGATGGGCAGTTCTTCGGGATAATCGATGCCCGGCCGCAGCTTCGACCGCCGCTCGACCTCGGCGGCAGAGTCGATCACGCGGCTCACCGTCCGCTCGTCGGGCTCGCGGTTTTGGCGGCGGGCGTCGCTCAGGCGGCGCAGCAACCCGTGCCGGTGCCGCAGCATGCCGCGGTTGGCGAGGTCGATGAGTTGTTGCAAATCCTCGGGCAACGCGGGCTCATGATCAGGCGAACACCTCGACGCCCTCGGCCTTGAGCTTCTCGCGCAAAGCGTCCAGCGAGTCGACGCCCTCGGGCAGCTCGGCCTCCTCGACGAGCAGCACGGGGATGCCGTCGCGGATCGCGTAGCGGAGGCCGCCGACCTCGGCGATCAGTTCGTCGCCGTCGTGGCGGAGCGGGCTGCGGGTCAGCGGGCAGCGGAGCAACGCCAGCACTTGCGGCGTCAGCGAGGCGTTGGTCGTGGCACTCATCGGAGCCGAGTTTAGGAGGGCCAACGGGTGCGCATAAACGCCGCGACGGCCGGGCGGCGGAGGGTGGCGGCGGCGTCGAGCAGCAGCAATTGGTCGACGCCCACGGCTCGGCCGCGGGTGATCAGCGGCAGCAACAGAAGTTCCGCCAGCGGCAACGTGTCGGGCGACAACAGGGCCGCGTGAACGGCCAGCGGTTGACCGGTCGCGTGGTCGGGCTGCGTCTCGGCCTGGTGGTAAGCAGCGATGTCCGCGGCGGCTCGCAGCAACTCGGCGTCGCCGGCGAGGCCGGCGTAGGTGCAAAGGGCGTGCAGCAGCACCAACTCACCGTACCAACGCGGCTCGGGGTTGCTGCCGTCGTCGGTCAGCCGGGCCTTTTGGTGGGCGATGCGGCCGAAGGTGGCGGCGGCTTGTTCTGCGCATCGGCCGGCGGCGAACAGGGCGAGGTGGTCGAACGCGAGTCGCAAGGCGCTTTGGTCGTTCAAACCGCCGAAGGGCTGGTCCGGCCACGCCTCGTCGGCGGATCGGTTGGCGGCGGCGTCGACGGGCTCGGGCGGCAGGGGGCGGTTGGCGTTGAACTCGCCCAGCAGGAACAGGCCGGCATAGTGCGGCCGGCGGTGGCCGCCGCCGTCGGCGGGGTCGAGCAAATCGTGGGCCGATAACTCAACTTCCGGCGTCTCTTGGGCCGATTGCTGTAGCAGGGCAACGTGCCGCCGAACCCCCGGCGGCAAGTCGTCGATGGGCAAGAGGTCGTCGGACACGACGGATCGTATCCGCCGGCTTCACCACCGGAGCAAGCGCGCGAGTCGAAACAAGTTACCCGGCTTGGCAGAAGTTCGCCGCAAAGTCGCGGTTCCTGAGGCGATTCGCCTTGAGGTGGTGCCGAAGCTCCCGAAGATCGCCAGCTCAGCAGGAGATGTCATGCCGTCACGGAACGACCAGTGCCAACCCACCCAACGCCTCGGCCACCGTTTGGCTGGGCTGCTCGTCGGCGAGCCGGCGAGGCGGCGGCGCGGCTTCACGGTCGACGACGCCAACCGGATGCTGCCGCTGGTCCGCCGGATCGCGGCCGACGCGGCGCGGGAGTGCCAGACGGCCCGGACGCTGCACGACGCGCTCAACCACACGGCCGTTGAGCCGGATCGGCACCGGCTTCGGGATGAGTTGTCCCGCAGCGCCACCAAGCTCGAAGCGCTGAGCGACGAGATGCGGCGGCTTGGCCCGGAGCTGATCGACTACCGCAGCGGCAACGTCGAGTTCGTCGGCCCCGAGCCGGCGGCGCGGTTCAACTGGAAACTGGGCGACGAGGCGGTGTCGGCCGTCAGCCCGGCGGGTTGCTGAGAATCGCCAGGAGCACCAGGACGCCGCCGGCGATCAAGAGGATGTAGCTGGTGGTGCGCCACAACCCGCGCCGCCGCTTGTTCTTGATCGCGAGCTTGGCGAACACCCAAGCCGCGGCCCCGGCGATCAAGAAGACGATGCCGACGTTCCAGAGCATCCGCCAGCTTAGCCGCCATCGGCAAGGCAACGGATCGTGCGCCGCAGGTGCCGCCTGACCAGCGTTTTACCGACAATACCGTCGTGGCCGAGGCCCAGGCGGCGGTTGGTGAACGGGCAGTCGGCACCGCGGATCGGGTGGGAGTACGGCGGCACGCCCCAGCACCGCCGCCGCCGGTAACACGCTGCCGATTGCACCGAAGGCGGCAGGACGAACGATTTGGTGTCAAGAATCCCCCAGCCGCGGATCGGCACCGGGTCGAGCAGCAGCAGGTGGTCGACGCACGCCACCGACCGTGCCGCCCGCACCAGGCGGCCGCCGCCGAAGCTGTGGCCCACCCAGATGGTCGGGCCCGGCGACGACACGATGTCATCCCGCCAACCGAGTTGCCGCACCGTCGCTCGCTCGCTCTCCGCGAGTTCCACGAGCACCCGCCAAAGCCGCCGCAGCCGCCGCGACGGCGTGAGCCCGAGCACGAACACCGCGTGAACCGTCGGCACGGGCAAGGTTAGCGAGGTCGGCTGCCGGACCTCCGCCCCGCAGTTGGAGCGGGCACCCGGGCGACCGGCGCCGAGGAGCGCCGGCCTCTCAAACCCGGCCCGGGTGCCCGCGCCAGCCGCGCGGTGGTGTGCCAGGGCCGATCCGCAGGTTGCGCTGCGAATCGGCCGGGCGGGGCGGCGGTCTCTCCCTCCGGACCGCCCCGCACGTCCACGAAGGGTCCCCCTTTAACGTGGCGTGGTTGTGATCATCTTCGGCAGCCCGACCCGTTCCGGCGATTGACCCTTACCGGGCAGTGGGTGGCACGCCGCCAGATTGGGGCGACGTTGACAGATGTTGCGGTCGCGGGGACATTACAGGCGTGGCCACGCGTCCCGCTTTTCCGAAGCCGGCCAACCGCGAGCGGTTGCGGCTCTCGGACGTCCGTCGGGCGTTGCGGCTGGTCGGTGATGTCCGCGAGGTGGGCACCGACCCCGACGCCTGGCGGCCGCTGCTGATCCGGGGGTTGCACGAGCTGTTCGGCGGGTCGATGGCCGTCAGCAGCGAGGTGTACTTGCTCCGTGACGCCAGCCGACGACGGGCGGCGCAGGTGGCCGATGTCGGGTGGATGCTGCTGCACACCGGCGGGGCGTCGAACGTGCTGCGGGTGGAGCAGGTGTGCGACGAGCCGCCCGAAGGGCTTTTGCTCAGCGTCCGCGGCGACGTGGCCGATCCGGAAACCGAGGCCGCCGTCGAGCCGGCCGTGACGCTGCGGCGGGGCGACCACATGCTGATGAGCCAGGTCGCGCTGCGGCACGTGGCGGCGGTCGATCAACTGGCCGTGCACCGCACCGACGCCGACGCCGCCTATGGCCGGGCGACCGCGCGGCTGCTGCGGCTGATCCACGTCGAGCTGGCCCGGTTCTGGCGGCGCGACGTGCTCCGCCGCACCGCCGACCCCGCCGCCGACCTCGCCCCGCGGCTGGCCCAAACGCTCGAGCGGCTGCTGGAGGGCGCGAGCGAGAAAGAAATTGCCGCCGACCTGGGCCTCTCGCCGCACACGGTGCACAACTACGTCAAGGCGCTGCACCAACGCTTCGACGTCCGCAGCCGCGGCGAGCTGCTCCACACAGCCGGCAAGGCCAAAGCCGTGTTTCGGCCGCGGCTGAACGCCGAGCTGCCCCGCAGCGAGCAGCCGGACGGGTGATGAAATTTCGTGAAAGTGGTTTGTAAGGATCGTCCGGTTCGTGCGATAACCCCGCCGTGGCCCGAACGTCGGTCCACGACGCCCGCGCACTCACGAGAAGATCATGACCCGCCTCCCCCTCGCCGCCACGGCCGCCGCTTGCCTGTTCGCCGCCCCCGCGTTTGCCCAGAACATCGAACTGGGCCTCAGCAACATCCTGTTCCTCGACCAGACAGCCACCGAAGTCACGCTCGGCTTCGTGGTCGGGGCCGAGGTTGACGGGCCGCCGCCGACGTTGTCAGACTTCACGCTCGGGTTCGAGCTTCAGCCCGGGCCGGGCTCGGAGGACGCGTTTGAGATCGTCTCGCTCACCGCCCCGGACCCGGCCCCGGTGGACGGCGTCGACTTCACCAACATCGTCGCCACCGCCACCACGATCACCGGCGACTACGTGCCGTTGACGCCGTTCGTGCTGAATGATCTGACGCCCATCGGCGTGATCGGCATCCGGTACAGCTTCTTGGACACGGGGGCCAACGCCGTGCTCGGCTTCACCAGCGACACGGCCTTCAACACCACCGGCGACCCGCTGGTCGTGTCGGCCACGGACATTGTTGTCCCCGAGCCCGCCACGCTCGGCCTCCTCGCCGCCGTCGGCCTTGGGCTAATCCGCCGACGGTGAGTCCTCACGAGGGCTGCGGAGTTTCGGCAACGTCGCCGGCGGATCGCGCCGATGATGCGCAGGTGTCGCGACGTGCCGCCATCCTGCTGATCGTCCTGCTCGCCGTCGGCGTGCGGGTGGGGGCGGTCTTGTGGACCGGGCACTGGCAGGAAGATCCGGGCCACCTCGAGTACCGCACGCTGGCGACACAGCTTGTGGCCGGCGAGGGGTACACGTTTGGCAGCTGGAACCACCTTGGTCCGAGCACCGTGCGGACGCCGCCGTACACGGTGCTGGTGGCGGCGCTTCTCATCGTTGGGGAGCCGTGGGCGTGGCTGGGGCTGCATTTGCTCAATGCCGCCGCGGCGGGCGTGGCGGCGTGGGCGGCGATGCAACTCGTGCCGGGCCGGTGGGGCGTGGTGGCGGGGCTGGCGGTGGCGCTGTGGCCGGCGTCAATCTTCGCGGCGACGCATGCCCAGCCGGGCGTCATCGTCGCGGCCATGCTGTTGCTCATGCTGCTGGCGTGGCGACGCGGCTGGCCCACCGGCGGCTCGATGCTGGGCGCACTCGCCGCGGCGGCGCTGCCGTGGGTGCTGCCCGGCGTGCTGCTCGGCAGCTTTGCGGCGGGGCGGCGGGCGGCGGGCGTGTGCCTGCTGACGCTCGGGCTGCTCACGCTGCCGTGGCTGACGCGGGCGATCGTCCTTGGCGACCTCGGCGGCCTGCCGACCTCCTCGCTCTGGGTCGACGCTTGGCAAGGCCACAACCCGAACGCCACCGGCGGCCCGTGGACCCCCGGCGGCCTCAGCCAAATCGACGCCATGCCGGCTCAGCAGCGCGGCCTGCTGCAAAACCGCCCCGAGGCCGAGCGGGCGACCTTGCTACGGCAATGGGCAGCCGAGCACGTCGCCGCCGATCCCGCCAAGGCCGCGCAGCTCACCGGCATCAAGGCCGTCAAGTGGCTGACCTTCGATTGGCACGACGGCCGCGCCCGCCACCCGCTCTACGCGGCGGGGCAGATCCTGCTGGCAATGCTCGCCGTCGCCGCCGTGCCAATCGGGTTGTGGAAAACGAGGCCCGCGGCATGGGTGTGGCTTGGGCTGCTGATCGTGCCGATGCTCACCCTCGTGTGGAGCCGCGAGCAACACGTCGCCGCGCCGGTGCTGATCGTCCTGGCGCTGGGGCTGCTGGGCCGGGCTACCGTTAAGGACCGGGCGGAGCCTTTGCCATGAAAACGCTGGTCGTTATCGTCAACTACCGCACGCCGAAGCTGGTCCGCGATTGCCTCGACTCGCTCGCAGGCGAGGTCGCGGCGAACGACGTCCACGTGATCGTCACCGACAACGCCAGCGGCGACGGCTCAGCCGAGGAGCTGGCGGAGGTCACCGAGCCGCTCGACTGGTGCACCTTCATGCCGCTGCCGAAGAACGGCGGCTTCGCCTACGGCAACAACGAGGCGATCCGCGCCGGCCTCGACGGCAAGTTCGGCGATGTGCCAGAGTACGTCTGGCTGCTCAACCCCGACACGTTGGTCCGGTCGGGCGCGATCGCGGAGCTGGTGAAATTCATGGACGCCCACCCCGACGTAGGCATTGCCGGTGGCCGGACGCTGGACCGCGAGGGCGAGGTCTATCCCAGCGCCTTCCGTTTGCCCACGGTGGCCGGCGAGGTGGAAAGCGTGCTGCGGTTTGGCCCGGCCACGAAGCTGCTGTGGGGCCGCCGCACGACGCTGCCGATCCCCGACGAGCCGACGCCGGTGGGGTGGGTGGCCGGGGCGAGCATGATGGTCCGCCGGGAGGTATTCGAGGATGCCGGGCTGATGGACGAGGGGTACTTCATGTACTTCGAGGAGACGGATTTCTGTCTCCGGGCGAAGGAAGCCGGCTGGCCGACGTGGCACGTGCCGGCGAGCGTGATCACGCACCTGATCGGCCAATCCAGCGGCACGACCGGCGCCGACGCCGTGAAGAAGCGACGACCCAGGTTCTGGTTCGACTCCCGCCGGCGGTACATGCGGCGCAACCTCGGTTTCGCCCGGTCGGCCGCGGCGAACGGCTTGTTCCTCGTGACCACGCCGACGAGCCGATTCTTGCAGAAAGTCCGCGGCGGGCCGCGGCTCGATCCGCCTCACCTGTGGCGCGACTTCGTCCGATACACCCTGTTGCCGTGAGCGATGCGATGACGAGCGAGCGCGGCAGCGGCCGGACCAACCAGAACCCGCCGGGCCTCGGCTTGCGGGAACTGCTGCGCGAGGACCTTGCCGCTCACAACGACGACAAGACTCGGCCCGGCTACCTCGCCCTGCGGCAACACCGCATCGGCAACTGGCGGATGGGCCTGTCGCAACCGTGGCGTGGCCTCGTCGGCCTGTGGCAAAAGCGGCAGTTCATCCGTTGCCGCAACACGCTGGGCATCGAGCTGCCCTACGCCACGAGAATTGGCCGCCGCCTCACCATTGAACACAACGGCGGCATCATCGTCCACGGCCACTGCGTCATCGGCGACGACTGCACCATCCGTCAAGGCGTCACCCTCGGCAACAAAACACCCGACAAACCCCACGACGCCCCAACCCTCGGCAACCGCGTGAACGTCGGCGCCGGCGCCAAAGTTGTCGGCAACGTGACGCTGCACGACGGCTGCCAGGTTGGCGCGAACGCCGTGGTCGTAAAAGACGTACCCGCCAACGCCGTCGCCGTCGGCATCCCGGCGAAACTACGCGAGAACAATTTGCCGTCCGCCACCAGGCCCGACCGTGAGGGAG